>NZ_CP156060.1:407500-617500 GCF_039778605.1 Flavobacterium sp. WV_118_3 | reverse complement strand
CATACATTTGGGGACCTTAGCTGATGGTCTGGGTTCTTTCCCTCTCGGACATGGACCTTAGCACCCATGCCCTCACTGCTGAAAATCATTATATAGCATTCGGAGTTTGTCAGGAATTGGTAGGCGGTGAAGCCCCCGCATCCAATCAGTAGCTCTACCTCTATATAACTAAATCAGCGCTGCACCTAAATGCATTTCGGGGAGTACGAGCTATTTCCGAGTTTGATTGGCCTTTCACCCCTACCCACAGGTCATCCGAAGACTTTTCAACGTCAACCGGTTCGGACCTCCACTGTGTGTTACCACAGCTTCATCCTGCCCATGGGTAGATCACACGGTTTCGCGTCTACCACTACTGACTATAGCGCCCTATTCAGACTCGCTTTCGCTACGGATCCACACCTGAAGTGCTTATCCTTGCCAGCAACGGTAACTCGTAGGCTCATTATGCAAAAGGCACGCCGTCACCCCACTTAAGGGCTCCGACCGCTTGTAGGCGTATGGTTTCAGGATCTTTTTCACTCCGTTATTCACGGTTCTTTTCACCTTTCCCTCACGGTACTGGTTCACTATCGGTCTCTCAGGAGTATTTAGCCTTAGCGGATGGTCCCGCCAGATTCAGACAGGGTTTCACGTGCCCCGCCCTACTCAGGATACCACTATTCTTATCTTCTCTTACTTGTACGGGACTATCACCCTATATCGTTAACCTTTCCAGGTTATTCCAATTCAATCCGCAAGAAATATCGTGGTCCTACAACCCCACAACTGCCGTAACAGCTCTGGTTTGGGCTTTTCCGCGTTCGCTCGCCACTACTTACGGAATCACTTTTGTTTTCTTCTCCTCCGCCTACTTAGATGTTTCAGTTCAGCGGGTTCGCCCATCTATCGATGTACTATGTCTTCAACATAGTGGGTTGCCCCATTCGGATATTTACGGATCAATTCGTATGTGCCAATCCCCGTAACTTTTCGCAGCTTATCACGTCCTTCTTCGCCTCTGAGAGCCTAGGCATCCCCCATACGCCCTTATTTTGCTTATTGTACTTACTTTTTTTAAAATATACCTTAACGGTACACCCTAAATTCTGTGCTTTCTAATTTTTTTGTTTTCTTATCTCAATATGTCAATGAACGGTTTCTTTTAGAGGAAAGAGTCTAGAACAAAGATCAAAGACAACGTCTTTTATCTTGATTCTTGTTTCTCTTTTCTACCTCCTAAGATAGTGGAGAATATCGGAGTCGAACCGATGACCTCCTGCGTGCAAGGCAGGCGCTCTAGCCAGCTGAGCTAATCCCCCATTCTTTTTTTTTGAATGTTGAATTTTGAATGTTGAATCAATCTTTAATTCAATTCTCAACTTCCAGAATTTCCTTATAAGTAAAAATTGTAGTCCCGGGCAGACTCGAACTGCCGACCCCTACATTATCAGTGTAGTACTCTAACCAGCTGAGCTACGAGACTATTTTTAAATTATTTTAAATTTTGAACGTTAAATTTTAAATGATATATCTAAAACCTAAGTATCACTCTTTAAAAATAGTATAAACTCTTTTTTTTACTTATTCTTCTTTTTTTTGAACTAACAGCGAGAGTAAAATCTCTTGTATGCATAAACCCTAATTATCGTGTCTCTAGAAAGGAGGTGTTCCAGCCGCACCTTCCGGTACGGCTACCTTGTTACGACTTAGCCCCAGTTACCAGTTTTACCCTAGGCAGCTCCTTGCGGTCACCGACTTCAGGTACCCCCAGCTTCCATGGCTTGACGGGCGGTGTGTACAAGGCCCGGGAACGTATTCACCGGATCATGGCTGATATCCGATTACTAGCGATTCCAGCTTCACGGAGTCGAGTTGCAGACTCCGATCCGAACTGTGACCGGTTTTATAGATTCGCTCCTGGTCACCCAGTGGCTGCTCTCTGTACCGGCCATTGTAGCACGTGTGTAGCCCAGGACGTAAGGGCCGTGATGATTTGACGTCATCCCCACCTTCCTCTCGGTTTGCACCGGCAGTCTCGTTAGAGTTCCCGACATGACTCGCTGGCAACTAACAACAGGGGTTGCGCTCGTTATAGGACTTAACCTGACACCTCACGGCACGAGCTGACGACAACCATGCAGCACCTTGTAATGTGTCCGAAGAAAAATCTGTTTCCAAATCTGTCACACTACATTTAAGCCCTGGTAAGGTTCCTCGCGTATCATCGAATTAAACCACATGCTCCACCGCTTGTGCGGGCCCCCGTCAATTCCTTTGAGTTTCAAACTTGCGTTCGTACTCCCCAGGTGGGATACTTATCACTTTCGCTTAGCCACTGAGCTTGCGCCCAACAGCTAGTATCCATCGTTTACGGCGTGGACTACCAGGGTATCTAATCCTGTTCGCTCCCCACGCTTTCGTCCATCAGCGTCAATATATTGATAGTAACCTGCCTTCGCAATTGGTATTCCATGTAATATCTAAGCATTTCACCGCTACACTACATATTCTAGTTACTTCCCAATAATTCAAGTCTTGCAGTATCAATGGCCGTTTGATCGTTAAGCGACCAGATTTCACCACTGACTTACAAAACCGCCTACGGACCCTTTAAACCCAATGATTCCGGATAACGCTTGGATCCTCCGTATTACCGCGGCTGCTGGCACGGAGTTAGCCGATCCTTATTCCTACAGTACCGTCAATCTACCACACGTGGTAGGGTTTCTTCCTGTATAAAAGCAGTTTACACACCATAGATGCTTCATCCTGCACGCGGCATGGCTGGATCAGGCTTGCGCCCATTGTCCAATATTCCTCACTGCTGCCTCCCGTAGGAGTCTGGTCCGTGTCTCAGTACCAGTGTGGGGGATCTCCCTCTCAGGACCCCTACCCATCATCGTCTTGGTAAGCCGTTACCTTACCAACTAACTAATGGGACGCATGCTCATCTTGTACCGTTGGAACTTTAATAATCAAATGATGCCATTCGATAATACTATGAGGTATTAATCCAAATTTCTCTGGGCTATCCCTCTGTACAAGGTAGATTGCATACGCGTTACGCACCCGTGCGCCGGTCTCAGGTTAGCAAGCTAACCCTACCCCTCGACTTGCATGTGTTAGGCCTGCCGCTAGCGTTCATCCTGAGCCAGGATCAAACTCTTCATCGTATATTTTTAATATTTTACGATAATTTCTAGGTCTAATTTGTTATACTCGAAAAATCTTACTCTCTCTTTGTATGCTGTCAATCCAATATGTCTATGAACTTAATTCTCTTTGTTTTATCACTAACGCGTCTCCTTGTTAGCGGCTGCAAAACTAAAAATTCTTTTTGTTTCTCGCAAGATTTTTTTGAATTTTTTTTTGAAAAAATTTTCTTCGTTTATCTTACTCAATATCTTTAAGAACTTCCCTGTTTTGCGGGTGGCAAAGGTAAATCACTTTTTTATTTCTCGCAAATCTTTTTTGACTTTTTTTCTAACCTTAGTCAATCCCAATCTGCCGTACTATACTTCAATGAACTCCCTTATTGCGGCTGCAAAACTAGAACCTTTTTCCATCTTTACAAACTTTATCAAACCTTTTTTTAAATCTTTTTCTTAACAACCTCATTACAAAGACGTAACAACAACATGTTTTTTTCGAATATCCGGGCTTTGCTTGCGCAAATCCAAGGATTGGCCAGGTTTTACGCATTTTTACACTATATATACCGGGTATGACAGGTTCCAAAAACCTGTCAGGTCTTCCGAAATTAGTACAATCATACCTATATATAGGACAATTCAGGCGATCAATCGACATCAAAAACGCATTACGCAAGAAATACCACTAAAAAAAGCCCAATTTAAATCAATGTAAAATATTTGAATTATACTACCTATATATATTGTATGTATTTCTCTAAACTTTTATATTTGCGCTTTATAAATTTAATATATGATAAAGATTACATTACCCGATGGTTCGGTAAAGGAGTTTGCACAAGGTGTAACTCCGATGGATGTTGCCAAAAGCATTAGTGAAGGATTGGCTCGAAATGTTATTTCGGCTTCTTTTAATGGTACAACAGTTGAAACCACGACCGAATTAACCACGGACGGTGCTCTTGTATTATATACCTGGAATGATAAAGAAGGAAAAAAAGCTTTCTGGCATTCCACTTCACACGTAATGGCGCAAGCTTTACAAGAAATGTATCCAGGCGTTAAGCTTACAATTGGTCCGGCTATTGACAATGGTTTTTACTATGACGTCGATTTCGGCGATCAAAGAATTACTGATGCCGACTTTAAAGCCATTGAAGATCGAGTTCTTGCTATATCAAAAGAAAAACACGAATTCAAAATGCGTTCCGCAACAAAAGCCGAAGCATTGGAATTTTACGCAAAAGAAAACAATCCGTATAAAACAGAATTAATCGAGAACCTGGAAGATGGAACGATTACTTTCTGTGATCATGCTACTTTTACCGACTTATGTCGTGGTGGTCATATTCCGAATACCGGAATCATCAAAGCCATGAAAATATTATCGGTAGCCGGAGCATATTGGAGAGGTGATGAAAAAAACAAACAGTTAACCCGTGTATACGGTATTTCATTCCCAAAACAAAAAGATCTAACCGATTATTTGGAATTATTAGAAGAAGCCAAACGTCGCGACCACAGAAAACTTGGAAAAGAATTGGAATTATTCCATTTCTCCCAACGTGTAGGACAAGGTCTACCATTATGGTTACCAAAAGGAGCTGCTTTACGCGATCGTTTGGAGCAATTCCTTAAAAAAGCGCAGAAAAAAGCCGGATACGAACAAGTTGTTTCGCCACATATCGGTCAGAAAGAACTTTATGTGACTTCCGGACACTATGCTAAATATGGAGCCGACAGTTTCCAGCCAATTCATACACCGGCTGAAGGAGAGGAATTTTTATTAAAACCGATGAACTGTCCGCACCACTGTGAGATCTATAATGCAAAACCGTGGAGTTATAAAGACCTTCCAAAACGTTATGCTGAATTTGGAACGGTATACCGCTACGAACAAAGTGGTGAATTACATGGTTTAACCCGTGTTCGTGGATTTACTCAGGATGACGCACACATTTTCTGTACACCGGAACAATTGGATGCTGAGTTTAAAAACGTAATCGACCTGGTACTTTATGTATTTGGTTCTTTAGGTTTTGAAAACTTCACCGCTCAGATTTCGTTACGTGATCCGGAAAAACCGGAAAAATACATCGGATCGGACGACAATTGGGATAAAGCCGAAAACGCGATTATCAATGCAGCCAAAGAAAAAGGACTGAATACGACAGTAGAATACGGCGAAGCAGCCTTCTACGGTCCAAAACTGGACTTTATGGTAAAAGATGCTTTGGGAAGAAGCTGGCAATTAGGAACTATTCAGGTAGATTACAACCTACCGGAGCGTTTCGATTTGACGTATAAAGGTTCTGATAATGAGCTACATCGCCCGGTAATGATCCACCGTGCACCATTCGGATCGATGGAGCGTTTTATTGCGATTTTACTGGAGCATACTGGAGGAAATTTCCCACTTTGGCTAATGCCGGAGCAGGCTATAATCCTGTCTTTGAGCGAGAAATATGAAAATTATGCCAAAAAAGTTTTAGATTTGCTAGAAAATCACGAAATTCGCGCCCTAATTGATAATCGTAACGAAACGATTGGTAAGAAAATCCGGGAAGCTGAAGTTCAGAAATTACCGTTTATGCTGATTGTTGGAGAAGAAGAAGAAAAGAACGGTACGATTTCGGTACGTCGTCACGGCGATTCCGGAAAATCAAATCAGACCATGACAATTGAACAATTTGCTTCTTTAGTACAAGAAGAAATTAATAAGACATTAAAATCATTCTAAGTTTAACTTAAATTTTTAGAGCCATAGCAATTAGAAACAACAGGGGCTTTCAGCCCAGAGTAGAAAAAAAGGATCCGCACAGAACAAACAATGCTATCCGTGTTCCTGAGGTTCGCCTTGTAGGAGAGAACATTGAGCCAGGTGTTTACAAAACATCGTTGGCCTTACAAATGGCAGAAGAGCAAGAATTGGATTTGGTTGAAATCTCTCCCAATGCCGCTCCTCCGGTTTGTAAAATAATGGATTACAAAAAGTTTCTTTACGAACAAAAGAAGCGGGATAAAATGCTAAAAGCAAAATCATCGCAAATTGTAGTAAAAGAGATTCGCTTTGGACCTCAGACAGATGAACACGATTATGAGTTCAAGAAAAAGAATGCTGAAAAATTCCTGAAAGAAGGATCAAAATTAAAAGCATTCGTATTTTTCAAAGGCCGTTCGATCATCTATAAAGAGCAAGGACAGATTTTATTATTACGTCTTGCTCAGGATCTTGAAGAATTCGGAAAAGTGGAAGCACTTCCGGTACTTGAAGGTAAGCGTATGATTATGTTCATTGCACCTAAAAAGAAAAAGCAATAAGCTAGTTCTTTTTACCATTTTAATCAACGGGCTTTTAGAGTCCCTGATATAGTATTGCAGTTTGTTTTTTCAGATTGTAATCAAAATAATAAGTAAGATAAATCTAATACCTAGGAAGAAAATGCCTAAAATGAAAACTAAATCTAGTGCTAAGAAACGTTTTAAAGTTACTGGCTCTGGAAAAATCAAGAGAAAGCACGCTTTTAAAAGTCACATTTTGACTAAAAAATCTAAAAAGCGTAAATTAGCTTTAACTCACGCAGCTTTGGTTCACCCATCTGACGTGAAGAGTGTAAAAGAACAATTACGAATTATCTAATCGTTCTTTCGGTTACAACAATTTAATAACCCTGGAGTAGTGCCTCGAATCCTGGTATTCGTCAAGAACCTGAAAAGGTCGCCTGCTACAAAAACAATTTAAGAATTATGCCAAGATCAGTAAATTCAGTTGCTTCAAGAGCTAGAAGAAAAAGAGTATTGAAGCAAGCCAAAGGATTCTTTGGAAGACGTAAAAACGTTTGGACAGTAGCGAAAAACGCGGTAGAAAAAGCAATGCAATATGCTTACCGTGGAAGAAAGCAAAAAAAGAGAAATTTCCGTGCATTATGGATTATGCGTATTAACGCTGGTGCACGTTTACACGGAATGAGTTATTCTCAATTCATGGGTAAAATCAAAGCAAACAATATCGAATTGAACCGTAAAGTTCTTGCCGATTTAGCGATGAACCACCCAGAAGCTTTCGCAGCTATCGTAACTAAAATTAAATAAAAACGTTTGTTAAACATATTTATCTTACTTATTACAAAGCCCATTCTTACGAATGGGTTTTTTGTTTTTCTGAAAGAAAGAAACGTTTCGGTTTCCTTATAATTGTACTACCTTTGTCGTCTATTGTATTCAAATGAAAAAAGATATTTCTTCCGGCACTGCCAAAACCTTACATCCGCGTAACCAACACAACAGTCGTTACGATTTTGATTTCCTGATCTCGGTCTATCCGGAACTGGAAGCCTATACCACCACTACCCCTTTTGGTGATACGAGTATTGATTTTGCGAATCCCGATGCCGTTAGAACACTAAATAAAAGCCTTTTAAAGGCGTATTACGCGATCGATTACTGGGAACTTCCCAAAACCAATCTTTGTCCTCCTATTCCGGGACGTGCTGATTATATCCACTATATCGCGGATATTCTGGCTGAAAGCAATTCCGGAAAAATCCCAACCGGTAATACGGTGCGTATTCTCGATATCGGAACCGGTGCCAGTTGTATTTATCCGATCATTGGTCACCAGGAATATGGATGGTCTTTTATTGCAACTGAAGTAGACAAAGCGGCGAAGAACACAGCCGAAACGATCATTCAAAAAAATCCGGATCTTAAAAATGAGATCAGCGTTCGCTTACAATCCAGCAAGCGTCAGGTTTTTAAAAATATCATTGGAGAATCGGAGCAATTCGATTTTACGATTTGTAATCCGCCGTTCCACGATTCGCGGGAAGCAGCTACAAAAGGAACCGAACGAAAGCTAAAAAACCTAGGCAAAAATACAGCCGGAAAACCGGTACTTAACTTTAGTGGTCAAAATAACGAATTATGGTGTGAAGGCGGCGAACGCGTGTTTATCACAAACATGATTTATGAAAGCGTACACTTCCAATCGCAATGCCTGTGGTTTTCGACCCTGGTTTCCAAAAATGAAAACCTAAAAGCGTTTTATTCCGTTTTAAAAAAGGTCAAAGCCGTAACGGTAAAAACTGTTACTATGGAACAAGGAAATAAAGTAACCCGTATTTTAGTTTGGTCGTTTCAAGAACAAAACCGACAAAAAAATGGAACGAAAAAAGATTTTAACGACTCGAATCCTCTAGTACCTATTTGCAATAAAATTGCAAGTACTCTAATAACTATACATTTCGACAATGATAATCATTTCCGAAAACCTTCTTTATTTACCATAACCTTAATCAATATAACTTTATTTTTTTTTAAATTTGGAAATTAAATTTAAAAAATGCAAAGAATAGAAATAAAAAACTTCGGACCAATAAAAGAGTTAGATCTTGAGATACAAGATTTCTCTTTGCTCATTGGTCCGCAAGCAAGTGGTAAGAGTACGATTGCAAAAACCATTTTCTTTTTCAAGTCTCTTAACGATGATTTGGTAAAATATTTCATTGATGCACTAGACAAAAACGAATTTAAAAAGCATTTTAACAATTCTTATGGAAAAATAGTGCGTCAAAAGTTTCTTGATTACTTTGGGGCAAGCACTCATTTAAACAGTTTACAGTTAAAATATTATTATAGTGATGATATTTGGATCAGCATTACACTTGAAACAAATCACAAATATATAACGCCTGAATTTAGTGAATCACTTCTTAAGAAAATAAAAAAAATTATTTGGGAAGTCAAAGATTTTTCACAGTCCATAAATCAAAGAAACCCATCTCTCTTAACAAGTAAAGATTTACTTCAGTTAGATACAGACAAAAGAAAATTTATTAATCAAATAAAGCAGAAATGTAATTCAATCTTTGAAGAAGATCGAGAATTAATTTTTATACCAGCCGGTAGAAGCTTATTAGCAACTTTGTCTGAACAACTACAGTATGTAAACTCTAGGAGTCTTGATTTTTTAATGAGGACTTTTCTAGATAAGATCAATATTGTCAGACCTATATTTAATAAATCATTAAGCGATATTATTAAAGAACGACGACTACTTACTCAACAAGACATTGATTATGAAACAACTAAACTTGCAGAGGAAATTATCACAAAAATTTTAAAGGGAAAATATCAATTCGATAAAGATGGGGAAAAAATTTTTTACACATCGAAAAATTATGTAAAACTTAGCTTTTCATCTTCAGGACAACAAGAGTCACTATGGATATTACTACTACTTTTTATTATTGTTTTAGAAAAGCAAAATGTTTTTATTGTTATTGAAGAACCTGAAGCTCATTTATTTCCAGAAGCACAAAAGGAAATTTCTAACCTTATAGCTTTACTTTTTAACATAAAGAACTCTCAAGTATTTATCACAACACATAGCCCCTATATACTAGCATCAATCAATAATTTAATACTAGCGCATCAAGTTGGACAATCTAATAGGGCAGAGGTTTCAAAAAAAATCAATAAAAATTTATGGATAAACAGGCAACAAGTTTTTGCAGCAATGGTCCAAAACGGATTAGTCACTGATATTATTGACAAAGAATTGAATATAATACAACAAGAAAAAATCGATTCTGTTTCTAGTATCATCAATAATGAATTCGATTTTTTATTTCAATTTGAAACTGAATAATTATGTCTTGTAAACCATTTGAAACTTGCTTTGAATTTCATAATCAAAACAGAAAAATAGTTACCATGACTGATAAGAAGTCATCAACAACATATATATATGAAAACAATTCTTCAAATAAATTAACCAAATATCGAGTTGATGGCTGCTTAATTGATGACCATAATTCAAAATGTGATTTTCTATTGCTCAACTGTGACAAAAAAGAATCATATTTTGTTGAACTAAAAGGATCGGACTTAATTAAAGCTGTTGAACAAATTGATCGTTCAATTGATTTGTTACACAGTAAATTCAAAGACTTTTCAGTTAATGGAAGAATTGTTTTAACAAGAGTAAATACAACCGATTTAAAGAACAGTAAATTAATTCGACTAGAACAAAAAATTAAAAGATTGAATGGAAATCTAAAAAAACAAAATAGGCAAATGACTGAAGTTAATTAATAATCAAATCAGTTTACTGCGGTTTAAAAAAATTAATCGGTTCAATAACAAAAGCTTTCAACTTCATAAAACCGATGTATGTTAGTAATCAGGTATTAATCATCGACACTTTTATTTGTCTTCAATAAAATCTCCCTAAAATATTCCGCTAAGCTAAATTATTCGATTCTTGACTAATGTGGTAATACGTTATAGAATTATTAACATCCATAATATCGGAATAATACAAAAACACAGATCAAAACCACTAACAAAGGACTTACATTAGACTAATTAAAAGGTAATATTTAATAGTCAAGTCAATTTTTTTGAAAACATTCCAAATAATAGTGATACCTCTTTAGCCTAACTTAAAACTAAGTAAAAAAACTTAAAAAGATTTTAAAATATAGACATTCCGGTTTTGGTTGTGAGTAGCTCAAGGGCATTCATACCCAATTCCGAATTTCCTTTTTCGTTTAATCGCGGACTCCAGGTTGTTACGGTAAAATTTTTAGGATATAAAGCCGCAATACCACCACCGATTCCGCTTTTACCGGGTAATCCTACTTTATAGGTAAACTCACCGGATTCGTCGTAAAAACCACACATCTGCATTAACGCATTTAAGCGCTTCGCCTGACTTTGCGTTAGCACCTGCTGACCATTTTTTGTGATCCCTCCATTGGCAAAAAAGAAGAAAGCATGTGCGAGTTCTTTACAACTCATTTCAATAGAACACTGAAAAAAGTAAAAATCAAGAACCCTATCCACATCGTTTTGAATATTGCCGAACGATTTGATAAAATTGGCCAAAGCCACATTCCGGAATCCGGTTTGCTTTTCCGATTCCGCGACACTACGATTAAAATCAATATCGGGGCTTCCGGACAAGGTTCGAACAAAATCCAGAAACTCTTTTTTAGGATCTTTTAATTGCGACACCAACATATCGGCTACTACAATCGCTCCGGCATTAATAAACGGATTGCGTGGTATTCCTTTTTCGTATTCCAACTGAACAAGCGAATTAAACGGATTCCCGGAAGGTTCTACTCCTACCCGTTCCCACATCCGTTCGCCCAATAGCGAAAACGCCATCGCTACCGTTAGTGTTTTGGAAATACTCTGAATGGAGAATTTTTCGTCACTATTCCCAATACCAAAATCATCGCCGTTGAGTGTGGTGAGGTGCATGCCAAACTTATCGGGATCAATTTTAGTCAGTTCGGGAATGGTTTCCGTAACAGTTCCGGTTACCGGCAGTCGCTTTATTTGTTGGTATATCTCCTGAAGAATGGCATTATAATTCATGCGGTCGCTTTAATTGAACCACAAAAATATGCTTTTTCGGAAAAACAGTCGTTATTGAAACGACAAACTATCGAGGCTGACAATCTTGTTTTGAATCGCATAAACGACTAACCCGGCCACATTTTTAGAATCCGTCTTCAACAACAGATTGTTGCGATGCCCTTCAACCGTCCGTGGACTGATAAACAATTTTTCGGCGATCTCGTTGGTATTCATCTGACCACAAATGAGCCGCAGGATTTCAATTTCGCGATTCGTCAGATAATCTTCATCCAGATTGGTTTTGGATTTTTTCTGTTCAAGAATCAAATTCTCATTAACCACCTGCATGACAAAATCGTTATAATAAAAACCTTTATCCATCACCTCATTAATCGTAAACAACATTTCCATTGGCGACGCATTTTTCACCAAATAAGACGCCGCTCCAACCTGAACCATATTCGCGATAAACGGTTTGGAATCATAACTGGTAAGTGCGATAATTTTGATTTGCGGATACCGGCGATGAATGAATTTGGTCGCTTCGACACCGTTAACCATCGGCATTTTAAGATCCATCAAAATAATATCGGGCAAACGTTGCTCGTTCAGATTCAGGTAATCAATCAGTTCCCCGCCATTGGAAGCTTCAAAAAGTATTTCGAAGTTTTTTTCCCGTTGCAGGATAAAAGCTATTCCTTTTCGGAATAAGGCTTCATCGTCGACTAAAATAATTTTGATCATAGGTGCTAAAAATTTATTGTGACATGAATTCCCTTATTAATTTCGCTTTCTACGCGTAGTTCTCCTTCCAACATTGCAACCCGACTTTCGATATTTTTCATACCCAAGCCAGCCAGTTTTTTAATATCCCTGGTATCAAAACCGCTACCGTTATCGGAATAATTGCAATAACAACCGTTGTTATCTTTATTAAAAACAATCATAATGCGGGTTGCTTTTCCATGCCGCAGCGAATTGTTGATCAATTCTTGTAAAATTCTAAAAATATGTAAGTGCTGTTCGACCGGAATGGCATCAAAAGTCCGCTGTTTTGTATCGTTTTTATATTCAATCTTGATGGTGCCACCACTACTTTGCTGACAAAGTTCGTCGATGGCCGCATGTAACCCAAACTTATCTAATATTGGCGGTAACAAATTGTGTGCTATCGTACGGGAACTTTCCAATACGACACCAGTAGTCGTAATAATATTCCCGGTTATTTCCTGTACTTCTGCTGACGATAAACCCGTTGACGTTAGCAAGTGACTGTTTAACGCAATGATATTTAGCTTGGAACTGATATCATCGTGCAAATCCTGAGCAATCCGTTCCCGTTCTTTTTCCTGTGTAAGAATGGTAGCCTGCAATAGTTTTTTCTGGTAATCGATTTCAAGATCTTTTTTTTCAAGTTCCTTTTGGATGATTTTTTTCCGGGAATAATACACAAAAAACAATATGGCGATAATCATCAGTACAAACGCGACAAACGTATAGAGTACCGCACTGATGATTTCCATATCTTTTGGATTGAGATTATTCATAGTCTTCGTTTTTTTTCAGGGAACGCTTACGCCATTCGATAAAGATAAACAGTTGATAGATCACCACCAGGGTTGCATTTAACAGCCAAACCACATTTCGGGATTCGAGTTGTAAGGTATTGATCAGATTTCCGGATAAAAACAACACCGTACTTCCAAACAAATACACCAAGATTCCGGTATTGATATAGTAATAGCGCTTTTCGGTATTTAACAGGTTATAAAAATGAAACATCGAATAAATAATGATCAGATATGACGTGATAAAAATTTCGAACAGATTAAAGCGAAAAAACAGCTCTTTATCCGTCAGATATTGTATTCCAAGAACGCACAAACAGGTCATTAAACAAGTTCGTACGATTCGTCGTTGCACTTTTTGCTCCAGAATTTCCAGATAAAAGAAACTTAAAAACACCATTTGCAGGATAAAATAGAAATGGGACAGGAACAAATTATGGATTCCGTTGTTTTTAAGCAAGCTGGTAAAAAACTGGATTATTGCGATAACCAGCAAATAAAGGGTAACTATTTTATAGGCTTTTTCTTCCTTCCGGTAATTTTTTAAATACAACAGCAGATTGATTCCCGAAAACAGATACCCTAAATAAATAATATAATTAATCAAAAGCAGCGTTTTTATTCTCCTTCACTAATAAAGGGAGCTTTTTTATTACACGTACTAGGGCAAGGCTCTGAAAAATCATAGATATAAAAACCTTTGCTTTCATCGATCATATCATTTCCATCGGCATCGACACCAACGATCATTAGTTTTTCCACATGATCTTCGTCAACTCCAAGGTAGGCTCTAACATTGGTAACGCCACATTCGCTCATTACCTGCGTAACGTCAATTCCCGGGATTAAAAACGCCTTTAATTTATGGTGCCCTACATAGTCACCTTTTTTTTTCTTCCATCTTTCCGCCCACTCCCGAGCAGTGTCCAAAGTAATCGTATTTTTAGCCATATTCAAGTGATTAAGTTCCGTGTAAAAATAATACTATTAATTTTTATTTTCAATGATTCCGTTAAAAATAATCGCAAATTATCACACTTTGTTATACAAAAGTAATCAAATCATAAACAAACAGTAAATAATCAAACATTTAAGAAAAAAATGTTATACAAATTGCACAAAAAAAAGCCCTCCTGTTTAGGAAGACTTTCTACCGTTGTGCTCTAAAATCGGACGTATAAAAAGTTAAGTTTTTAATTTTTTCTTTCGGGCCGCCGGGAATAATACATTATTTAAAATGAGACGATAACCGGGAGAATTCGGATGCAAATCCAACACTGTAGGCGCGTCACCCACGCGGTGTTCGTAATCTTCCGGATCATGACCGCCGTAAAACGTAAACATTCCTTTTCCTCGCGTCCCATGAATATAACGCGCTTCGCCATTGGCTTTGTTTTCGCCCATCACCAATACGCTCGATTTGATTCGTTCGCTGTCGAAAGCAGTTGTTTGTCCCATAAAGCCTTTGATCAGTTGGGTATGATTCTGGCACAACATACTTGGAATCGGATCCCATTTGGCCGAATATTCCATCAGTGAAAAATAATCATTATCCGGTAGTACTTTTCGTTTGCGCGACATATCGATATCCGAAAATTCATAAATCATCGGATTTCTTTCCAGAATAAAATCTTTAAAGGCAAAGCTTTTATTATAATCGATTCGCGATTGGTAATTCGCGTCACTATCGTCGCCGTCGAACATCGGTTCGCAAATATCCACACCTTCAGCTGATAAGGCGATGTCAAAACTATCGGTCGCCGAACACATGGCAAACATAAAACCACCACCAATCACAAAATCACGGATTTTATTAGCTACGGCGAGTTTTTCCTGTGAAACTTTACCGAAGCCAAGTTTTTTAGCCAATGCTTCGGCATCTCTTTTCTGTTCGATATACCAGGGTGCGTTGCGATAGGCTCCAAAAAACTTACCATATTGTCCGGTAAAGTCCTCGTGATGTAAGTGTAACCAATCGTATAACAACAAAGCATCACTCAGTACTTCTTCGTCATAGATTGCGGTAAACGGAATCTCGGCATAGGTCAACACCAGTGTCACCGCGTCGTCCCAGGGTTGTTTACCCTTTGGCGTATACACGGCAATTTTGGGTGCTTTTTCGAGAACTACGGTTTCCATATTCTGAGAAGGCGAACTGATATCTTCTAAAATCCCATTGGTTTGTCCATCGGAAAGCACTTCAAAAGTAACCCCTCGGATCTGGCATTCTTTTCGGATTTCCGACGCATCCGGCAACAAAAACGAACCGCCGCGATAATTGAGCAACCAACTCACTTTATAGTGTTTGTCCAATGCCCAATAGGTAATTCCGTAGGCTTTCAGATGATTTTGCTGTCCTTCGGCTTCCATCGGCAATAAAATAAAAGCCGCTTTTGCCGACAAGGAAATCAACATTAGTACGATGCTATATAGGATATTTCGAAGACGCATTCTTGTTTTTTATTTTCAAAGATAAACTATTTCAAAAACAAAAAGGCATAAAAAAAAGTCTGCCGCAACAGACCTTTTACTATTTTTAAAACGGGACATCACTGTCGTCGTCAAAGCTATTCATGTTACTACCAAATGCTTCGTTGGCTGATGGCAGGTTTTTGGTGATAAATGCCGTTTCATCCATATTCATACGGGAAGGCAATTCGTCGAATGGCGAACTAAAGTCGTCCAGGTTGTCGAACTTACCGAGATTACCGATAAATTTCAGACGGATATTATCCAATCCACCGTTACGGTGTTTTGCTACAATAAACTCAGCCTGACCTTGTGTTGGCGAACGCTCTTCGTCGTCCCATTCGTCAATTTTATAATATTCCGGACGGTAAATAAAGGATACGATATCGGCATCCTGCTCGATCGCTCCGGACTCCCTTAAGTCGGAAAGTAACGGACGTTTACTCGCTCCACGGGTTTCAACGGCACGCGATAACTGCGAGAGGGCAATTACCGGTACATTTAACTCTTTTGCAAGGGCTTTTAAGTTTCGGGAAATGGTCGAGATTTCCTGCTCTCGGTTTCCGCCGCCTTTTCCACCACCACCGGCAGTCATTAACTGAAGGTAATCGATAACGATCATTTTGATTCCATATTGTGAAGCCAGACGTCTTGCCTTGGCGCGAAGGTCGAAAATGGAAAGTGACGGGGTATCGTCGATATATAAGGGTGCTTTTTCGAGGTCTTTTACCTTGATGGAAAGCTGTTCCCATTCATGTTTTTCAAGTTTACCGGTACGCAGTTTTTCGGAAGACAAACCGGTTTCGGAGGAAATCAAACGGGTGATCAGCTGTACGGATGACATCTCCAGTGAAAATAAAGCTACAGGTGCACCGGCATCGATAGCCATATTACGAGCCATCGAAAGTACGAAAGCTGTTTTACCCATACCCGGACGTGCCGCAATAATGATCAAATCCGAAGGCTGCCAACCGGATGTTAATTTATCCAGATCATGAAATCCGGTCGGGATTCCACTCAATCCTTCTTTGTTTGAGATTTCCTCGATTCTTTTTTTTGCCTGAATTACCAAACTCTGCGCCGTTTCGGAACTACGTTTGATATTTCCCTGTGTAACTTCATACAGTTTGGACTCGGCTTTATCCAGCAAATCGAATACATCGGTCGTTTCGTCGTAACTTTCTTCGATAATCTCGTTTGAGATTTTAATCAGACTTCGCTGGATGTATTTTTGCAGAATAATACGCGAGTGAAATTCGATGTGTGCCGAAGATGAAATTTTCTGGGTTAACTGGATCAGGTAGAAATCTCCACCGGACAATTCGAGTTTTCCATTTTTCTTTAACTGCGCCGATACCGTTAATAAGTCGATCGGTTGGGTGTCGTTAAAAAGTTCCACGATGGCTTCGAAAATATACTTGTGCGCGTCTTTATAAAAAGCATCGGGTTGTAAGATATCAATAACCTCGTCCACACCTTTTTTATCGATCATCATCGCGCCCAAAACCGCTTCTTCCAGGTCTAATGCCTGAGGCGGCAACTTCCCTTTTTCCAGATTAATGATGGTAGTTTTATCTACACGAATAGGGTTTATATTTTTGAGGTTTTCCATACTGCTAAGGTAGCCATTTTTTAGGTAATACGAATTTGAATTGTGAGCAATCGGATGTTCATAACCATCCAAAAATGTTAATAAGTCAAAAAAAAATCCGAAGTTGTAAGACTTCGGATGATTGTATTTGTAAGTAATTGAATTTATTCTTTGAACTCACCCATTTTGCTGTATTTATCCATACGCTGTGCAATCAATTCTTCTGTTGATAAGTCTTTTAACTCATTATATCCTTTCATGATATATTGTTCAACGGTTTTGAAAGTTGTATCACGGTCGTAATGTGCGCCGCCAAGCGGTTCCGGGATAATATCGTCGATAAGTTTTTGTTTTTTCATATCATACGATGTCAGTTTTAAAGCTTCGGCCGCCTGCTCTTTGTATTCCCAGCTTCTCCATAGGATAGACGAACAGGATTCCGGAGAGATAACCGAGTACCAGGTATTTTCCAACATGTATACTTTATCACCAACACCAATTCCCAAAGCTCCACCGGAAGCTCCTTCACCAACGATAACCGTGATGATCGGCACTTTAAGACGGATCATTTCGAAAATATTTCTGGCGATTGCTTCTCCTTGTCCTCTTTCTTCGGCTTCCAATCCTGGGTAAGCACCCGGAGTATCCACTAAAGTCACTACAGGAATTCCGAACTTCTCCGCCATTTTCATCAAACGAAGTGCTTTACGATATCCTTCCGGATTGGCCATACCGAAGTTACGGTATTGTCTGGTTTTGGTATTGTATCCTTTTTGTTGTCCGACAATCATAAACGACTGCCCACCGATTTTACCCAAACCACCAATCATTGCTTTATCGTCTTTTACTCCTCTGTCACCGAAAAGTTCCAGAAAAGTGTCCCCACAAAGGGCTCTAACGTGATCCATAGTATAAGGTCTGCTTGGATGTCTGGACAACTGAACGCGTTGCCATGCCGTTAGATTTTTATAGATATTCCTTTTGGTTTCTTCTAATTTTTTCTCGATTTGCTTGCAAGTATTTGATACGTCAACATCCGATTCAAGGCCGATGATCTGGCATTTATCCAGTTGATCTTCAAGTTCTTTAATAGGAAGTTCAAAATCTAAATATTCCATTTTTTTATACCTTTTTGGGTTTAGTTTGCCTACAAAGATAAATTATCATTTTATATTGTAGTAACAATTTATTAATTTGTTTTTATTTTTTTATAGTTCTTGGCTATGCCGTTCAGGATTACCGTAAGCAGGATTATAGCCGCTCCGACATAAAACGACGGGCTCATTTTTTCTTTATCCTGAAAAACCAGAACCGCCAGAATTATCCCGTAAATCGGCTCCAGATTAATGGTTAGCATTACGGTATACGGGCTCAGGTATTTCATTACTTTTACCGAAGCCAGGAAGGCATAAGCTGTACAAATCGATCCCAACACCAAAAGCCAGATGCAATCGGATAGCGACAATTCAAAAAACGATGGTGTAAAATAACCGCTAAACAACATATAGAGGGTTAAAAACCCAACACCGCCTAACAATTCATAAAATGTAATCACGGAAGCTTCGTGTTTTTGAGCGAATTTTCCGTTGATCACCGAAAATAATGCCGATAAAAAAGCGGATGTCAGTGCCAGAACAATTCCTTCTATATGATCGCCTTCCACATTAAAGATAATTCCCAGTCCAACAATTACGATAAGACCGAACAACACCTCGTACCAGATCATTTTCCGACCGTAGAATATCGGTTCCAGAAAGGAGGCAAAAAAGGCACCTGTAGACAAACAGGCGAGTGTTACAGAGATATTAGAGACTTTAATCGCCATAAAAAACGTAAGCCAATGCAAGGCAATCACAAGTCCGCCGAGCAGAAAACCCGCCAATATTTTTCCCGAGGCTCCAATAGGTCTTTTACGAACTAACAGAAACAGGAAAAGCAACAGCAAAGCGATCATCATACGATACCACACCAATGGTAACGCATCCAATGAAATCAATCCTCCTAAAATAGCCGTGAATCCCCAGATAAAAACAATTAAATGGAGATGTAGGTAACTTTTAATATTATCGTTTGGCATTTCTGAGGAGATAAATAGCTAAGATTCCGAATACGACATTGGAGAACCAGACGGCTACCAACGGCGGCACACTGGATTTTTCGGCCAGCGTCGCAAAGATCTTATCAAAGAAAATAAAGGTAAAGGCAATAGCGATCCCCAAGGCCAGATTCACTCCCATCCCTCCTCTTCGTTTCATAGAGGAAACGGAAACCGCAATGATCGTAAGGATAAAAGCTGAAACCGGGATACTGAATTTTTTGTATTTTACCACCAGATAGGTATTGATATTGGGGGAACCCCGTTGTTTTTCTTTTTCGATAAAGCGGTTTAACTCGCCCAGATTCATGGTTTCGGCCACATAGACCACCGGCGTAAGATCTTCCAGATCAAACTCCATTTTCATCTTCATCTGATCGCGTTTTTCCAGTTTATCGTCCAATTCTCCAATCGTTCGTTTGGAATAATTATACAAGGTATAGGTACTATCTTCCGGGTTCCATTTAATCCGGCTGGCATTAATTTTATATTCCAACTGATCCCCTTTGAATTTTTCGTAAGTAAAATTAAAAGCGATCTTCGATTCGTAATTAAAATTACTAACGTAGATAAATTCGTCTTTACTGATTTGCCTGTAAACGTCCTGGTTTTCCCTGACGGTAGGACTATTTGACAGGTAATTGTAGCGGAAATCATTAAACCCCTGACTGGCTTTAGGCACCAGAAAGAAACCCATTACCAAGGAAAACAACGACACCAGCGTCGCTCCAATAATATAGGGTCGCAAAAAGCGGGTAAACGAAATACCGGAACTCAAAATGGCTATAATTTCGGTATTATTGGCCAACTTGGACGTAAACCAGATTACCGATAAAAACAGGAATATCGGAAAAAGCAGGTTGGCAAAATATATTGTAAAGTCGTAATAGTATTTTAAAATCGCTGTTAGCGGAACTTTGTTCGCCAGCATTTTATTGATCTTTTCGGAAACGTCGATTACAATCCCAATCGGGATAAACATCAATAACATTACCGAAAATGTTACCAGATAACGTTTTAAAATATATTTGTCAATTATTTTCATCCGGGTTATCGAAAATTAAAGTTGTCGTTCGGATTATAAACGTTGGCTCATTTGTTTTACCATTTTTTCTTTCCATTGATAAAAATCACCAGTTATGATATGTTCTCTGGCTTCGCGAACCAACCACATATAAAAGCCCAGATTGTGAATCGTTGCAATTTGTTTCCCCAGGTATTCATTGGCCGCAAACAAATGGCGTAAATAGGCTTTTGAATATTCGGTATCTACAAAAGTAATCCCCATCTCATCGATAGGAGAGAAATCAGCTTCCCATTTTTTGTTTTTGATATTGATGGAACCGTTCGCCGTAAACAACATTCCGTTACGCGCATTACGGGTTGGCATCACACAGTCGAACATATCGATACCCAACGCGATGTTTTCCAAAATATTAATTGGTGTTCCTACGCCCATCAGGTAACGCGGTTTATCTTCCGGCAAAATAGCCGTTACCACTTCGGTCATCGCATACATTTCTTCTGCCGGTTCCCCAACCGAAAGTCCGCCGATAGCATTCCCTTGTGCGCCAACACTAGCGATATATTCTGCCGATTGTTGGCGTAAATCTTTATAGGTACTTCCCTGAACAATTGGGAAAAATGTCTGTTCGTAGCCGTATTTAAACGGTAATTTATCCAAATGTGCAATACAACGATCCAACCAACGGTGCGTCATATGCATCGAACGTTTGGCGTAACGGTAATCACACGGATATGGTGTACACTCATCAAAAGCCATGATGATATCAGCACCGATCGTACGTTGGATTTCCATTACATTTTCGGGTGAAAAGAAGTGATACGAACCATCGATATGCGATTTAAACTTCACCCCTTCTTCTTTAATTTTACGATTTGAAGAAAGTGAATACACCTGATAACCGCCACTATCTGTAAGAATATTACGATCCCAGTTCATGAATTTATGCAAACCGCCGGCCTTTTCAAGAATCTCCGTTTGCGGACGCAGGTATAAATGATAGGTATTTCCTAAAATAATATCGGGATTAATATCGTTTTTCAATTCACGTTGGTGTACTCCTTTTACGGAAGCCACCGTTCCTACTGGCATAAATATCGGTGTTTCAATTACACCGTGATCGGTAGTTATACTTCCCGCTCTTGCTTTTGACAACGGGTCTTTGTGTACTAAATCGAACTTCATAATTACTTTTTACAATCGGCAAAGATAATCGAATTCGACAATTGAACAGGAGGTTACTTAGAAAATATTAACGATTATTTCATCTGCCATCCGGTGTCTTATTCCATTTTTTTCATCACGACATAAAAGCCAACAGCAGTAAGAATCGTTATTCCTCCGGTTACCAACCAAAGCGTATCGAATCCATGAGCCGATGCCAGACGTGTTCCGCAATAGGGTGAAACGATATGCGCTACAGCATAAGCCAAAGCACCGAATCCCATATACGCCCCGCGATTTGAAGCTCCGGAACGTTGCACGGTTACCGTAGCCACAAAAGGCATCACCAATATTTCAGAAATACACAACACAAACATGGAAACATATAATAGCACGAATTTACCCGGTAAGACCAACATCGCAAACGACAAACCACACAAAAGGGTTCCCATGATGATCACCTGAGCCGATGTCATTTTTCGTTCGGCAAGATGCACCAGTAACATTTCCAACGCAAAAACCACGATACCGCTATAGGCCAGTAACATTCCGATATCGGCTTCCGTCAATTTATGGATTTCCTTATAAAACAACGGCAACGTACTCAGCAACTGAAAGAAGCAAATAGCATATAAAGCCGTAAGGATATTAAACCAGATAAATTGCTTGTCTTTATACGGTGAAATCTCTTTTTCGGCAACGTTCGATTCTTTTTTAAGTACATTTTCATTTCCTTTTCGATTTCGAAAATAAAAGAAAAACAAAGCTCCCGCTACAATGGCACCAATAGCATTGCCGTAGAAAAGCCAGTCGTACGAAATAAGTGCCAGCAAACCGCCCAATGCCGGGCCAATGGAAAAGCCAAGATTAATCGCCATTCGGTTTAACGAAAAAGCACGGGTAATGTTTTCCGGTTTGGCATAATAGGCCACCGAAACGGAATTAGCCGGACGGAAGGAATCTGTAATCACACTCAGAATAAAAATTCCAACCGCCAGCGTTTCCACTGTTTTAAAAAAAGGCAATATACAAAACATTGGAACCGACAACAACAAACTGGTTGTCTGCACTTTAAAATGTCCGACTTTGTCTGTTAGCCAACCACCCAACCACGATCCCGTAACGGCACCTAACCCGAAACAACTCAATACGGTTCCGGCTTCTTTCATCGAAAAATGCAAGGCCTGTGTCATATAAATCCCCAAAAAAGGCAACACCATCGCGCCACTTCTGTTGATAAAAATAACCAAAGCCAGCATCCATGCCGGACGCGACAATCCCCGGTACGAATCCAGATAGATCGTTAAAAATCGTTTCATTTTGTTGACAGGAAATAGAATGTTATAAAAAGTAACTAAAAGTACTACATTTCGATCAGACATCACACGACAATCTCTAATTTATTATTGGTCTACATTTATAAAGAGAAAAAGAGTTTGGTACATCTTTAAAATAAAGCTATTTTTGTCCTAGTATAACTTTTACATAAAAAATGAAGCCTAACACTCAACAATTAAACGACTTAACAATTCAGGTTAGAAGAGATATCCTTCGTATGGTTCATGCCGTAAATTCAGGCCACCCTGGAGGTTCACTTGGATGTACAGAATTCCTTGTAACCTTATACCAACACCTGATGGACCGCAAAGAAGGTTTTGATATGGATGGTATCGGAGAAGATCTATTCTTCCTTTCTAACGGACATATTTCTCCTGTATTCTACAGCGTACTAGCACGAAGCGGTTATTTTCCGGTATCAGAATTAGCTACTTTCCGTTTGATCAATTCCCGTTTACAGGGACATCCGACTACACATGAAGGATTGCCGGGCATTCGCGTAGCATCCGGATCATTAGGACAGGGAATGTCGGTAGCTATTGGTGCTGCCTTAACTAAAAAATTAAGCGGAGACAACCATATCGTTTACAGTTTACACGGTGACGGTGAATTACAGGAAGGTCAGATCTGGGAAGCAGCAATGTATGCTTCTGCTAAAAAAGTAGACAACTATATTGCTACCGTAGACCTTAACGGAAAACAAATTGACGGTACTACCGAAGAAGTTTTATCATTGGGTGATTTGAATGCTAAATTCACAGCATTTGGATGGGATGTTTTGGAAATTAAAGAAGGGAACAACATCGAAGCGATCATTTCGGGAATGACAGAGGCCAAATCGAGAACAGGAAAAGGAAAACCAGTTTGCGTATTACTACACACCGAAATGGGTAATGGAGTTGATTTTATGATGCATACGCACGCATGGCACGGAAAAGCGCCTAACGATGCGCAATTGGAAAGCGCTCTGGCACAAAACCCTGAAACTTTAGGCGATTATTAAACCGCCGTTCCGTTACAACCTTATTTAATTAAAAGTCGACAATGAAAAAATATACCAACACAGGAAATAAAGATACCCGTTCCGGTTTCGGAGCAGGATTAACCGAATTAGGACAAAAGAATGAAAATGTAGTGGCTCTTTGCGCCGATTTGATCGGATCGTTAAAGATGGATGATTTTAAAAAGAACCATCCGGAGCGCTTCTTCCAGATCGGAATTGCCGAGGCAAACATGATCGGAATCGCAGCGGGAATGACCATTGGCGGTAAAATTCCATTTACCGGAACATTTGCCAATTTCTCTACCGGACGCGTTTACGATCAGATTCGTCAGTCGGTAGCCTATTCCGATAAAAACGTAAAAATCTGTGCTTCGCACGCTGGTTTGACATTAGGAGAAGACGGAGCTACCCACCAGATTCTGGAGGATATCGGTTTGATGAAAATGTTACCGGGAATGACTGTGATCAATACTTGCGATTATAACCAGACCAAAGCAGCCACTTTAGCTATTGCCGATCATCACGGTCCGGTATATTTGCGTTTTGGCCGTCCGTCTGTTCCAAACTTCACACCGGAAAACGGAACTTTCGAAATTGGAAAAGCGGTTTTACTAAACGAAGGTACTGACGTAACCATTATCGCTACCGGACACTTAGTATGGGAAGCATTGGTAGCTGCCGAAGCTTTGGAAGCAAAAGGAATCAGTGCAGAAGTGATCAACATCCACACCATTAAACCATTGGACGAAGAAGCAATTCTAAAGTCGGTTGCTAAAACCGGATGTGTGGTAACAGCCGAAGAGCACAACATGCTTGGCGGTTTAGGCGAAAGCGTTGCCCGTACCCTATCGCTACACCACCCTGCACCACAAGAATACGTTGCTGTTCAAGACAGTTTTGGCGAAAGCGGAACTCCGGATCAGTTAATGGAGAAATACAAACTTAACAACGAAGCGATTACCGCTGCTGCTGAAAAAGTGGTAAAACGAAAATAATTACAGATCAAGCATAAAAAAAGCCTCCACATTTGCGGAGGCTTTTTTTATAACTTTGTCCCGTCCTGAAATAAGTTGACACCAAATCGACTTTATTATGAAAGACAAAGAAAGCAAGGCTATTAAGCGTAGTCAAAAGGATTACAACATGGCTTTTAAATTAGCTGTAATTACCCGAGTTGAACAAGGTGAAATGACTTATAGGCAGGCTCAATCTGTTTATGGAATCCAGGGAAGAAGTACTGTTTTGGTTTGGCTTCGAAAATATGGTAACTTAGACTGGAGTAAACCAAATCTGTTATTTATGTCTAAATCTAAAGAAACCCCGGCTCAAATTATTAAACGATTAGAGAAAGAACTGGCCGATGAGAAACTTCGAAATACGATTCTCAATACGATGATCGACATTTCTGATAGTCAGTACGGAACTCAGATCCGAAAAAAGTTTTCTCCCAAACCATCTTCCGACTCCGGGAAGGAGCAGGAATAAGTTTGTCCAAAAGTTGCCGATTGTTTGGGATGAGTAGACAAGCTATATATCAGGAACAAAAAAGAATCTTCCATCGGGAATCTGCCTTACTCAAAGTAAAGCATCTGGTTCTTTCTTTGCGATTGGAAATGCCACGTATAGGAACACGTAAACTATATTATCTACTTTCGAAGCAATTTGATCAACAGGGTGTAAAGATAGGTCGTGATGCTTTATTTGATTATCTAAGAAGGGAGAAGTTACTTGTTAAACCAATGAAGAGTTACGCTAAAACTACCTATTCTAAACATTGGCTACACAAGTACGAAAATCTTTTGAAAGAATGTGAAATTAACCGTCCCGAACAGGTATACGTTAGTGATATTACTTATATCAAATCACATCAGAAAACGCATTATCTATCTTTAGTTACTGATGCTTATAGTAGAAAAATAATGGGATACAAACTCAGTGATGATATGAGTTCTGAAAATGTGGTACAGGCATTAAAAATGGCTGTACTGAATAGGAAATCAACATTACCACTGATACATCACTCCGATAGAGGATTACAATATTGTTCTAAAATTTATCAGAAAGTATTAGCTAAAAACGGTATTACGCCCTCTATGACCGACGGATATGATTGTTATCAGAATGCGTTAGCTGAGAGAATAAACGGAATTTTAAAAAACGAATTTTTGATTTATAAATGTAAAGACGGACAAACATTAGAAAAACTCATAAAAACAGCAATACAAACCTATAATAATAAAAGACCACATTTGAGTCTGAAAATGAAAACACCTAACTTTATACATCAAAAAAACCAGCCAGAAAACCTGACTGGTTAATATATTTTTATTCTAAAATCTGTCAACCTATTTTAGGACGACTCACTTCTATTTACTAGTGACAACTTGGGTCTAAATGTCTCTTTTTACCGTTACTATTCGGAGTGTCACAGGTTGGAATTTGATCAAATGAATATTGTGCTCCGGTTGTTGATCCCGGTATACGGATTTCATCTTTAGTTAAAACCCCATCGTTATCATCATCGATATCAAAAACATCGGCTACACCATCGCCATCCGTATCGATTAAGGCACCATTGGCATCAAAACCGTATTCGTAACGCGATAAAACACCGTCTCCATCCTGATCCAGGAACTGGATATCGAACAACTTAAATGTAAACACCAATGGCGAATATTCCGGAATACTTCCCACATAACTGGAATAATATCCTAAACCGGAAGGCAGGAATACCACACCGGCTCCGTAATCTTTATAACCTAAAGTTCCATCCGGATTTTCAACAGACGTCCCTCTTTTAAATTCCGGGAAGATATATTCCCAACCTTTAATAGCTCCCAAAAGGTTAATTTCAGTTGCATTTGGCGCATAATCAAACTGACCGTCCGTTAGTAACAATCCTCGATAAGACGTATATACTTTATCAATACCACAAGGTGCATCTCCTGTACCTGCAGCAAGTTTCAGATAATATACCTTATATTCTATATTGTGCAGTTTTACAATTTTAGTTTGTAACGGATAGGTTGTCTGATCCCAGATAGAAACCTGCGAACCGCCGTCAGGGATAGCCGTGATAGTTGTTTCATTCACATCACCATTCACATTATGAGTTACCTCAATATAATGTGTTTTCAAATAATTTTCAATAGCTACGATATCTGAAGCAAATTGTTGACCGTAATCCCGGACTTCAACAGTAGAATTACCATTATCGTCACAGGCAAAAAGAGTAGCCATTAACAATGCACTTCCCACTATCTTAAAGAATCTATTCATTATTACTAAAATTTAACGGTGCAAGATACAATTTTCCTTTATTTTTGTTTTAATATTAACATCGAATTTTGAATTTTCATATGAGAGTGGATAAATATTTGTGGTGTGTCCGCTACTACAAAACGAGAAACATTGCTACAGAGGCATGTAAAAAAGGACATATCACCGTAAATGGGCAGGCTGCCAAACCTTCACGGGAAGTTTTTCCTACCGATAAAATTACCTTACGCAGAGACCAGATCAACTATATTTTAACCGTTTTAGACATTCCCGCGAATCGGGTTGGTCCAAAACTGGTCGATATTTACCGTAAAGACGAAACACCGGCTGAGGCTTTTGAACACCTGGAATTACTTCGTCTTTCCAAAGAACACTATAGAGCTAAAGGTACCGGACGACCAACTAAAAAAGACCGTCGCGACATTGACGATTATACCGACGAACCCTCTATTGATTTTGAAGATGACAACATTTAACAAAGACTACTGGGAAAACCGTTACCAAAACGACGAAGCCCCCTGGGACACCGGTTCGGTGACTGCTCCGATGAAAGCGTATATTGATCAAATAACAGATAAAAACCTGACGATATTAATTCCGGGTGCCGGCAATGCCCATGAACTGGATTATCTTTTTTCGCAGGGTTTTCATAATGTCTATGTGATTGATCTGGCACCAACACCATTAGAGAACATTAAATTACGAAATCCGGATTTTCCGGATGCGCAATTAATTCAGGGTGATTTTTTTGAGTTAAAGCACACTTTTGATCTCGTATTGGAACAAACTTTTTTTTGCGCGTTGTCACCGGAATTACGTCCTCAATATGCTGCCAAAATGCACGAAATTCTAAATCCGGGTGGCAAAATAGCAGGATTATTATTTGATTTTCCACTAACCGAAGCCGGACCTCCATTTGGCGGAAGCGAAACCGAATACCGCAAGCTATTTTCGGATACTTTTACAATTAAAACACTGGAAAGAGCACACAATTCGATAAAACCAAGACAGGATCGGGAACTGTTTTTTATCTTTGAAAAAAAATAACACAACAACACAACAACCATGAAGAATATCATTCTGACACAACAGGAAATTAATCATAAAACCAAGCGAATCGCATATCAGATCTACGAAACCTTTGCCGACGAACAAGAAGTGGTTTTGGCCGGAATTGCAGCCAACGGTTATATTTTTGCGCAGAAAATAGCCCGCGAACTAAAACAGATTTCCGATCTTAACATTGTACTGTGTGAGGTT
Source organism: Flavobacterium sp. WV_118_3 (assembly GCF_039778605.1). Taxonomy (NCBI): domain Bacteria; kingdom Pseudomonadati; phylum Bacteroidota; class Flavobacteriia; order Flavobacteriales; family Flavobacteriaceae; genus Flavobacterium; species Flavobacterium sp. WV_118_3. The sequence goes on along the minus strand of NZ_CP156060.1, from coordinate 589,205 downwards.
AAAATAAACAAAACACAACCACAGGAAGCCATACAGACTTCGTTAACTCCGGCGGAATACGCAAACAAAAATCTGGTATTAATCGACGATGTCCTAAACTCCGGCACTACTTTGATCTACGGCGTAAAGCATTTCCTTGACGTACCGTTAAAGAAATTTAAAACCGCAGTACTGGTAGACCGAAATCATAAAAAATACCCGGTAAAAGCCGATTTTAAAGGATTATCCTTATCGACTTCCCTATTGGAACACATACAAGTGGTTTTCGAAGAGTCGGAAGAATATGCTTATTTAAGCTAAAAGCCCTTTTATCTCATTTACAATAGCGTCAGGATTTTTACCATCGACCGATACGACATGTTTGGCCTGATGGTAAAAATAGCTCCTGTCGAAAAGGTGCTTTGCAATAAACTCCTCTACTTCTTGATCATTTAATCCGGCTAATAACGGTCGGTTGTGGCGTTCATTTTCCAAACGCGCCAGCAGCTCTTTTATGGAAGCTTTCAAATAAACCGATGTAATTCCATCCAATTGTAAAAACTCGTGATTATTGGCATAGCAGGGAGCGCCACCGCCAAGGCTTAGTATAAAATTATCGTTTTCGGCGATAAACGATTTGAGTTTTTCGTGTTCGAGTTTACGAAATTTGATTTCCCCGGATTCGGAAAATAATTCCGGGATGGTTTTTTGGGTTGCTTCTTCAATAATTTGATCCAGATCGAAAGCCGGAATCGAAGTCTTTTGCGACAATAATTTCCCAATTGTTGACTTCCCCGATCCCATATAACCTATAAGAATAATTTTATACATATCAATAAATGTCTCGTTAACAGAAACTTAAAAATTGGCTTTAAAAAAAACACAAATTTAAACCAAAAAAGTCTTGGATAATAAAAAATAGGCCTTATATTTGCACCCGCAATCAGGAAATGATTACAGACTCGGTAGCTCAGCTGGTAGAGCACATCACTTTTAATGATGGGGTCCTGGGTTCGAATCCCAGCCGGGTCACAAAAATGACCTAAATTTATTTCTTGAAAGCACAGACTCGGTAGCTCAGCTGGTAGAGCACATCACTTTTAATGATGGGGTCCTGGGTTCGAATCCCAGCCGGGTCACGCTGAATCCCAGCGGGATCACAGATTGTCAGAAAAAGCACACTAATAGTGTGCTTTTTCTATTTAAAATTATTTCCAAAGCACATTTCTAGTAAAAAATAAACTAAGAAAAACCATATTAATTTAAGTAATATGGTTACCCTTTTGGTTACCAAATATGTTTCTTAAATTGGGTAACCGAATTTTCTTGAACTTGTAAATGTGTGGTTTTAAGGAATTTCAATTTGTTTTCGGTTTTAGCCGAAAGAAATAATTGATAACTTAAAAATGTTGGGAAATGAAAAACAATCAAAAACTTTCGATTTTATTTTGGCTTTTTAAAGCTAAGGCGACCAAGAAAGATGGTAAGGCACCACTTTATGCTCGAGTGACAATTAATAGTAGGTCTGAAGAGATTTCTATGCAATCAAAAGTACATCCAAATAATTGGGATGTAATAAATAAAAAGGACACGGCGGGTACTTTGGAATCTCAAAGAACGAATAAGAAGGTTAAGGAAGCTGAGATTGACCTATATCGACATTTTATGAGTTTAACGACCACTTTTGACGAGGTTACTCCGATAATGTTAAAAAATGTTTATAATGGTAAAGATCCTCTTGCACACCAAAGAACAGACACCTCAACTGGTATTCGAACAATTCTCGAAGCTTTCGATAATTATATAAAAAATTTTAAGTTAAAGGTGGATAAAGGGAAAAGATCAAATGGTACACATACACATTGGAACACGGCAAGGAATAAAGTCGCTAATTTTATATGTGTTAAATATGGTCAACCTGATTTAGAGTTAACCTCTATAAAATACAGTTTTGCAGAATCATTGTTTGATTATTTAACTCTCGAAGCCGATGTAATACTCGCTGAGAATACAGCAAAAGGCTATATCAAAAAGACTAGACAAATTCTAAAAAGGTGTGCTAAAAATGAACTTATAAAAAGTAATCCCATCCAAGAATTTGTTTGCAATGCTGAAGATCCAGAAGTTATTCCTCTTGAACTCTCACAGATAAATAGAATGCTACAAAAATCTATGCCTGCAAAAGTTTTAGAGGAAATCCGGGATGTCTTCATTTTTCAATGCTTTACGGGCTTTTCTTATGCAGATCTCTATAAGTTATCAAAAGAATGTATAAAAGAAGTTGGTCTTAACGGTGAAAAGTGGATAGCGAAACAAAGAGATAAAACGGACGTAAATGAGATGGTTCCTTTGCTACCATTAGCACAAAAAATCATCGAAAAATATGAAAGTCATCCGTCATGCTTGAAAAAAGGACTTTTACTTCCTGTGGATAATAACAGTCGTTATAATAGATACCTTAAAGAGATAGCTAATATTTGTGGAATAAATAAACGTTTACATACACACCTAGCTAGGCATACATTTGCAGATCTTATGCTTAATAGCGACATGCCTTTAGAAGACGTAAGTAAATTACTTGGACATAAAAGCATACGTACGACTCAGAAATATGCAAAAATTCGTAAAAATCGAATTAGTCGCAATTTGAAAAGAGTAAGGGAAGATCTGTTTACAGATACTGGCGAACTTAAAACTATAGGATAATACATATATTGTAATAGTCCCTTGTTCGTAGAAGATTTACTTAATAAATTTTCACTAATGGTAAAAATACATTATACAACATTCAAGTTCTGCATAAAATCAAGAAATTGACTAATAGTCAGTTTCTTGATTAAAAAAAATTATTAAATGCCTTTTTCGTTAAGGTGTAATAGCCACTACTTGATCTGACAGTTGGTTGTCTTTAAAAATTGTCAGATTGCCTATTCGAATATAGTAATGTTTCTGCAAAATCTATAGATTCAACTTGTTGCTTATTTTCTTGTACCGGATAAGTAACAAGTTGATCTTCTTTTAGTGTCTCCAGCATCTTTTCTTTTGCCAAATTAATTGTATCATTGAAGGTCTGCATGGGTGTCTTTCCAAAGCAATACTTTCCAGTATGGGTACGATCCTGATTATAGTAAATCATCCAACGATCAAGGTCGTTTTGGAGTTCCTGAATGCTTCGGTATACTTTCTTTCTGAATGCAACTGCATAAAACTCATCCTGAATAGTACGATGGAAACGTTCGCAAATACCATTTGTTTGAGGGCTTTTTGCTTTGGTTTTCGTGTGATCTATATCTTCGATGGCTAAATAGAGCTGATATTCATGCTGGTCTCTTACCCCGCAGTATTCTGTTCCTCGATCGGTTAATATTCTTAACAATCTTAAGTCATGTTGTTCGAAAAATGGTACTACCTGATCATTGAGCATATCTGCGGCAACTAATGCATTCTTACGATCATACAGCTTTGTAAAAGCGACTTTAGAATATGTATCAATGAAAGTCTGCTGATATATATGTCCAACTCCCTTAATATTCCCAACATAGTACGTGTCCTGAGCACCCAAATATCCCGGATGATGAGTTTCTATCTCGCCGTGTGCCTTTTTCTCTTCTTTAGCTCTTTCCAGAGCTACAAGCTGAGCTTCCGTTAACACAATACCTTCCTGTGCAGACTTTGCCTCTAAGGCTTTTAATCCAAGCTTGAAGGTCTGCAGATCATGCCTCATCCATATACTCCTAACTCCTCCGGGAGATATTAATATGCCTTGTTTTTTTAGCTCATTAGATACGCGTAATTGGCCTAAAGCGGGTTGATCTATAGCCAAGTCCACAACTGCTTGTTCAATATGCTCTTCTACTCGGTTCTTTAGAATTGGCTTCCTTCTAGAAAGTTCCTGAAGTGCAAGTTCTCCTCCTTGGTCATACAATTCCTTGAATCTATAAAAGCTATCTCTGGAATAGCCCATTACTTTGCAGGCTCTTGATACATTCCCTAAGTGCTGGGCAAGCTCTAAAACACCCAGTTTGTTTTTGATGATTTTTTCTTGTGTAGTCATAACTCTAATCTATTTTTCAGTTGTTAATTTATTGCAACTGTCAGATTAAGTCTTGACTACTTCAAATAAACCCTGTTCTTGGGTTCACAATATGGAAATTCACAATCATTTCAGAAAATGCCACAACTTATCCTTCTTCCTTTAAACAACATCCTACAATAAAGGATATCTTCCTTCTTCCAATTAATTTAAAAAGTTTAACCTTTTCGATTTTAATATTTCATCGGAAAAATTTAGAGTATAAGAACATTTCTTCTAATCCAAGTAAAGGGCACACTAAAAATGGGCACACGCTAACACTCCAAAGTTATTTTGACTGATGTTAATAAAGAGCCCGAAACACGTTAAATCAGTTATATGCGACATTTCAATTAAAGATGGAACGATACAAAGTTTTTACTTTTCTCCTAATCCCACATATCATAAGCTACGCCCTTTTTTTTAAATACAATAAGCTTTTATCCAATAATCAGGTTATAATTCCTATTGCAGAAAAATAGGTATTGACTTTGACCGTAGTCACATTTATAATGGTAATCATGTATATAATTGCCACCAATTATTAGTACGCATTTCCTCCCATAAAGCAACAACCGCTCAATCATTACGATTGAGCGGTTGTTAAGTTTTAATAAATGATACTTACTCTTCCTCAGTATTTTTATTTTTATCCACCTGATGATTATTTTCAGATGTTTCATTTACTGTATTTGCATTTGAGGTTTCAGTAAATCTTTCTAATACATATTCGGATAACGTTTTCATTGTATTGATGTTTGAATGTTAATATGATATGTATGAATTTTTACTTGGTACATTCAAGTATATAGGTGTCTAAAAAATTTATACATCATCAAATTCCTCTATAATATTTTTAGATTCGATAGGATTACCAAAACTTATTAATGTTTCAATAATAGTAGCCGGAGGAATTCTGTCTTTTGTTTTATATGCTAAAAGGTATAATAATGCTTCTGATGATAATAGTATAAATCTTTTAATGTCTGTATTCCATGTAATTTCATTAATAAATCCATCAAAATTAGATTTAAACGAATTACTTACGATAATAAAACCTATTTTTTTATAACCTTCTTTCTGCAATTTTGGACAATAGTGATTGATATATTCTTTAATTGCTCTATCATCTATCCCTAAGCTATAACCATTTGAATATGCTTTTGCATCTATCAAAAACGCAGTGTTTTCTTCCCTATGCCTTATGATGGCATCGGGATTTCTTCTTGTACCTTGCCCTAGAACTTCTACTTCAAAATCTAGCTGTTTAAATATTTCGGCAACTAATTTTTCATACGCAAACCCTTTGGAAGAAGAAGAATTTTCATTGTTATTTCCTAATTCAACTAATCTTGAAACTTTAGGGATCAGGTAGTCTGACAACTCAAATGAAGCATTTGCAGCAATGATTTTTTCTTCTTCTACTTCAACAATAATAGGTTTCTTCTTTTTAATTGAAGGAGTAACATTTGTTGTTTTATTAGGATTACCTTTAAAATTCCAAAATGCGTGTTCTGCATCCCAGTTATTGATTTCCTTACCTGTGTACTTGTTTAAAACAACCTTTATCTGTTCGTTTAAGTCATAAAAAAAGCGATACGTCTGTACTTGATTTTCTTTTTCCTCCCAAAAATCTAGCTCTTTGTATGCATTTATCAGAGAAGTATATAAAATTGGCCAAGCTCTATTATCCTGTATCTGCCAAAAATAAGACAGGAAATATCCAATAGAGCCAGAATTAGGTGCTTTTCTCTTATCCTTAGCTTTTGACGATATTCCAAAACTATATTTTTCTAATACATCTATCTTTGAAAGAGCCTCTTCTAAATTGGATGGTAGATAAAGACATTCTTTTAGTAATTTAGATAATTTTTCTATATCAGATTCACTGTTTTTAACTAATTGATTGAAAAACATTTGACCTTTAGTCGCTGTGAAACCCCAAAGATTATTCCTTTTATTAAAGCTATCTACATTGGTCTTGAATTCAAATACATTTATTGCTCCAGATCGAAACTGTTCAATAAATTTCTTAAGTTCAACAATTGCGTTTAATCTTGCTTCATCTATATTATCAAATTCATTCCCTTTAGTATCCAGCACTCTCTTATTAGATGAAACATAGTTATCCCAAATAGTATGAATTTGTTTTACTTTATCTTGCGTTATCATAGTTTACTAATGAGTTTAGCCTATTATCATTTTTTCTACTTGTTGTTTGGCTTGTTCCAAAACATTTTTTGCATCGGCTTGCAAGACTTTAGCTTTGCTACGCATATCTTGAATATGCTGTGCTATTTCGTTTTGCTTTTCAAGTGGAGGAAGCGGGATTGGTAGTGATTTATACTCTTCAGAATTAATATTTGACTGTACAGCAGGACGTTCTATTGCACTAACCCAATATTTATAAATTTTTGAATTGCAATAAAAAAACAAAAAGTCAGGATTGATTTTAGCAATATTTAAGACAAATCGAATCAAATAACCTGCGAAAATTGCTTTTTCTTCTACCTTTTTGTGTATGTAACATCTACCAACAGACCCACTTCGAGCAAAAAGAATATCGTTATATTTTAATTCATAAATGTTATTGGTGTTTTTAGCTGTTTTTTTTCCATAATCCTTTAATTCACCAATTTCATCAATATCTGTTATTCTGATATATCTAATTGCATTTTCTAAACTATACTCTTCCGCTTCTTCATTTGCACCATATTGAGGTGGTTTAACAATTAAACTTCCCAAAGTATTGAAAGGGAAATTCGCATCTTGATTTATCAAAAAATCATATTTACTATTATAATCTGGATCCAACCTGCCACCTGTAACTTCGCTAAAAGAAGTTGTAAATATTCGATTTTGTAAACTATTGTCTTTTTCGGGCAAGGAAATACCCAATTCGCCCAACAGATAGGTGTCTATACTGTTTAATAGTTGTTGTGCTTTGGCTTCTTTTTCTTGCTTTTTTGTATACGCAGATTGAAATATTGAAACAATATCTTTCTGAATATTAATGCCAGGCAATGGAATTTGCAAAGATTTATATTCCTCAGCATTTATATTTGGTTGTCCTGCAGTTCTTTGAATAGCTTTCACCCAATTTTTATACACCCCTAGTTGAGTATAAGTAAAAAGATAATCTGGTAAAATTTTAGATTTATCAACAACAAATCGTATCATATAACCAGCAAAAAAGCAATCATAGTTTACAGTATCTTTTTTGTGGATATATGCTTTTCCAACCGTATTGCCACTACGAGCAAAAAGTATATCATCATTATCTAAAATAAACCTACTCTCAATATTTTGAGCCGTTACTCCAATTTCGTTTTTAAGTAACCCATATTCGTCAATATCTGTTATTCTGATATATCTTGGTTCAAGAAAGGAAGTTCTTATTATACCACTTTCATTGGCTCCATATTGCGGATTTTTTATTAATAAATTTTTTAAAGAGACAATATCATACTTAAAATTATGCAATATTTTATTGTACAGTACCATATCTCCATCCCATCTATCAACTAATTCAGAACGGTTGATGATAAAAATTTTATTGGGGTCGGTATGTGTGGGAAGATTGTACATTTTATATATTTTCAATTACATATCCATAATTACTAGACAAAATACCTATTAGGTTATTATACACTTCATCTTCTAAAGTGCTAATTGCCTTTTCATTATACGGGTTTCTTACATCGTGTTCATAGTCAAATGGTACTTTTACCGTATCGCCCAATTGACGTACAATGATAGTTGGCTTTTTCAAAGCTCTTGCAATTCCTAATTCGTAGCCAACATTTGGATTGCCTCCTGTAATATCAGCAATGAACACGCTACAACTTTGTATCTCGTTGATCATATTATTTATAATGTCTCTTGTTTCTCCTCTGTGCGTCATTATTGGTAATAAGCTGATAGAAATATGTGGAAAGTTGGCTGTAATTTTACTTATAACCCGATTATAGGCATCATTATAGGTTTTCATAATTTCAGTACTTCCGTCATAATAAGGCATTGCTACAAAAACGCTAATGCTTCTGGCAGAAATTTTGTCAAAAATATTGACTAAAGAAGCATCTTTAACCTCTTGAATTTCAAAAATATGATTGTTTAAAATCCAATCTTTAAAAAAATCAAATTTGGCTTTATTTCCTTGCACGTGATAATATAAGAAGGCTGTCAATAAACCAAAACTAGAATTTGCTTTAAGACTATCATTTTCACTGTAAAGCAAATCAATTGCCTTTAAAGAGTTAAAAACTTTTTCTACTAAGGTGTCTTTATCTTCTCCACGTTCTAATAAAATCCAGAAAATTGAATTGTAGTAGGTGCGATACTTACCTGATATAATGTGTTGTATTCCTTCAAAATACTCAGGTGAAACTTTATCAATCAATGTTCTTGTCAGCAAAGCATAATCGCCTAAAAGTTCTTGCAATTCAGTATCAGGAAATGTTAGTTTATCATCTATAATAACTTTTAAATTTTCTTCAGAAGTTAAAGGAATTGTTTTAGTATTGATATTGTGAAAAAATACTTTGATTGCCTTATCAAAATTTTCGGTTTCAGTATTTGTAACGATAGCCCCATTTTCGTAAAATTCTTGTCCCAAGATGATACAAAAAGGAGCAACCATTCTATCCACTTTCTCTGCTGTGGACTCCTCCGCTGCTTTTAATCTGTGGTTACCATCTATTCTATGAAATGGTTTGTCTGCCAAATTGTTAATTTCAATTTCCACAACTGACAAGGTTGTAACACCTTTTGCATCTGCAATGCTTTTATAATCAATCTTTTTTATTTTAAAACTGGTTTGGTCTATGTTAGATTTAAAACTTTTATTTGACTGTATTTTTTGTAAAGGGGTTAAAGTGTCTTTCGATTTGGAAAAATCATGCTTTATTTTATAGCTTAATATCACTTCCGGAAAAAAAAGGTACGTTTCGTTTTTTAAAAAATCACTTATATCCTCTCTATCTTGTATCGGATTTCTTTGGTAAGAATAATCCGCTTTGGATATATTAGCCAGCTCTTTTATAGGTGCAAAACCTCTGATACAAAGTTGTCCGTTTAAAGAATTATCAATAATACCTCTCAATATCATATTTCGTTATTTTCAATTGCGTTAATAAATTTTTCTAACTCTGTGGAAATACTATCCAGCTCGTTTACATTGGTTTTTTTACCTGTAGCGTCGTATCCTATATCTTCGGCTATTGCCATAAAAATGGGATAATCTGGCAATTGTCTTTCATTTTCTTGCTGATATTGCAATTGTAGGCTTTCTTTTAATTCTTGTAATTGGTCCGCAAATCGGCTATTAATTTCGGTTTTGTCTTCCTGCATTAATTCCGTAATTTCTTTTTTATCTTTTTCAGGGTAGTCGTTTTTGTATTGCTTTTCCAGTTCTTTTATAGCTTGTTTTTTCTCTTTATCCCAGTCAGCAATCAGTGTTTTGTAGTGATTGGTATCTAAGAGGTTGAAACGCGTTTTTTGTTTAATGTTTCTAATCTGCTCTGTTTGGGTTTCATCGTATTTTCTTAAAAACAAAACCGAACTTTTTACGCCAGCACCATTAGCGGCAAATGCCGTTTGGGGCAGAGAAACTACGGCTACTATGCGGAAGGTTTCTTCGATATGAGTACGCACATATTGTAAACTACTGTTGGTAAGTATGCCGTCTGGTATCACAATAGCCAAATAGCCGTTTGGTTTTAAAAAGCGGTAACATTGTTCTATAAACAATACTTCGGTACTTTGATTTTCTCGGTACGTTTCGGGTTTGGCAACTACAGCTAACCAGTCTTCTTCTTTTTTGCCGAGTTGAAAGGTTTTGAGATAAGCTTTTTCTGTTTGTCGTACAATACTACCAAAAGGCGGATTGGTAATGATGAAATCAAACCTGTTGTACTGAAATCCTTTGTTTTCGGTGTTTCTTTCGATGGCTTCGGGTGTGAGCAATCCGTCAGATGTAATGACGTTGGTATGTCCATCGTCATGAATAATCATATTCATTTTAGCAGCACGAGAAATCTGCTCATTTATTTCTATTCCATAGAGGTTTTTCTCAGCAAAGTCGTGCCAAAATTTACGGTGTTTTTGACTTTGCCTTACATCGTTTTTATGATTAGGATATAATTCATCGGCTTGCTTACGTACCTTATTGAGGGCATACAGCAAAAAGCCACCACTACCGCAAGAAGTATCTAACACTAAAGAATGATTGGTAATGGGCAACACTTTCACTGTAAACTCCACTATAGGTCGAGGGGTAAAATACTGACCAAAATTTCCTCTAAAAAATGTACCCATAAAGGTTTCAAAAGCTCGTCCTTTTGCATCTAAGTCTGTTTCACCAATATTTACATCTTGTAAGTAGCCTACTACAGTTCTTATTTTTTCGGCACTTAGGCGTATGTTATCTCTAAAAACTTCTCTGTCTCTTTCTCTTCCTTCTTCATACAAACTTTCAACACGCTCCTTTAGTTGCTGGTTTTCTATTCTTCTCTTTTCGGTTTCTATTTGCAAAGGACTTAATTTCGTATAGCTCGGTACGGCTTCTGTATCTACCGTTATGATTTGAAAATCGTAAGATTGTCCTGGTTTTCGATCCTTTTTCTCATCCCATATTTTACAGAAAATAAGTTTGTCCAATTCATCAAATGCTTCTGAAGGGTTTAGCTGTCCGCCTCCCCAAAGAGCATCGTGGGCTTGCTTAAATCTTCTTGTAAGATCATCCTCCCCAATTTCTATCAAATCAAAATAATCTTGTTTGCCTTCTATTTGTTTCAAACTTTCGGCATCGTATACAAATTTATAATGAGCTAATTTTTTTACTCCAAATTGCGGTATATCAGGCTGGGTAATGCGAGTATGTTTAGATTTATCTACTTCAAAATACTCATTATTATCTCCATTGGTCACCCATACATATTTTACCTCGTTAGGCATTGCATAGGCATAACTATACGCTTGTTCTACAGCCTGTAAAAATTCTTGCTGACTTACATTCGGTTTTTTACATTCTACCAAAATATGTGGTTGCTCACAAGCATCATCATTATATACCACGATATCTGCCTCTTTGATACCAGAGCCCATAGTTACAGATACATATTGTTTTATACGTTCTGGTTTGTATTTGTACTGCAATACTAATTTTAAAAAAGCTTCTGCTTGAACTTTTTCTTCTGGATTGTTATAGTTTCTATTTTTATTTTGATGAATATAGGTTATCGTTTTTTGATCCTCTGATATTTTAATCAGTTTTTTACCTATTCCTTGTTGTATAATGCTCATAATTATTTGGTTGAATTCAACAATTCTCTTACATCAATTTTTAACAATTGGGCAATCTCTGCCAAAGTTTCTACTGAAGGCTGTACTTCATTGGTGACCCAACGGGATACCGTTACTTCACTTTTGCTTAGTTTTTCAGCCAGCCATTTATTGGTTTTGCTTTTTTCTGCAAGGATTATTTTTAACCTATTGATTTTCATTGTATGTTATTTGATTAACATTTGGTGTTAAATTTAAGACTATTATTTTAGATAGAAAAGAAAAGGATTTTTATATTATCGGGTATTTGGGAGGTGATGAATTGATGCTTGATTCACTATAATCTTTTATGTATTTTATTTAGTGCATTCTAGATTTTGTTATTAATGAGAAGCTAGTACAGAAAATCCCATTACAATAACATAAACTATCATCAAACAACAATTTTATCAACTCCCTCTTTTATAATAAAGTAGCTTTTTCGTAAATCTTGTTTATATCAAGAAGCGGACCTAAATTCCGGTCAAGAATACCATCAGTAGTTTCTAGCAAAATGCATTCTTTTTCCATTTGGGCTTTCAATTCTGAAATTTGACTACCATACTCCAATCGCCATTTTTCATATACATCCTTGTTGATTTCTCCCAATATCCACTTCTCCTCTACAGCTGATAATTTTCTGTTCGGCTTCCTATAATCTACTTCGATGATCAATAAGACTTAGCCTGTGAATATACAAATAAAAAGTAGAGTAATAGTTAAGTTAATTTTTGCGACATTCTTTCATCAGCTATATTTAAGATTTTTCGTACCTCTAAATCTATACTAAGTTAGTATATCTATTTTTCACCTTTTGATTATTTATTATGGTGAATAATGGAGATGTCTGTTTCGACAACTAATAAAATGGGTAACCAGAAACACTAAATTGGGTAACCAAAAATTGACTTGGAAATAAGAAAAAATCAAAATTATCAGTTTCCAAACAACATTATTTTATGAAATTTTATAAATGGAGATGTCTGTTTTTGACAACAAATAAAATGGGTAACCACTTTTAACAAATGGGTAACCGAAAATACAAATTGGGTAACCATTTCAAGTATGATTAGAAATTTTGCTTATATTTGCAACAACAGAAAGAAGTTCTTTAAAATAGCACATAAAAAACTAAATTTTATGGTTACCCTTTTGGTTACCCATTTTTACAACACTAGTAAAACCGTGCTTTTTGACAACATAAAGTGATCCCAGCCGGGTCACAAAAAAAAGTCAAACAGTAGTTTGACTTTTTTATTTTATGGCCACGTGGAGAAATTGGTAGACTCGCCATCTTGAGGGGGTGGTGTCGCAAGACGTATGGGTTCGAATCCCATCGTGGTCACCAAATGGTACAAATGTAGATCGGCTACAGTTGTACCATTTTTTTTATCTTCCAATTCTTAGTTGATCAAAAATCCAATATTTTTCTCCTGATTACCATATCCAAAATCGGTAATAATCATCAAATAGCTGAATTTACAACCGGAAAATTCTTATATTTATACTCAAGGAATCGGCGCAGCTAAAGCGTAAAATTTTATTCATTCACAATGAAAACATCTAAAGAGAATTACCCGTTGCTTAGTTTTATTGTTGGTTTTTTAGTCTGGCTAGTCGCCACGATATTGTTTCGGATCGCCGGTCAGCATTTTTTTATGGTCGATAACGCATTAGTCATGATCATTTTATACATCATTCTGATTCCGGCACTCGGTTTCGTTGCGACCACGGTTTTTAATAAATTCAAACTAGACCATCTTGAAAGCATAAAATCGGCTGCCCTTATGGTTTTACCCGGCATGCTACTAGACACCGTATGCATACAGTTTTTTGAATCTTTCTTTCCCAATATGCCCGAAATCTACAGTAAAACATTTGCTTCCTGGCTAATGTTTGCCTACGCTATTGTTTTAATTTTCGGACTTTTAAGAAAGAAACAAGAAACTAAAGCATGAGAATAGCAATATTCGGCGCTCACAATGTAGGCAAAACGACATTAGTCGAGGAACTGTTAAAGCATCTTCCCGAGTACACTTTTGAACCAGAACCGTACCGTCAGTTGGAAGCCTCCGGGTATGAATTTTCAGAAAAACCCACTATTGATGATTTTATAGAACAGTTTAATTATTCAGCCAAAAGGATTCCAAAAAGCGAAGACGATGTCTTATTCGATCGTTGCGTTCTTGACATCTTAGCTTATATTCATGTTCTGAATCCACGGAAAAATATCCAATCGCTGTATCAAACAATGCAATCCCTACTTAGCGAAATTGACCTTTTTGTATTTGTTCCGATTGAAAAGCCGGATTTGATAGCCGGTCATGAGTCCGATTTGCCAAAACTTAGAAGTCAGGTTAACGATTTACTCCTTGAATGGATTGACGATCTCGGAATAGAAGTGACACAAGTGCGTGGTACCTTATCGAATCGTAGGAATCAGGTACTCGCTGGAATTTCCGAATAGCGATCGCATCATTTGTATTGATCATTCGAGAATTGGTATTTGACGGATCATTTTAGGAGTCGGCACAAAAAAACAAGTGTATTTTTACTCGTTTTAAGTACGCTTTTACACTTTAAAAAGTATCGCAGTCGAAAAATGACAAAAAATAGCCCTTATTCCAAAACCAGTAGTTCTTTCATATTGAAACGGTTAACAACCTACAGACTTGCTCTCTGTATTTTTTCAAAAAATTAAAGTCAAAAAAAGCATTTTTTATTAGTTCAAACGAATAAAAATTCCTTTCTTTGCACCCGTTAAAAACAACAAAAGATATCTAAATATCGGACGTTGCAATTCAGTAGGAAGCTTTAAACCTTCCGGTTTCACTGATCAAAAAGAAACAAAACAAACTTATATTATAGACTCGGTAGCTCAGCTGGTAGAGCACATCACTTTTAATGATGGGGTCCTGGGTTCGAATCCCAGCCGGGTCACAAAAAAGTCAAACTAATGTTTGACTTTTTTTCTTTTATACCCTCTTGAACACAGGCCTTCCCTGATAAAAGTAAACCCAACAGATCCGCAAAAAATGGTTACCCATTTTTTTAATTTTTCTAAGGTGCTGTTTAGAAAAACTCCATTTGTTTTTGGCATTATCCCAAAAAACTTAAAAGTGAAGGAAGAGGAAAAAACATGACGAAAATCACATCGCTGCTCGCGGGCTTTCACTACATTTGATTTCGTGCATTTTAAAAAACCTTATCATGAAAGGAAAAACAGACAAAATACCTGCAAAATTGTGCTATGAACATGTTGGTGGCAAGCTTGGAAGCCTACTTCTAAAACAATTTATTGTTCTTGGCTGGCTGGCCAAGGAGACACCCGAAGACAAGAACTTCTATGTTACTGAAAAAGGGATCCTTGAATTCGAAAAAATCGGTATTGACTTATCACAAATAACCCCTTGATACTATGATTAACCTCAATGATTACGACAATTTTATTTTTCCGTTTCCATTTTTCGTAGTACAAAATCCATTTGTCTGTCAAAACCCGTCTTTAAATCATCTGCCTGAAGCGGTATTTCGACGTCCGGTTTTATGCCTTTGGGATCATTTCTAAAATTTGGAGTTTTCATTTTGTACTGAAAAGTAGGTATCCATACCAATGTTTTAGAATAAGGCAAAACAAATGCACGACCACCGGCATTACTGTAATTGCTTCCTTGTGAATATTCGCCGTAAAATTTTCCAATTTTATATTCCCGTAGCAAGGCTAATAAATGTCCCGTGGTGGAAAAACAACCGCCATTTATCAAAACACTAATCTGTCCTTTATATACATTGGATTTGCTCTGTTGTTTTTTAAACCACCAAAAATCATTGGCGCTACCAGTTGCTGTGGTGCAATTTAGTCCGTTTATTGGTGTTGTTTCCGCTACATTTATTTCTTCAATACTTTCAGGATATTGCGCATAATGCTTCCAGTTTTTCACACTATTATACTTGGCCCCCACATAATCAAAATAGTAATAAGGTTGATCAACTAAATAAGAAAACAAATAATTGGCTATTTCCGCAGCGCCACCACTGTTATCGCGTAAATCAATAATTAGATTTTTAGTTTTCAGACTGTCGAGCCTGGCAAAAAAAATATCCAATTGCTTTTGTGCGACCGCTCGATCGGCTTCATTATACCCATTTTCAAAAGAATGAAATTGGAGAACCGCAATTTTATCTTTTCTAATTTCAGTCGTCAAAGGAGGAATCGTTTCCGCGGTACTTTTAGTGAAACGATCCAAAGTAATTCCATTGAATACTACTTGCTGCTTTTGGTTCTCCTGGTCCAGAAATGTCACTTCAAACTTTTCACTTTGGTCGTATATAAAATAATAAAAAGGGAAATTCTTAAATTTCGTATTTAATCCGGTTTCATTTCGACCTTCAAGATGAATATATTTTTTGATCTCCTTTACGATGGTCTGAATCTCTTTTCCGTTTATCGAAAGAATTTGTAAGCCCGTATAACTTTGGTTTTCCTTTACAGAACGATCAAAATAATAATTAACTCCAATCTGATAAATACAAAATGGAAAAACAGGTTTTTCTTTTAACAATGCCATAATTTGTCCTCTGTCGACAGTAGTATGTCCATCTTTTATTTTGGCCATTAGTGTAGCGGTGAGCTTGTAATACTCTACAATAGAAAGATCACCTTTGATCGAATTCTTTAAGTCCAAATAGGTTTGATCAAATTCTTTTTTCGAACAAAACATAAACTGTCCGGGATGAATCGCATTGGTCAGGTTGTATAGCTGCGTAAATTCTGCAGCAATACTATCTTTTTTTAACTTTTTATCCAGCAATGGATCATGTTGTCCACAACTGAAATGGATTGCAAAAAATAAAAACGGAATTAGTATTTTCAAATTCATGGTCGAGTGTCTTATTTATGGAATGCTGACTAGTAACCAAATGTATGTATTGTCTTACTACAAACCAAATGTAACACCACGAATCCAGGATTTAAGACACTATATCGCAATCAGGTTTTGCCAGAATATAGTATAAGAACCACAACTATTCCCAATCCGTCATTAGTTTTGGTGCAAAATGAAAGATCGCTTTTGCTAAAAATGGTATTAAACAAGTTCGTTTTTGAGAAGTAATGCTTTATGCTTTTCGGCCCATTGGCTCAATTGACTCCATATCGGAACCAATTCCTGAGCAATATCGGTCAACTCATAATCTACCCGTGGTGGAACCTGGGCATGAACGGTTCTTTTGACCAGGCCTTCTTTTTCCAATTCACGGAGTTGTAACGTAAGCATACGCTCCGTAATTCCCGTGATTTGATTGCGCAATTCACTAAAACGCAATTTCCCATTTTCCAGTCGACAAAGGATTAACAACTTCCACCGGCCTCCGATTTTACATACGGCATACGTCAGATTACAACTTTCCACTATATAATTCTCATTCAACATATTGGTTGAATTTTCCTTTCTTTTCGCCATTACTTACAAATTTGTTTGTACCATACAATTGGATGTGTACCCTACAAATTTAAATATTAGCTAATAATTTTGGGAACAATTCTAAAAGAAAGTATTATGATCGTATCAGAACAAACCGAAAAAGCATTGGCCTATATTCAAAATATAGAAGTGTCCGAAAATCGAACTCCCTGGGAAACCGGCAGGGCTTTTTATGAAAAGTTTATCCCTTTAGCCGGAGAAAAAGAAGCCGTTTTTCAAATCGAAGAACAAGTAGCAGTAAAAGACAATGATTCCATTCGCTTACGGATTTACCGTCCGAACCATAGCGACCAACAACCCGTTATGATTTATTTTCACGGAGGCTGGTTTAATGCCGGAAGTCTGGAAACCCACGATACCCCTTTACGCCAGCTAACGAATTTAACGCAATCTACGATTATTAGTGTCGCCTATCGACTGGCACCGGAATATCCATTTCCGGCAGGTTTAAACGATTGCGAATTTGCCACAAAATGGATTATTGACAATGCCGCCTTACTCCAAATCAACCCCAACAGAATAATAATAGCCGGTGATAGTGCCGGAGGGGCTTTGGCGGCAACCGTTACCCGAAAATTCCGGGAAAAAGTTATGGCACAGCTACTGATTTATCCGGTAACCGATAACCGTCTGAACACAGCTTCCTGGATAGAATTTCAAAATGGCCCGCTATTGGATTTAAAAGGCGGCATTCAGGCATGGGAATGGTATTTGCCAAATGCCAACGACCGAAATAACCCCGATGCGGTTCCGCTGTTAGCCGAGGATCTGGAAGCGGTCCCGCCAACATTAATCGCCGTTGCCGAATTTGACCCGTTAAAAGATGAAGCCATCCGCTATGCCGAAAAATTAAAAGCCAAAGGCGTAACGACAACGCTAAAACAGTATGAAGGAACCACACACGGTTTCTTTCAAATGGGTAAATTCATCAAAGATGCCAAAGTGCTTATGCAGGATGTAGCTGATTTCACAAACCGATATAATGCTTCAAAATGAAAAAATACGCATATATAGGCTGCTTAGGGTTTATCGCCGTCATCACTACCGAATTTGGTGTTATCGGCATATTGCCACAAATAGCCACATATTATAACATCAGTATCGACAAAGCAGGCATGTTACTTAGTGCTTTTGCATTAGTCATCGCATTGACCGGTCCTTTTATGGCCTTATTAACCTCCGGCTTAGACCGCAAAAAAGTCATGATTACTGCTATCCTTATTTTTCTGTTTACGGGAATCGTATCTTCATTTTCACCTCCTTTCTGGCTGTTGATGCTGGTTCGGATACTCCCGGCATTTCTACAACCGGTTTATATTGCCACCGCCTTGTCTGTAGCCGTTTCAAAAGGTGATAAAAAACAGGAGAACGAATTGATGAGCATCGTGTTTAGTGGTGTAGCCATTGCTATGGTTTCTACCGTTCCGTTTGCCACGTGGTTGGCCAGTAAATTCTCCTGGGAATATTCGTTTATTATCCAAACTATTGTAAGTACTATTGCGCTGTTGGCGATCTATTACGTACTGCCCAACCTACCTGTTGCGGAAAAAAAGTCCTATGGGAGTCAGTTAAAAATACTGACCCAACCTGTTTTTATCGTGAGTACCGCGATGAATTTTTTTATGATCGCCGGATGGTTTTCCACCTATAGTTACTTTGCGGAATACCTCAACAAAGCCAAAGGTATGGATAGCACTATGGTAAGTTATATGTTGTTTGTATTTGGGATTATCGGAATTATCGCCAATCGCGTTTCGGGAAAAATGCTAAACCAAAATGTTGCGAATACTACCGCCTTATTTTTGTCGGGAACCATTCTGATTCCGGTATTACTGCATTTTTCAGGCACCCATCCCATCGCCGTGTTTTTGGTCATAATTCTTTGGGGATTTTTATATTCGCCGAGTTTTCTAAATGCGTCTACTTATATGATTTCGTCGGTGCCGGAATCGTTGGAATTTGCCAACAGTCTTGCGACTTCCTTTGGTAATATGGGGATTACAGTGGGTACCACCGTAGGCGGATGGATGATCGCCACCAAAGGCGTTCAATACACCCCGTGGTTGACATTAGTATTCGGTTTATTGGCCTTTACGATGATACTGACGCGGAACTATCTGGAGCGTAAAGCCTAAATAGAAAGGATAAACCTATTTCCTTCCTCTTCACAGACAAAAAGGGGCTGTCTCAAAAAGGAGTCAGCCCCTTTATAATTTTTGAATATAACTTTCGTAGCCGCTTCTTTCGAGAACTTCCGTTGCTTTTAAGGTATAAATATCGCGCCAGGAATTGGCACCGTGTTTTTCCACATATTTTGAGACAATCCGGAAACCCAACCAATAATTCAGCGTTTTGGGCGCGTCGGGAAATAATTTTAACTTATCGTTTCGCAACAGTGGATTATTTCCTGAGGTATCGGAAAAATACAGTTTTACTTTGGTAAAGATTTCTTTTTCGTGCTTTAAAAACCAATCCCAATCAGCTTGGGTCATATTTTCGACCGCCTCATATTCAGTTATTTTTTTATCGAAAAAAACATAGGTAAAATAACACGCAAAACCTTCATCTATCGCCTGACTTAAAGCCGTGGTTCCCTCAGCATCATTTCCTCTAAATTTTTCATAAACCAGATGATTTAATTCGTGAGGCAATCCTTTTTCGACAGCATACTGTACATCGAGCGTTTTATTGTTCAATTCAAAAGCAAATTGCCCGGCATTACAACCACCAAAACCAATACCCGTAATGGGCGTAAAAAGAATACTGATTCGTGCTTTGGGTCTATACGGAACCATTTTTTCAAACTTTACTAAATTGTCCCGAAGTGTTTTATCCATATCCATTTTCAGGATTTCCGAAACCCGATGGTCCATAAAGGCTTTATTATCCCTATACAAGGTTTTGTTCCATTGGATCATACCTGCTGGCGTATTAAATTTTGACGCATTTTCGTCTCCAAAAATTGCCCCATAACAATCATCCCATAACGCTTGATGTGGCTGATATACCTTTTCGACAATCCTTACACTGTCGTATGGGACATTTCGATGGGCTAAAATCTGATTTTTAAAAAGATTCAAAATGGTTATTTCTCCTACTCTGACACTATCTGGAACGCTTTCGAGTTTTCTATAGACTTCGGCTTCTTTATCGACAAAAACAGCAGGTACTTTAGGCGAGCACGATGTGAGTATCGAACTGATCAGGGTGGAAACAATAATTTTTTTCATGGCATAAAAAGGATTCAAATCAATACAAGTGCTATCCGGGACAAAAATAAACAGATTCCCGCTATGATTACATAAGGACTATAAATAGGCTATTGGTCGCTAAATGCTGAAGAAACGGAACCTGTTTGGCATCCTCTTTTAATCCCGGTTCCTATTCGAATGTCTTTTTTTAAAGAAATCAAATAATTCATTTTCAGGATCGTTTTTTAGGATTTATCCCGTTGGTAAACCCGTATTTTTTCATGTTCAAATCCAATAATATTCGCTATGGCCATAAAAGTAGCAATTTCAAACGTCTTCATACTCGAATCGGTCGGATGCCAGGAACCATCAACAACCTGATAACTAAAACCATAACTGCTAAACGGAGCCATCCCCTTTGGGATGTTCATAATACTTTTTAGAGTCGATAAAATCGCATCCATATATTCTATCGGGATTTTGTTTTCCGGAACATCCCAGACAAAAGTATCCGAATCTTTTACCATCCGGATATGAACAACTGCATACTTTTCGGAGGCTCTTTTTATACAATTCCCAATTCCCAGATATTCATTTTGCGTAAAAAGGAACGCTTTAAAAGCCTCCCGAATCTCTTCATACGGAAGATGTTCGGATTTTGCGTTATGAATCAACAATCTCATTTTGAAATATTTATATCATTTTGTATTTCTTTTTTTTAGTCGTCTCTATATTCATTCCCTTTAAAATCCAGCCAGCCTTTTTCTCCGTTTGCGCGTTCATAACGGGCAAAATAACCCTGGAAATCCGCTATTTTTTTATATCGAAATTCCTTTTGTATCGGATAAAGTAAGTACAAATCGTTCTTTTTTATTTGGTAGAACGGTGCTTTATACACTATGGCTTGTACCTTTTGATACCCGGTAAATGGTTGGTCATCTTCGAAATACTGATTTTTATTTTCCGGTTTCAAAAAGTAATGCAGGTAATTGATTCCAAATGTCCCGTCTTTCCTTAAAAAAGTAACGATAACATCGTCGAATGGTACATGCATACTAATCCTTCCTTTTTGATAAGGTCTATTATAAATGCTAAAATCGACACTGCTTTTTACCGTATCCTTCATTTTGTTTTTTAAACAGATTTCCAGAATTTCACTCGTATTTTGCAACGAAATACTATCCGAAACCGTGTATTGATCCTCGTGAGCAATATGATCCAGATTGCGCATTTTTAGCGTAAAATTATCATTCCTTTTAGTTATGACTAATTCATAGAAATATTCCTTTGTTGTGGGTTCATAAACAAGATGAAACGGATAATTAAATTTTGTTTTTAGTTCCTGTCCGGTCCTGTCGATCGATTTAAGCGTATTGTTTTCGATCATCTGTATACTCCACGGATTGAAATTTACCGCTTTGAGTGGATCCTGATTTAGTTTTTTTAAAGCCAAATTATATAAATCCATCGTTTTTCCGGTATGCCCTATTATCGACGTCCCCCTCAAATCAATCGCATCATAATTTTTAGAAATCAATATTTCATTAAAACGATTTTTCAACTGTAGCTTTTTATTAGGTAACGTATCGATTCTAAAATAGTTTTTGTTCAATTCGGCAAAAGCATTGCTTGAAAACGCATAAATCTCATCTTTGGTCAAAGCCTTTTTTTCAACTTTTAATTCGGGAACAGACGGATCATGAAGCCCGAAGAGTTGGATTTTATTCGGAGTGGGAATCAGATATAACGTTACGTTATCGTAGGTATAGAGTATTCGTTTTTGATCAAACTGAATAAAAATACACGGTAACCATTCTTTTAAATAGGTGTTTACCGTATCATTCTCCTGTTTAATGGCAAAAATCGCAAAATACCCCGGATTGAATTGGCGGAATTTACGGATCTCATAAGATGTCATATTCGTGTCATCTTCCGTATACGTGAATTGCAATTCCTGAAGTTTTTTAAAATCGTAACGGCCATCTATTTGATCATACGAAATGGAATTTTCGTGTTTGGATAAAGCTTCGGCTTCATTCTTTTTTATAGGTTTTAAAACCGACTTCATTATTTCCTGCTTTCCTTCAAAATCGACTTCAATTTCTAACGTATAATAGCGCGATCCCTTTTTGATCACGATTCCTTTAGCCGGACTGATACAATACAATTGGCCTTCAGTAACGGTATAGGTTTGCTGACCAACAGAAAATTGGCACCATAGCATTACGATAATACACAATATAATTTTTTTCATCTTATTTCAAATCCCAATGGTTAGCATTTAGAACAAAGTCCATTACTTGTAATTCTTCATTGGTATTAAAGTTAGTAATCGCAATTTCGACTTTATCTTTTCCCATCGCCTTATATTGCACTTCATAAACCTGCTTTTCGCTCATCTTTTCGTGTTCAAAATTTACTACCGCCGATCTAAAACAACCACAACCTTCCGGGCCGGTTGAACTTCTTCCGGTAACAATCGTCATGCCATTATCGTGATAAACAGCTGGAAAACTTTTCTCTTGATCAAAATAATATTGCGACTTGACTCCATATTCAAAAGCATCCATCTTTTCACTGAATCGCGATCGGGGATATATTTGGCTCCCACAAATAAGCGAAGGATTGTAAACAATCAAAAAAAGAGTATCCTTAGTGGTGCCCATTTTCGCAACTTCCTTTACGATAGACGCTGTTAATCCCTTTTCATTCACAATACGTTTTGGTTTTGGGATGTAAAAATCCGTTTTGATAAAAACAAAATACGCCGTGATTAGAATCACAATAACGAGAAGAGAAAAGACTGTTATTTTTGCTTTTTTCATTATAATTTTTATAAAAAAGAATTAAATAGACTACTCTAAATGACAAATCTATACAAAAAAACATCCCTTTTCACAATAGCATTTATTAAAATTGAAGATTAAGTTTTTACTGTATAAAGAGTTCTACATAAAGCAATAGCAAGCTGTGTACTGCTCATTCAAAATGCACTGCAAAAAATCATGGGCAATACACCTAAAGATTAGCGGAAACACAAATTTATGGAAGACTAACGCCGGTACGGAATCGTCCAGATCAGATCAACCGCCAGATAATGCACACCGGATTTTGCGTCACGATATCCATTAATCAGGTTATTCACATAACCGATATCCATCGCAAGCGGTGTTTTGGGAATCTGAAACCAATAATACAAGCCCAATCGTGCTTCTTTATACGCCAACTTCGAGCCGTTTTTATCGCCATCATTATAGCGGCTTATTGCAAAAAGACCTTCGGCACTTAAAGTCAGCGCCTGCTTTGTTTTGGTAGACAAAGTATAAGTTAACTGCGTTTTGAGTCGGGTTCGGAACTGAAAGTTTTCATCGGCCTTACTAAAATCAGCCGTATAAAACTTCCGGAATTCCAGACGGGCGGTGTTTTTCCATTGCCACTGATCACTCAAATGTAACGTATAAGCATAACGTCCGTATATTCGGAATTCCTGTTCGACGTCTTCAAAACGATAAGGTGCTTTCGTTTCGTAATTATCCTGTCGGCGATAACTCATCGCATAACTATACTGCTGATTCGGAGCAAAATTGCGGTATACTTCGTGGTTCAAAACCAAGATCGCCTGGTTTTCGAGTAATCCGGAATGATCCGGATCGCTCTTTCGTCCCAGCCCGAAATAAGTCATTGTTTCTTTTTTTCCGACGGAATCCAGCTTGCGCTTTATACCAACCGCCGACCAGAAAGCCCTTTTTGTTTTTCCCAATCCCGGTGGACTTAATTGAGCCTGGATCGTATGAAGCGATCCCATATTGAATGCAAAAAACAGGAAAAGTGTTTTTGTTATGGTTGTTTGTATGCGCATTATAAAAAGCGTTTGAAATTTGAGGTGTATTCGTTACAGCAGCAATACTACGATCCAAAACTGTAGTGATTCTGGAATACCGTTCACAAAAGCAACTTCTTTTTTGATCCGAAAATCCGAATAGTAAATACGAAACTAAAAAGCTACAAACAGCTGTACAGTGTTGAAAAAGGAATTTTCAACTGATGGTAGAAGCCAAAATAAAAATGAGCACAAAAAACAACAACATAACTACCTATAAACCAAGCAGTAGTAAAATAAATCTATTGTCGACATAGCAAATGTACGGCAAAGAGGAGGTATTAAAATAGCACAAATCCTGACTAAAATTTCACGAAACAAGAGTATTTGCAATAAATCCGGTTTTATTTCCGGGCAGTAGTTTTTTTAATTGGAATTGTGTTGAGAAATTTATTTAAAACTGTAGTTCAATGCCAATCCGGCTTTACTATCGATATACGTCGGACTAAAACACAGTCGGTTTTCTTTTTTAAATTCAAACGTCAACGGATTAAAATAATAAGTAATAACCGCTGTAGCCATGCCTAATCCGGCACCTGCCGTTATATCGCTCAACCAATGGCGGTCGTTGAGTATACGTAGCGTTCCGGTAGTAGTTGCCACCAAAAAACCGGCACTGGCAAACCAGATATTACTATTTCTGTATTCTAAAAAATGTAAGGTTGCACAGGTAAAAGCAGCTGCGGTATGTCCGGACGGGAACGCATTACAAGCGGAATTATCAGGTCTTAAATCGCCTATATTATTTTTTAACGGCAAAGCAATAGCCGTTAGCAGCAATTTTGACACCAACAAATTGGAGAGCATACGGGCATTGCTATGCTCCGATTTGAACCCGATATAATTGCCCCCAAATGTGAGCGCCACCGAACTGTACTGAAAATAATCGTCGAATGAAGTTTGAAACGATCCGAAATTCCGATCTCTAAACTCCTTTACATCGTTATTAATTCCGGAATGTCGAAGCAAGGTACCGCCAATAATCAACGCTGATGGAATAATGAGTTGTTTGTACGAAAAACAATCCTTTTTTAGCAAGGTATCCGATGGTATCAGCATATTGGATTGTACCAAAGTATCGGATACTGTTTCTGCAAAGCCTGAAACAGGAAGGCATAATACCGCTATGATACAGTACAGTAAATGGTAAATTTTTCTCATTAGAATGTCATTTTAAGGCCTAAGGTTTGAAAGCCATAGCGGTGGTAGTTTCCGGTAATCCGGAGATCATATTTTTTTTGGAGGCTTACCTGACCATTTTTCTTGCGATCGACAAAACGGTTTCGGGCAATATTTTTACCACTGAAATACCCGATTAGCAAGGCTAAAGGATAGTCGGATATCCAGTGTACTTCACTTTGAACCATTTGGAAACTCAACAGTCCGATCGCCGAATAACCAACCGGTTTTAGCCATTTCACCTCGGGATAATTTGTGGTAATCACCGTAAAAGCCGACATAATAGTGGCCAGGTGGCCGGACGGAAAAGCGTCGTAAGTAGGCGTATTTTCGCCATAAGCTGCAAAAGAAGGAAACGGATTCCAATCGCCACCCGGATTACCGTTTTCACGAGCGATAAAAGGGCTTTCTCTTCCGGTAGTTCGTTTAAGCACCTGGATATAAAATCCTGATAGTGCCATACTCTCGAGCATCCCCGAAGCAGTGGCA
Organism: Flavobacterium sp. WV_118_3; assembly: GCF_039778605.1. Classification (NCBI taxonomy): domain Bacteria; kingdom Pseudomonadati; phylum Bacteroidota; class Flavobacteriia; order Flavobacteriales; family Flavobacteriaceae; genus Flavobacterium; species Flavobacterium sp. WV_118_3. Next base: position 563,609 of record NZ_CP156060.1, on the reverse strand, counting down.
TAAGCACGGTAATCGTTTGTAAAAAGGGCATGCGTCATAAAACCGGCCGACAATAACAATACCGTAGTTCCGTTACCCACCAGATAAAAAGCTGCACCGGTATTCTGGGGAATATTACTCAGCGGTCCTAAGTTCCCGTATTTATTATCGGGCGATAATCCTATTTTATCGGCCCATCTTCTGGATTCATCAATAATATTCTGATCCAATGGAATCATTACTGCCGTAGCAGCCAAAGCGCCTCCCAAATACCAGGCATGATCATCGGCAATAAAATCGCGATTGGTATCTTTAAAATCGTGCCACAAATTGGTTATCGGTTCGTGCCATTTGGGCTGATAGTAAATTCTCTCGGTATTCGCATCGATGGTATAGGTTTGCGTTTTTCTATTTTCAAAGCGTTTGTTAAGTATGGATAGTGAATCCGATTGCGAAAAAACGCATCCGGAGAAAAATAAAAGTAAAGGGATAAACCTATTCATTGTTGTTTGTAAAAGTGTGCCAAAAGTATAGTAATAAAATTCATGCCAAAATTTTACTACAAAATAAAATCTCATAAAAATGTTAAATTTTCTTATAAAAATACACTTTATATTATTATTTTAATTTTTTGTTAATTTTTAATCACTATTTTAAAAAAAACATTACACTATAGCTATTAAATCGTTTTTAAGTACCCTAAAAAAACCTTGCGTCCCACAATGCTACTAATTCCCCTAATATCAAAACCTTCCTCAAATCCTGCAACAAAAAAACACCTTACTACTTTTAAACAAGGTATTCTATTACATCCCGTTCACTTTACCCTGCAGAATGCATTTTTCCTCCCTTACCAACTTCATTTAAATAGTCCAAAACATCTTTACATATATACCATAACTTATGACAACTGCTTCCAAAATCCCGAATCCAATCCCCTCCTCTTATTGTTTTTAACTCCTCTATTGACAACTCCTTAAAATTTTCCATTTCTATTTTTTAAAGCTGCATTAGTGCTAACCCAACAAAAACCAGATTATATAATGCATGATACATAATTACATTTAAAAACATTTTTGAAGACAACCTAATATAGGTTAATACCATTCCCAGTACCATTTGAGGAAAAAACTGAATTACCAATGCATATACCGGAAGTTCCTGGAGTGAGGCTACAGTATAATTAGAACTATGTGAAATTGCAAAAATTAAAACATAGCTTACAAGAAAAATTTTAGGGAGTATTTTCTTATTTGAAAAACGAAATACAATAAAAGCCAAAACGTTTAACAGCATCATCAAAACGAATAAATACGAATTAAAATTCGCGACAAAAGCAAAAACAACTCCAAATAGGAGTCCTAAATAAGAGTAGTTACTTTTTACTAACGCATATCGAAAAGCAATTTCCTCTACTATGGGAGCCAAAACAGTTACTACAAACAGTAATTCCAATGGCGACTCCAAATAGGTCATAAGACGATCTGAATGGACACCATCAATATTAAAATAACGTATAGCCAATTCTATAGCTACAATAAAGGAAATATGAATGCAAAAAATCGCAATAAATAGCGCTCTTTTTGGGATAGTGTCATTTACAATCACATTCAACTGCATTCCAACCTTCAACGAACCGATCTGCAGCATCTGCAAGCGCAATAAAAACACCGGCTCTTTGGGCCCATTTATACAATTTACGCCAAGGTATTCGTCCTCCTTCTATACTTTTCATTTCCAAATCACTAAGTACAACCCTATTTAGTTTTTCAAATTTCATTTCCTTCCTTTATACTATTATAAAAATAGACCATACTACTAAAAATAACGAGCTTACTCCTGGTACAAGACAGAACCTTTCATGGTCATTTTTTTATCATTGCCGTATTTTCATTTGATTAAAACTTTATTCGGGCGATTTATTATAATTGATAATTTGCTACTTTTAAACCTGTATCCTAACACCGAACAAAAGCCATGGACAAGGATTTCCAGTACCAATTCCGAGAACCGGAGCCTGCACTCGCCGATTATATCGAAAGCATCGGGATGTTTTTCAATCCATCCGATCAGGAAAAAGAAGTCGTTGTCATGCCCGATGGCCGGGTTGATCTGTTTTTTTCGCAAACGGGAACCGCACCTTTTCGCACCTTACTTCTCGGACTGGAGACCTATCCTGAACAAAGGAGCGTTTCGCCACAAATGCGTACTTTTGTAATTAGCTTTAAACCCTTGGGCGTTGAATATATCCTACAGCAATCTATCGCGTCATTACTGAACACCGCTACAAGTCTTCCGGATGATTTTTGGGATTTTGGTACCGTTGACTTGCTCGATTTTGAGAGTTTTTATATAAAAGCTACTCAGAAAATAACCGAGCGTTTACCCCAAAAAACAGATGCCCGGAAACACCAGCTTTTTGAGCTTATCTATACATCCAAAGGCGAAATGAGCGTCGCGGAACTTTCGGAAAAAATTACATGGAACAGTCGACAGATTAACCGTTATTTTAATCGGCAATTCGGACTTTCGTTAAAAGCCTTTTGTACTATTTTACGCTTCCGGGCTTCTCTGGAACATATCGCTCAGGGTAAATTATTTCCGGAATTAAACTTTACCGATCAGAATCATTTTATAAAGGAAATCAAAAAATTTTCGGGTGTTGTTCCGGGCGAACTGTTCAAAAACCAAAACGACCGATTTATACTAGTATCCGTTTTAAAACAGCGATAGCTTTGTATCCACATTAAATGTAGGATATGAAACTAAAAGATAAACAAATCGCCATCATAGGTGGTGGTCCCGGAGGGCTAACCTTAGCGCGACTATTACAACTTCAGGGCGCAAGCGTAACCGTATACGAACGCGATTATAATCAGGAAGCCCGTTTACAGGGTTCTCCTTTAGATTTACACGAAGGATCGGGTCTTGCGGCCATATACCAAGCCGGTTTATTCGAGGCTTTTAAGCAAAATTTCCGTCCCGGAGCCGACAAAAAGCTGATCCTGAACGAAAAGGCTGAAATCGTCTATAGTGATCACGATGCCAAACCGGAAGAAAACTTTGGTCATGCCCATTTCCGACCGGAGATCGACCGCGGTCCGCTGCGCAACATGCTTTTGGATTCTTTACAACCGGGAACCGTGATCTGGGATCGTCATTTTATCCGAATGGAAAAACAACACGAAGGCTGGTTATTGTATTTTAACAATAGTGCGACTGCCTATGCCGATCTTGTTGTTGCCGGTGATGGTGCCAATTCGAAAATACGTCCGTACCTTACGGATATCAAGGCTTTTTACTCCGGTATTACCATGGTGGAGTTTACGATTCCAAATGCCGAAAAAGCGGTTCCGACTATACATACCTTATTAAATGATGGCAAAATCATGGCTTTTGGAAAAGAAAAATGCCTGCTTATGGGGATGAAAGGCAATGGTGAATTAACCTTTTACGCCAGTCTTAAAGTTCCGGAAAACTGGGCGACCACCAATGGTTTGGATTATTTCGATACGGCACAATTACAGGAATGGTTTCAAACGGAATATGTTGGATGGGACTCCAAATGGAACGAACTGTTTGAAAGTCCTGCTACGGTTATCCCGCGTCCTATTTATTGTATGCCTTTGGATCAGACCTGGGAAGCGCAATCCAATCTGACGCTTCTCGGCGATGCCGCTCATGTCATGCCGCCATTTGCCGGTGAAGGTGCTAATATGGCGATGCTTGATGCGCTGGAATTAAGCGAATGCCTGACTTCAAATAAATACGACAGCATACAGGAAGCGATAACCGCCTATGAAACCAATATGCGGAAAAGAGCCGCCAAAGCCGCTCAGGAATCCCTTGAAAATGGCGAACGGATGCATTCTGATAATGCCTTAACGATTATGTTGGAAATGTTTAGTGATCATTAATTTCTTTAAAAAAGTAAAAGCAGGACAAATTTGGACTTTAGCCGGTTTGTTCTGTATTTAATAAATGAATCTATTGAAAAATTGTTGCTCAAAACTATTTAATTCCTTATTACGTAAATTAAAATTCAAGGCATATGAGCATTTTCAAAAATATCGTATCAGAATGGATGAAACGAAAAAAAAATTCGGATATTGAAAAAGTCAATGTTACTTCTTCCGGTGCCTTTTATATGAAAAGTGAAGATTTATTTAATGATGACAAAGAAGCTTTAGCGTTATTGAACAAATTGGATAAAGCTGTAAAAATTTATAAAAGCGCCAATAAAAAATATTTTTCACATTCGGATTAATGCCTCGTCTTGATTTAATCATCTTACCCTTAATTGCCGGATATGTATTCCTTTGTACTTTTAATTTAACAAAATACTATAACATTAGAGTTGACAAACAACGTTTAATTTTTAACTCTCTTAGAGAAACCAGGCATTATCATACCTGTCAATGTAATCTTAATTGTTTTAAAATTTGACAGTGACCTCTTTGGTCGCTTTAACAATTCGGAAGATGAAAAAAACAATCTTACTTTATCACAAAAATTATATAAAGGTTTCGAAAGCTTTTTTAAAGAACTGTTTCGAGAAAGTCCGATATTTACAAACGCAATAAAAAAACTACTCAAATGGACAACTCAAGAGTATACAAAATGGCATTTGCGAGTGTTTATCCGCATTATATTCAGAAAGCGGAAAAAAAAGGGCGTACAAAAGACGAAGTCGATACAATTATATTCTGGCTTACCGGATATGATCCGCAAAGTTTACAACAGCTTCTCGACAACAAAACCGATTTTGAAACCTTCTTTGCACAGGCACCGCAATTCAATCCGAATGCTTCTAAAATTACCGGTATAATCTGTGGTTACCGGGTCGAAACTATGGAAGATCCGCTGATGCAAAAAATTCGTTATCTCGACAAGCTAATTGACGAACTGGCCAAAGGAAAAGCAATGGAAAAAATTCTACGGCAATAGCATACGATCGTTAAATACTGTTTTTAACCATAGTCCCCAGTTTCTTTAAATCGTTTTCGACGCGATCGGTCCATTCCATCGCATAATTGAGGCGCATACAATTGTTATATTGATTGTATTGCGAAAACATTCTTCCCGGTGCAAAATTCATTTTTTGCTTTAAAGCCTGTTCGTACAAATCTTCCGTACAAATCCGCTTATCCAGTTCCAACCAAAGCATAAAACCACCTTTAGGCTGCGAAATTTTGGTATTATCCGGAAAATACGTTTCAACCGCACGCTGAATCTGTAAATAATTGGCATACAATTTTTGTCGGAAGGTTCGTAAATGATGATCATATCTTCCGTGTTCCAGAAAGTGTGCAATAACATCCGGAAATAAGGATGGTGAACAAACCGTTTGTCCTATTTTCTGGCGGATAATTTTATCTTTAAACTGTCCCGGTGCTACCCATCCAACCCGATAACCCGGTGCCATCGACTTGGAAACCGAGCCACACCACATTACCAATCCGGCTTCATCGTAGTATTTACAAGGCTTGGGACGTTCGGCTCCGAAAAAGAGGTTACCATAGATATCGTCCTCAATCAGTGGCACATTATAATGAGTGATCAATCGAACCAGTTCTTTTTTATTTTCATCGGGCATCTGAAATCCCATCGGATTATTAAAATTCGTCACAAAACAACAGGCAGCTACCTGTGGCAGGATTTCTTTTAACGCGTCGAGATCGACACCCAAAACCGGATGTGTGGGTACTTCAATAGCGCGTAATCCTAACAGTTGAATCGCCCGAAGCACTCCAAAATAGGCCGGCGTTTCGATCGCCACGGCATCGCCTGGTTTGGTAACCGCCATCAGTCCGTTATAAATCGCGTTGATCGCACCGGAAGTAATCACCAGATCCTCTTCGGTAATTTTACCTTCCAAGACCAAGGCCCATTTTGCAATTTCCCGACGCAAATGTTCACTTCCCTGAACGGGTTCGTAGGATGTCGCGCTATCGTCCCGGTCTTTTACTGCTTTGATAATTGCCTTATTTAGTTTTGCCAACGGAAGGAAATTTTTTCCCGGAATACCCAGAGCAAACTGTGTTACGTCTTCATTGGCTATCGTTCCGAAAACTTTGTCGACTAAATCCTGAGCGGTTTCTTTCTTTTCCGTAGCTTTAATTCGGGTAACACTCGGTAATGCCAGTTTTCGCTGCGACGTCTGACTTACAAAGTAGCCCGATTTGGGTCTTGGTTCAATCAATGAATGACTTTCCAACTCCAGATAGGCCAGTTTAACTGTATTAATACTCACATTATACAGTTTCTGAGCACTTCGGATCGACGGTAATTTATCACCTTGTTGTAAGGTTTCACTTTGAATCTGTTCGGCTATGGTTCTCGCTATTTTCTGGTATAACGCTTCTGTTTTCATCGGACTACTTTTCACAAATGTATTGTTAAACGCTTTAATTGCAGCTATAATCCAACCAATTTAAAAGACATAAAATCCCCGATTGTAAGGAACCGACATCTTTAAAAGCGGCTTTTTTTTCCAAAAATTCCATAGCAACCTGCTTTTCCCATTCCGTTTGTATTTCCGGATTTCCGGAAGACTTCTGATCTATTTTATATCCTATCGCTCCATTTTCATTTACGATCAGACTGGCAAAAGCAATAGGCCTGGTATTATTTTTCAGTTGCAAAAACGGAATTCCGAACGACGTCCCAACCGACATATCCTTTGGTCGGCCATTCCATTCATTAAAGGAATCTTTTAATTGTCTTATATCCGTGGCATATACTTCCGTTATACTCCACGTTGCTTTATCGGTAACGATACGATTCATAACATTTGATTTATACCACAAAGCTATATCGGCACTACCAATAGTTACAGATACAGAAAAACTTATTTTTACAGACACAGATGGTCTGCGGCCGTTTTTAGACAACTATTTCTTTTGGCGCTTGGTATTTGCGACAATTAACTCAGTCACACCAGTATAACATTCCGGTGGAATAGCATGTCCCATTCCATTTATCAACTGAAGTTTGGCATCCGGAATAGAACGGGCTAAATCCTTGGCACATTCCGGATGAAAAATCGGATCTTCCGTACCGTGAATAATTTGTGTGGGTACCATTATTTTGTTTAAAATTGCTTCCTGATAGCTCCAGGATCCCATGGCCAGCAATTGTCTTAAAACACTATTCCCGGGTTGGGAGCGTTTTAATTCGGCTTCAATCATCTTGCGTTCCTGTTCTTCATCCAATGGAAAAGCAGTTCCTGCAATACGCTTTGCAAAAGTCAGTGCGTGCGTAATATAGGCCTCGTGATCTATGGATGCATCGACCACCGGTTTTGTCATCATAGCCATAACATCCGGTGCGACCGGTGGCAAATTCGGATTTAAAGATGTTGCCATAATGATGGTTAACGACCGTACTCTTTCCGGATAATTGGCGCCTAGCAATTGCCCGATAATGCCGCCCATCGAACGCCCAACAATATGTGTCTTATCGATTTTCAGATGATCCAATAAGGCAATCACATCGGCTGCCATATCGTTTAACGAATACGGAGGGCCAACCCTTTTCACTTTTTCAAACGCTTTTTCAAGATCACCTTCATAATCATTTTTAGAATCGGGTTTATAAACGGAAGCGCCCGAATCCCGGTTATCCAAACGGATTACCTGAAACCCCTTTTGAATCAATAACTGGCAAAAAGCCTCGTCCCAACGAATTAACTGGCTACCCAGACCGGGAATCAACACGATACTTTCCGGATTATTTTCGCCTAAAACGGTGTAGCACAATTCGACATTATGTATTGAAATTGTATTCATCTTAGTATAAACTTTTCTTTTATTCTATTTTTTTAGCTAAAACCCGATTACAGATTCCCTCCCAGTTCGGCCAGCAACTCCGCCATCAACTGTATGGATTTCCCTTTTTTAGCGGGTAGTAAAGTATTGGCAATTTGTTCGGCGGTTACTTTTGCTTCTTCGAATAGCTTTTCACCATTTTCAGTAATCACGACATAACTCACCCGCGCATCCCGTTCGTTGACTTCCCGTGCCACCAGTCCGATTTTCTCCAGCGGAGCCAGCAAGCGGGTTACACCGGAAGCTGTTAATCCGATTCTTTCGGCCAGATCAATTCGGCGCATCCTTTGTCCGGGCGCATTATACAGTACATAGAGTATCATAAAATCGCTAAATCCGATACCATGAACACTCAGCGAATCGAATTTTCGGGATACGATCGATTGCACTTTAGCCATGTTAAGTAAGAAATTCAAATCTTTATTTATCATTGAAATATATTTGAGTTATCAAGTATTTATTTTTTACAAATGTAGTTTTTTTTTAGGAATTACCATTTAATTTATTACGATCCCGATTTATATCCGAAAATAAAATAAACTCCCTAAAAAATAAGGAAATTATCGTTTAAGATGACGTTTTTTTTTAGCACTCCAATCAAAATTTAAATCTTAAAATTATATCACTAATAAGTGACATAAACCTGATTACCCGCAAAAAGAAACCATTATTAAAGTTTTTTCCTACTATTTAAAACACAACAAAGTAACATAACTCGACAAAAAAGAAAATAATTGTCACAGCTTTAAAAAACCGTATTACAATTTTTAGAAAAAAAATCTTATAATTTTTCACAAAAATGCAGGCAACAAAAACAATAAACAACTCACAAACAACAACTTATACAATATACTTTATTTATTCTAAATTAATTTGTCTATTCCAAGCTTGCCTTTTAATTTTGCATTAAAATTTAATCAATCTAAATAAAAAGATAGAATGAACAGACAAATCCTAGTGTTATTATGGAGTCTATTTTCTCTGGTAACATTTGCTCAAAACAAAGGAACTATAAAAGGGGTTGTTCAAAATGAATCCGGAGTAGCACTCCCAAATGCCAGTATAAGCGTACTGAAAACCTCGATCGGAACGTCGACCAATTACGAAGGTCAGTACACCATTTCCAATCTGAATTACGGCACCTACACCCTACGCGTAACCATGGTAGGCTATAAAAGAACCGAAACCAAGATTACCCTAAACGCAGCACAAAGCACACTACCCAACATCATTCTAAAAGAAGTTGTAAACGAATTGGACGATGTTGTGATCAACGAGAAAAAAACAAACAAATTCACGAAACGAAGCAGTACAACCGTATCGAAAATGCCGTTAAAGGATATTGAAAACCCACAGGTTTATGTATCCGTTCCGGCAGAATTATTAAAAGAACAGGTTGTGACCAACTTTAACGAAGCGCTAAAAAATGCCACCGGGATCACCCGTTTATGGGAATCGACCGGTCGTGGCGGTGATGGAGCCGAATATTTTTCTATGCGTGGTTTTTCGGTACAACCCACCATGTTAAACGGTTTACCGTATATCAACAATGGTAAAATTGATTTTTCCAATATCGAAAGTATTGAAGTGATCAAAGGACCTTCCGGAACGTTATACGGAAGCAGCCTGATTTCCTATGGTGGTTTGATTAATGTCGTAACCAAAAAACCATACGAAACCTTTGGTGGCGAATTGTCGTACCAGGCCGGAACATACGGACTTAACCGTGTAACCGCTGATATAAACACCCCACTGGGCAAAAACAATGATACCTTTTTACGTGTTAATGCCGCCTATCAAAATGGAGATTCTTTTCAGGATGCCGGTTATAGCAAATCCTTTTTTATCGCTCCGTCGTTAACCTATAAAGCATCCGATCGCTTAACATTTATGATCAATACAGAATTTTTAAATTCGGAAGGATCCTATGCACCGATGTTGTTCTTAAATAGAAACTCCCCTCTTCCGTTTACCGATATTAAACTGTTTGACAAAAATTATAAAAATTCATTTACGTCAAACGCACTATCCATTAGCAATCCGACCTTTAGTTTACAGGCGCAAATGCTATACAAACTATCGGATTCGTGGACTTCACAAACGGCTATTTCCAGAAGTACAGCCAAATCGGACGGTTATTATTCTTATTTATATAGCAGTGGAACAGACGATTCGTTTACCCGCTATATTACCAAAGCCAATGCACAAACCAATAGCACCGATATCCAGCAAAACTTTATCGGTGATTTTAAAATTGCCGGTTTACGCAACCGTATGGTCGTAGGTTTGGATTATTATAATGGTATTCAAAAAGACAACGGTGCCGGATGGGCCGCTTTGGGTGTGGTAACCTTATCCAATAGCCAGGATACCGGAAACCTAACCCAATTGGCTGCCGATACCGCTTTGGCAACTACCGACTTTACACGATCGAATGCCGAAACTGAAACGTATGCCGCTTATATTTCGGATGTCATCAATATTACACCTGCATTATCGGCGATGGGAAGTTTACGTGTGGATCATTTTATAGGAGAAGTAGGAGACGAAAAGAAAGGACAAACCGCTTTTTCACCGAAATTCGGTTTAGTATACCAACCGATTCAGGACAAATTATCCGTTTTTGCCAATTATATGAACGGATTTAAAAACGTATTACCGCAAGCTATCACTAACTCGGTAACCAACGAGCGCGAAGGCTACCGTACTTTCGATCCTGAAAAAGCAAACCAATATGAGTTTGGTGTTAAATCCAGCTTTTTTAACAATAAACTAAGTGCTACCGTGAGTTATTACAACATTACGGTAAGTAATATCGTAATGAATGTGGGTAATGGTCCTGCAACCTATACACAAGGAGGCGAAATCAAAAGTAAAGGTCTTGAAGTGAGCGTAGTAGCCAATCCGGTTGAAGGATTAAACATTATTGCCGGTTTTAGCACCAACAATGCCGAAGTAACCAAAGACCTTGAAACATCAGGATATTTAGGATTGCGCCCGGAAAGTGCCGGTCCGGAAACACTGGTAAATCTTTGGGCTAATTATACGTTTACCGAAGGTAGCATTAAAGGATTTGGTTTTGGTTTTGGTGGAAATTATGCCAGTGATCAAAAAACATTAAACCGTTCGAATATCGGGACTTTTGTCCTTCCAAGCTATACGGTAATTAATACGGCTTTATCCTATACTGCCGATCGATTCAATATCATTTTGAAAATGAATAATATTTCGAATGAAAAATATTATTCGGGATGGTCAACCGTTAGTCCGCAAACATTGCGTTCGATTACGGCTGGATTAACCTATAAATTCTAATTGATTTTAGTTTGTTATACAGGGTATTTTTAAAATGCCATATCCTATAACCTGCCAGATTTCTGATTTGGCAGGTTTCCCACAAAAAGAGCTACTCCTTTGAGTTGGCTCCTTTCTATTTTAACCGTTAAACTCGTATGTTATGAGAAATCTGATTTTAATTTTTACACTTTTTATTCTGGGTGCTACCAAAAGCTTTGCCCATTTTATGTGGATCGAAACCACCTCAAAAGGAAAAATCAATACGCCACAGGAAGTTCGGGTTTATTTTGGCGAATACGGACATGATGTTCGCGAAAAAGTAGGCAGTGATACTTTTAATAAGATGAAACGTTTCACACTTTGGGCAATCGCGCCAAACGGTGAAAAAACAAAACTGGATGTAACACCGTCGGATCTTTTCTACAAGGCTTCCTTTACACCGAAAACCAACGGAACCTATACTTTTATTCTGGATAATGATAAAATCGAGGTTATTGATTTTACCAAATACAATTTCGGAATTTTTAAAACCCATTATCATGCTACAGCCAAAACAACCGTTGGAAATGGTTTAGCGGATAGTGTTTCTCAAAATCCATCGGGTTTATCGATAGCCGACATTTCTAAAAAAGCAGGTGAAGTAACGCTAAAAATCACCTATAAAAACGAACCGTTTTCCGAAAAAGAAATCGATTTATTTATCCCGGATCAATGGTCCCGAAAAATAAAAACCGACAAAAACGGAACGCTAACGTTTAAAACGCCGTTTAAAACGCAATATGTGGTGGAAGCTACTCAAAAAGAAGAAACACCCGGAAATTATGATGGCAAAGACTATCAGTTTATCTGGCATAGTGCTGTTTATACCTTACCAAACTAATTGCTAAAAAACGTTTTTCAGGATGGCTAAAAAGAAGAAAAGAGACTTTAAATATTGGATTGGAAAAATGCATTTGTGGCTGGGACTGGCTTCTGGCATCATTGTACTTTTTCTTTCCGTAACCGGCTGCATTTTTGTATTTAACGAAGAAATTTCCAATTGGCTTCGGAAAGATGTACTATATGTAACCGAAAAAGCCGAAAAGACACTTCCGGTTAGTCAGTTATGGGAAACGACCCAACAGCAAATTGGAGAACGTATTAAAAATGCCTCCATTGTTATCTATAACGATCCGGATAAAGCCTGGACCTTTCGCAGTTATAAACGAAAAGACAAGCCTGATTCTATTTTTCATTTTGGGAATATCGAATATTACCAGACGGTTTATGTGAATCCGTATACCGGGAAGGTTTTGGGTGTTTATGATGAAACCACCGATTTTTTCAATATTGTAAAAATGCTACACTGGAGCTTGCTGTTGGAAACAGAAATCGGACAACCCATCATCGGCTGGGGTACTTTTACTTTTGTAATTATGCTGATTACCGGTATCATTTTATGGTGGCCCAAAAACAAAGCTGCTCGCAAACAGCGGGTTTGGTTTCAGTGGAAAGCCACCACACAATGGAAACGTAAAAATTACGATCTGCACAATATTCTGGGTTTTTATATTGCTTCGATCGCGATTATCATTGCGTTTACCGGAATGGTATGGGCTTTTACCTGGTTTCAGGCGATCGTTTATGTTGCCGGTTCGGGAACGACCACGCCACCGGATGTTAAAACCGAAAAATCGATCGTAACAAAACCGGGAACAATTTCGGCATTGGATAAAACACTGGTAATTTGTCGGGAAAAATACCCATCGGCAAGTGCCTATAATTATGGGAAACCAGCCGGCGCAACTGATGTGATCAACGTATATATACAACAAATAGACGGTGCGTATTATATCCATCACAATTTACAAGTTGATCAGTATACCGGTAAACTATTATTACAACGGGATCACAGTGCTAAAAATTTTGGAGAGAAACTGATCACCGCCAACTATGATATTCACGTAGGGGCAATTCTGGGAATTCCCGGAAAAATACTGGCGTTTATCGTCTGTTTTATTTGTGGTATGCTTCCGGTAACCGGCTTTTTAATCTGGTATGGCCGAAATTTTAAAAAGAAATAAAAAAAGCCCTGACGGGCTTTTTTTATTTTTAGGGTTTCCCCATTAATTGTTGTAATGGTTTTAACTGCTCCATATCGATGTTTCCTTTTTTCATCAATCCGAATAAGGCCATTACATCGTTTGGATTCATATTGTCACCAATAATTCGCGCTACGGCAAATCCGTTTTCGCTCTTACATCCGTACAATACAAACTCACTGATATGGTCGGTATCGCCCACAAAGTAAATCGCAGCACCATCTTTTCCATTTCCGGCTTTTACCAATTCCTGATACGTCGGATCTTTTAAAATTTCTTTTACTTTACTGCGTTCCACATCAAATTCCTGCTGGTTTTTACCATCGGCTTTAAAAGCCAGTACATTCATTTTTTTAAAGGATTCCAGGGCTTTTTTCTCTTCCGTCGAAAGAGCTACTTTATCCACATTGATAATGCTCGGAGAAATATCGACCGCTAAAAATTCTTTATTATCCGAATTTTCTACAAAATATTTCTGTAAACTCGGTTTGGTTTCACAACCGGTCAGTGCTAATGAAAGTACGACCAATAAGGTGCCTATTCTTTTCATAATATCCGTATTAATGTTAAAAAAACCTGTTCACCAAAGATGAACAGGAATTCTGATTTATATTATTTCTGTGATGCTTTCTTTAAAGTTTCACCGCCCGGAAGTTTCATTTTCTCGGTTAAGGCTGAAATTTCATCTAAATCGAAATTACCGGTTAACGACATCAATACGGTTTCATTACCTTTTCCGCTTCCGCCTTCGATATACATTAAGAGCTCTTTAATCTGACTGCTGGTTGCTCCTGATTTTACGTAGATTTTTACGTTTTTACCGTTATCATTAACCCGCATCAGTTCTTCCAACGGATTCGCTTTTAAATAGGCCGTCACACTGCTTTTCATTTCTGAAGCGGGTTTCGCACTAGTCGTTGTATACACTTTCAGGTTATCCAGTTTTTTTAGTAAGTTAATGTACACCTGCGTTTGCTTGTCGGAGGCATCCATTTTTACTTTACTCATCATTTCAAACATTTTCTTATTTACCACTACAGACGTGACATCGTCCTGATCGGCAAATTTTTCAAAAGGCGATTGTGCCAATACCATACTTGGCATGATTATTAAAGCGATCGCTACTACTATTTTTTTAACTATTGTTTTCATACTGTTTTTTGTTACTTGTTGGTTTTTATTTAAAAATTGTTTTGGTGGTTTTTTCGTATTCTTTCATGTACCCCATACCTTTTACGCCGAGATTAACATTTTGCGACACCATTTCGAGTGCTTTTTGCGTTTCCTTATAAGCGACTTCCGGGTTTTCGAATGATCCGAGGTCCTGTTCCTGAGGTTTTTGGTTCAGGAAGGTGAAAAGTCCAAACAAAAGCGCGACGCTCGCAGCTACAGAAATCCACGCTACATAGTTACGTTTTCTGGGTTTTAGTGGAACTGTTTTTGTAAACTGTTCGTCTTTTGCCTGGGCGAAATAGCCCAACATTGCGCGATACTGCTCGTGATGTGGCGCCACATCGGGCTGCATAAAGTAGTTTTTCAACTCTTTTTCTTCGGCAATACTGGTTTCACCTGAAAAGTATTTTTCGATTAACCTATCCATTGAATTGAATTCCATAATTGTGTTTTTTAACCAATTGTTCTCTTATTATTTTTCTTGCTCTCGATAACGCTACCCGAACTGCTGTTTCGTTCATGTCCATAATTTTAGCGATTTCCGAGAATTCATATTCTTCCACATCCCGTAACTGGAGAATTAACCGTTGTTGTTCCGGGAGGTCTTCCATTATTTTTTCGACCCAATTCCAGCTATCTTTATCTTCCAGTTGTCTTTGAGCACTTGCCGTACCATCGGAATAGTTATTGTGAACAATTTGCAAATTGGATGCTCTTTTCGATTTTAACTGATCCAGACAATAATTTTTAGTCATCGTCATTGCAAACGCTTCTACACTATTATAATTCGACAGTACGTGGTTATTTTTCCATAATTTCACCAAAACTTCCTGAGTCGCATCTTCCGCTTCTTCAGTACTCACAAGCAAACGTTTTGCCATCCGGAACAGTTTGTCTTTAAAAGGAGAAATTACTCTGATGAACTCCTGTTGATTCATAATTTAGGGTTGGTTAGTTTTGGTTTATATAATGAAGACGAACACGGATTTGTTTTGTTACAACCGTTTTTAAAATTTATTAAAAATAATAAAAAAAGCAGGCAGAAATCGAATATTTCTGCCTGCTTTTGTTCTCAAAAAAGTAGTATTATTATCGTACAATCAGCTTTTTAACTTCTTTCCGTGCTTCGGCTTCTAAAGTGATCATATACGTCCCCGGAGTTAAATCGGATACAGAAATTTGTTTATGATCTCCTTTTTGTAGTTGTTTTACCATACGTCCGTATAGATCGTAAATTACAATTGTTGTTTCTTTTTCAGAACGAATGTTTACGAAGCCGCTGGTCGGATTCGGATACACGGAAAACAACTCCGGGTTAAAATCTTTTGCGCCCAATGTGGCCTGATTGATCACTCCAACTGCATCCAGATCGAAACCACCGGAACCAAACGGTGTTGGATACGGATCGTTCACTATATTTCCAAAACTGTCGCGACTTGCATATTGCGGATCGATTGTTCCAATCACATCGATTACTTTCACATGTGTAATTCGGTCTTTATTCAACAACGGATTATCCGGGATATCCGACAAATCGAACGGCGTACCGAAGTTAGCTCTGTATTTTCCTGCCAGGTTATTGATAAAACGGCAGTCGATATTTCCGAATCCGTCAACCTGAGTAGCCGTTTGTGTTTCACTATGCGCCGGGAAACGGAAGAAATTAACCCCATCTGAACTCACTTCCACAAAAGCCAACTCTAAAAAAGTATCGGAAAAACTGTTTTCAAAAACAGCGAAATCAAATCCTGCTCCGTTGGCAATTGGCTGAGCAAATGTTAATATTGCATTACCGCCATCGCCCAAACTTACAATTCCACTTCCATCTGGAGCACCGGTAGCCGCTTCTGCAGAACCAACATTTGCAAATGGCCCGTTCGGATTCGTAATATTTTGCGGCCCCTGAACCACTGTCGCTCCAGTTGCCCATGCCACAAACTGAGAACTACTGGCTGCAATTGCCGTAGATCCTTCCTGCCCAGCTGGCGGCGCATAGGATTGTGCATTTATAATTGTTGTTAGCCCCAATGAGGCGATGAGTAGTATTCTTTTCATATTGTAGTATTTTTTTAAGTAAATCGGTAGCCGACTTTTATAAAAAATAAGCTACCTATAAAGGGTAGCCTACTTTTATAATTTCAGTTTTAATTATTGAGATAGAAACCATTTGTTCCTATTCCTGTCTCCTTTTGTACTAATACCGCACCAGTAGTACTAAAAACGGTAACCTGACTTCTGGCTACAAACCCTTTGGCGTCCGAAACATAAATTCGTCCGTTAATTGCTGCAAACCCATAGAATGTCGAAAAGTCGTTATCTGCTACGGTAAAAATTGGTGTTTCACTTACCGTTGTTTCATTCAATCCTACACGGTATACCCCATTACCTTTGGTAAAATAAACCACTTCCCCATCGATATCCATATTACGGGCATTTGCCAGAGAAACCGGAAACGTAGTCGTTCCGACAATCTGATTATTCGCTGTATTAATTGCATATAGTTTGGTTTCGGTGGTATTCCCGCATAATGCATATAACTGTGTTCCTTTGGCCTCGATAGCATTCAGACCATCAACTACTGTTAACGTGGTGCTAATGGTATTCGTTGCGGCATCAATCACCGTGATTTCGTTTCCGCTTCCGTAGGCCGCATTCTGAAGGTATACTTTTCCGTTAACAGCCACTACTTTTTCGATGGTTTTATTTACCGGAATCGTAGCTAATTTTACAAAGGTTTCCGTATCGTATACCGTTACATTTTTCGAAACAGCATTGGTCACATATAGTTTACCATTTAATGCAGCTGCATATCGCGGCTGACTCAATCCGTCGGTAATCGCCCCCAAAGAAGCGAACGTATGACGGTTGACTATTTCAATTTTATTAGAATTATTGATCAAAATAAAAGCCTTATCGCCATAAAGCGTCATGCTTTGTGCTACATCACCAAGGATCTTACCCGGATTAACCGCCGGAAAAATACTCGCCTGAAAGTCCTGGAAGTTATTCGACAGGAACGATACCGAAGCATTCGGTGTCATAAAATTTCCTTCGTTCAACATAAAAACACCATTATCATAGGCTTCTAAAGGTGTTTCTATTACGACATCTTCACTTTTACTACAAGAAGCAAAAGCGAAATATAAAAGGAGCAGTGTTAGTATGTTACTCCATTTTATGCTATTCCATTTCATACGAATCGCTATTAATTATTGAAATAGAAACCGTTTGGCATTACCCCAACGGTATAGGTTTTCTGTAGTGTGCCGGCAACATCGTAAACGGTTACTTTTCCGTTTGCTACATAATCGATTGCGTCACCTACATAGAATTTACTATTTTGTGCGGCAAAACCATACACGGTAGTTGCTGTTGCCGTAAAAATTGGAGCAGTTGGTAAAGCCGCTGCTCCCAGGTCTTTTTTATACACGCCTTTACCTTTCATAAAGTAAATGCTACCAGCATCGATATCCATAAGCGCCGGATGCTCACCCGCAGCAAAAGTGAAAGACTGCGCTATTGCATTGCTTGCTAAGTCTACTTTTACCAGTTTTGCAGATGTTTCAGTACCCGACCAAGCCGGTTTTCCAGAACATAGTACATATAATTCGTTATTGTTGATTTCGATAACTGATGGCACATCACCAACCGTAATCGTAGTCTGTACTACATCAGAACTATTGATCAACGAAATTTTGTCATTAAAACCATAACCTCCTTTATGTGCTACATATAAATTGTTATTATAAGCTACGATTTGCTCCGGCCCTTCAGCTACAGCGATATTTCCTGCAATCTGATTGGTTGTAAGATTTACAATCGCTACATAGTCATCGGTAGCCACACCTGCATCACCCCAGTTGGTTACATATCCTTTACCATTGGCAAAAGCGATATATCTTGGGTTTTGTAATCCGGTTTGGATGGTTGCCACACTTTCGAAAGTATAACGGTTTACCACCTCAATTTTGTTGCTTCCGTTTAAAACGATATACGCCAGGTCACCGTTAAATCCAATACTTTGTGCTGTATTTCCCAAAACTTTTGTTGGGTTAACCGTATTGAAAATATTATTCTGGAATAAGGTCGGGAATTCAGATGAGATATAGCTTACCTCTGCATTCGGGGAACCGAAATTTCCTTCGTTCACTACCAAAACACCTTTTTCATAGGCTCCTTTTGCTACCGCTGCCGGTGCTTCTTTGTAAACGATTTCCTCATCGGTACAAGAGGCAAAAAACACCGCTGTTAAAAGGCCTAAACCAAGTAATTTGTTGATTTTCATTTGTTTTAAAAAATTAAAGTTAGGGTTACGTTATAATTTCTGCCTGGCATTAAGCGACCGGCAACACTTTCATATTTTTCGTTGGTAAGGTTTCGAACCTGCGCGCCAAGGCGATAGGTGTTTTTCTTTCCGATACGGTAATCAATCCCAAAATTGGACACCAGATAGTCTTTTACCATATATTTTGGATTGTTGTCCGATAAGGTAAATACTTCACCATTATATAAGGTCTGGTAATAGGCTCCAAAATTTTTAAAGGCATACGATACCGCTCCGGTCAATTTGTGATAAGGCACATAAATAAGCTGCTTGTTGGTGTTTTCATCTTCCGACACCGTATAGGCATAGGTTCCTTTTAAGCCCAATTCGTGCAATCCGAGTTTATGAGTGTAATCCAATAAAACTTCTGCTCCGTAGGATTGTACTTTGTCGGTGTTTACCGGAGCCCAATAGCCTTCACTCGTAGGAAGCCAACGCAACATGTCTTTTATTTTCATATAATAGGCTGTGGCTGTCAATTGTAATCCGCCAAAGGTAAACTCCTGTCCGAAGTCGGCCTGATAGGCACTTTCCGGTCGAAGATTCAGGTTTCCGCCCGGCTTCCAATAGAGGTCATTAAAGGTCGGAATACGGAAATTATGGGAACCGTTTAGTTTTACTTTATACCAGTTGGTAATGGCATAGGTCGCTCCGGCCGAAAACAAAAACGGACTTTGATAGGCATCAGTGATTTCTTTTCGTCCGCTTACTTCGTAGGTAAACGCATCGGATACCTTATGTTTAAACAGTATTACTCCGGAACCTATTTTGCGTTTGGCTTCACCAATACCTTCACCTTCTCCATCGTTGATCGTATAATCGATAATGGCGTTCAGTTTTATGTTTTCGGTGATGGCATATACCACATCGTATTTAGCGATGAAGGTCTGCACTTCCCCAAACGAAAAGTTATCACTTTGAATATTGTCGTAATATTGATAGCGTTCTTTTAGAAAAGCCGCTTTGACATTCGACGTGAATTGCCCTGCGCTATTGGTCCATACTAATAAATTCCGACTGTTTGCATTTCGGTATTTGGTTCGGATCGCATTTTCGGAAGTAATCGAAAAATGCCGTTCGTCTTCGTAAAACTGACTGTATAATTTCAGGATGTTTTTATCGTTGATCTTATAACCGATATTGGCATTGACCGTCGCATTATAGTATTCCCCATTGGTATTTTTTTCGTCCGATCCGACAAAAGGATAATCGTTATCCGAACTGTTCCGGCTAAAACTGATCTGCGTATTCCACTTTTTAGTTCCGGCATTCAGACGATACTGTGTATTGATCGTATTAAAACTACCATAACCCAGATACAATTCATTCTGGAATGCTTCGCGGAACCGGAAGTCGGTATTTAAGTGAACCGTTCCTCCGATGGCACCACTTCCGTAGACCACACTTCCACCACCCGATTTTACCGAAATGGAATTAAAATCGCGCGTAGTAACCGTATTAAAATCCGTTTGACCCAATAGCTGGGAATTGATATTGATCCCATTCCACAACACGGCCGTTTGTTGCGCTGTAGTCCCTCTAAAAGAAGCCGACGACACCATTCCGTATCCGTTTTCCTTAAAATAGATCACGGAATTATAATTTAAAAGAGACGTTAAAGCCGGTTGATTTTGCTGTATAATCGAATCGTTTAGTTTTAAAACCGTTTGCGACACGGTATTATCGCGTAGCTGAACGTCCGACACGATCACTTCGTTCAGGTTAATAGTATCGTTCTGAGCCAATAGCAACTGGCTCAAAAACAGCAATACGAAAAGTAGTTTTAATCTCATAGTCTTAACAAGCCTTTTTTCCCGAAAGCTTTTAATTATTATTTACTATGGCAGGTCTCCTGGCTTGCGTCCTGTGGTTCACCTTCCCATAACGATACGTTACAGTGGTCGAAGCATAACAACAGGCATTCTCCGTTTTTTCGGAAGAACAAAGCTCACAGTTGCGGGTACAGCTCAAGATTGTATCCATTATATCGGACGGCACTTGATTCCCTTTTAATATACTCAGCGAAAGGCTTAAGTATAACCATAATACATTGCAAAGATAGTCGTAAGATTGAAATTATCTAATCCTTAAACCTTTTTTTTGCACATCTCACAAAAATACATCGAAAATAAATTTATTTTTGCAGAAACCGCAACCGTCATCATTATGAAAAAAACAGCGCTTTTAGCTTTGCTTTCTCTGGGATTACTAACCGCTACCAGTTGTAAAAAAGACACACAAACTTCCGAAAAAGCGGTTGTTACCGGAACCAATAGCATTCAATATGCCAAAGGACTTTCTCTTCAACATTACGATGGATACAGCGTGGTAAAAGTGACTAATCCGTGGCCGGATGCAAAAGAAGGCTTTACCTATATTTTACAGGAAAAAGGCGGAATTATTCCGGACAGTCTTCTAAAATACACCACTATATCAGTACCGGTACAATCGGTTGTGGTAACCTCAACCACTCATATTCCGGCATTGGAATTATTAGGCGTGGAAGACAAACTGGTTGGTTTCCCGAATACGGATTATATTTCTTCCGAAAAAACCCGGGCGCGTATCGATACAAAAAAAGTAAAAGAAGTCGGTAAAAACGAAAGCCTCAATACCGAAGTGATGATCGACCTCGATCCGGGTGTTGTCGTTGGATTTAGTATCGACAGTAATAACAAAACCTATTCCGCATTGGAGAAAGCCGGTTTAAAAGTCGTGTATAACGGCGACTGGACCGAACAAACTCCATTAGGAAAAGCCGAATGGATCAAGCTAATCGGTGCTTTATTCGGAAAAAACAAAGAAGCCGAAACCCTGTTTAACAACATCAAAAAAGACTATACCGAAGCACAGGCCATTGCCAAAAACGCCACCAAACAACCCACCGTATTTAGCGGTGCAATGTATCAGGATACCTGGTATTTACCGCAAGGCGACAGTTGGGCGGCCGTTTTCCTAAAAGATGCCAATGCCAATTATTTATGGAAAGATTCCAAAGGAACCGGAAGTGCTTCCGTTTCGTTTGAAGCCGTTTTTGACAAGGCACAGAATGCCGATTTCTGGATTGCGCCGGGCGATTATTCATCGATTAAAGAATTATTGGATGCCAATCCGCATTATGCACAATTCAAAGCATTAAAAAACAAACAAGTTTATTCCTTTGCTTTAAAAAGAGGTCCGAAAGGAGGTTTTATGTACTTTGAACTGGCACCAACCCGTCCGGATCTGGTTTTAAAAGACATGATCCGTATTGTACATCCGGAATTACTACCGGATTACCAACTGTATTTTTTCCAAAAATTAAACTAATTTGACCGCGACCAACCGCCATAAACTACTATTCGGATTACTGGGAATTACCCTGATCGCACTTTTTCTGATCAATATCGGAACGGGTTCTGTTTCCGTACCTTTAAAGGAAATCCTAAACAGCCTGACCGGTAATGAAGTCAGCAAAAAATCGTGGGAATACATTATCCTGAATTACCGATTGCCAAAAGCCTTTACCGCTATATTGGCCGGAATGGGCTTATCGATCAGCGGTTTGTTAATGCAGACCTTATTCCGCAATCCGCTGGCGGGACCGTATGTTCTCGGATTAAGTTCCGGAGCGAGTCTGGGTGTTGCTTTTGTAATTTTGGGTGCGGGAATCTTACCGGTATTTTTACGCGAGCTACTGGTTTCGTCCTACGGAATCGTAATTGCTTCCACATTGGGTAGCTTTTTGGTTTTAATGGCCGTTCTGTTTGTATCGCGTCAATTACGGGACACGATGGCAATACTGATCGTCGGTTTGATGTTTGGAAACTTTGCCTCAGCCATTGTAGGCGTATTAACCTATTTCAGCACCGCCGAACAATTACAAAAATTCACATTCTGGTCGTTGGGAAGCCTCGGTAACCTGTCGTGGACATCAATCACAATACTGTTTATCACCGTGTTTATCGGTATGCTGTTAAGTTTGATCAGCATCAAACCCTTAAATGCTTTACTTTTAGGCGAAAATTATGCTCGTAGCCTAGGGATCAACTTTCGAAGAATCCGTTTTATCATTATCATCGCTACGAGTTTACTGGCCGGAAGCATCACTGCTTTTGCCGGACCGATAGCCTTTGTCGGATTAGCCGTGCCGCATATGGCCAAATTGTTGTTTCAAACCAGTAATCATGCGATATTATTCTGGGCGACTTTAGTATTGGGCGCAGCGATTATGCTTTTATGCGATACGCTTTCGCAACTACCAGGAAGTGAAATGACCTTACCGATTAACGCCATCACTTCACTGATCGGTGCTCCGGTGGTAATCTGGTTATTACTCCGAAAACGCAAAATGATCAATTAATGGCGACAACACAGCACAACATATTGACAACTTCGGGTTTGACCATTGGTTACAAAACCAAAAAAGCGACCACCATCATCGCCGAACAACTGCAATTGGAATTACCTTTGGGTAAGCTCATCACGCTAATCGGCAGTAATGGTATTGGAAAATCGACCTTATTACGTACCCTTACCGGGATTCAGAAACCGTTGGAAGGAACCGTTTTACTTAACGATAAAAATATTAGTGCCTACGAACCACTTGAACTGGCGCAACATTTAAGCCTGGTACTCACCGAAAAACTACCGCCGAGTAACCTTAGTGTTTTCGAACTGGTAGCCCTTGGTCGGCAACCCTATACCAACTGGCTTGGGACACTTTCGGACGAAGACATCGCTCAGATTAAAAAAGCCCTGGAACTGACTCAGATCACACATCTGTCCGATAAAAGACATTATGAGATTAGCGACGGACAATTACAAAAAGTACTCGTAGCCCGCGCGTTGGCGCAGGATACGCCACTTATTATTCTGGATGAACCGACTACACATCTGGATCTTTTACATAAAGTGACCTTGTTTCAACTTTTAAAACGACTGGCACACGAAACCGGAAAATGTATTTTATTTTCCACTCATGATATCGACCTGGCTATACAACTTAGCGATGAAATGATTGTGATGTTACCGGGAACCGTTTTACAGGATACACCTTGTAACCTGATTGCGAATCAGATATTTGATCAGCTTTTTAAAGATGAAAACATTGTATTCGACAGCGAAAAAGGGAAGTTTATCATTCGCTAAATCCAATTCGGTTTTGTAATTTTAACCGAACAAAAAATAATTATCATGAACTGGAAAACCCCAACCACTGCTCTGATATTAATGCTAACCAGCAGTATTGCTCAGGCACAACTCAAAACAGTCGATTATTCCGATGGTAAGCAAGCCCTTCAGGGTTTGATGGCTACTCCTAAAAAATCAAAAGCCAATAAGCCGGGCGTACTGATTTTACCCGCCTGGATGGGAATTGACGCCAATGCAAAAGAAAGCGCTCAGGAATTGGAAAAACTGGGCTACTATGCTTTTGTAGCCGATATTTATGGCGTGGGCAACAAACCGGAAAATACAAAACAAGCTGGAGAACGTGCCGGTTTTTATAAAAAGAATCCGTTGGAATATCAAAAACGTATCCGACTGGCACTTGACGAATTGGTAAAACAAGGTGCCAATCCGAAAGAACTGGCCGTAATAGGTTATTGCTTTGGCGGAACCGGTGCCATTGAAGCCGCACGGGCCAATTTCCCGGTAAAAGGTATTGTCTCTTTTCACGGTGGATTAGCAAAAGAACCGAACGAAAAAACCGGGCTTATTCAACCAAAAGTACTGATCCTTCACGGTGCCGACGATCCGTATGTACCGGAAAGCGATATTAAAAACTTCCAACAGGAAATGCGCGATGCGAAAGCCGACTGGCAGATGGTGTATTATGCCAATTCCGTTCACGGTTTTACGCATAAAGATGCCGGAAGCGACAACAGTAAAGGTGTAGCTTATAACGAAAAAGCAGCCAAACGTTCCTGGAAAGCCATGCTTGACTTTTTTGATGAGATTTTTAAATAAAGTATAAAAAAAACTGTCCGGTTTCTGGAACCTAACAGGTTGTATGATCAAGTTTTATGGACCTGTCAGGTTTTGAAAACCGGACAGGTCTTTATTTTATTATCCTTTTTGTTCGTAATCGTAGTTTACCATCCAGTGGATTCCGAATTTATCGGTAAACATTCCGAATAAAGCCCCCCAGAATGTTTTTTCCAAAGGCATGGTTACTTTTCCTCCGGCTGAAAGTCCTTCGAAAATACGTTTTGCATCCGCTTCCGAATCAGCATTGATGGAGATCGAAATATTATCCCCGGCCGTAACCCTATGTCCGCCGCAACCTTCTGCAGAATCACTTCCCATTAAAATTGTTCCACCAATTGGAAGACTTACGTGCATGATTTTTTCTTGTTCCGATTCCGGCATGGGCTGCTCGGAAGGCATATCTTTAAACTTTCCTTTGTACTGGAATTCACCACCAAATACCGATTGGTAAAAATCAAACGCCGCCTCACAGGTACCGTTGAATGTTAAATAAGGATTTACATTTGCCATAATTTTGTTGTTTTTTGTTTGTTTTGTTTGGAATCTCAAATGTAGCCAATATTCGAATCCGACACCTAAACCGTTCGTTATTTTTTAGGATGATCATCCGGTATCTTTCACTAAAAAAATACGTTGTTATACTGTTTCGGGCAGTTCAAAATGTTGCACTTCGCGCACCGCTCCGGCTTCCAGATTTTCTAACGTCAGATTACCAATTCGCACGCGAACGAGACGTAACGTTGGAAAGCCTACAGCCGCTGTCATTTTTCGTACCTGACGAAATTTCCCTTCGGTTAACGTTATCGAAACCCAACTGGTTGGCCCGTGTCGTTCGTCGCGGATTCTCCGCCCAACACCTATATAATCCGGTAATTCGGTTATAAGCCTGGCTTCGCAGTTTTTTGTCGTATAGCGCGTTCCTTTTACTCCGATTTCGACACCGTTTTGTAAGGCTTTAACGGCTTCGGGCGTAATGATTCCGTCTACCTGAGCATAGTACTCTTTGGCTACGGTTTTGCTACGCACTTTTTCACTCATCATTCCATCGGTCGTAAGTAACAACAATCCCTCCGAATCTTCATCCAATCGGCCGATAGCCATCGTTCCCTCCGGAAAAGCATAGAGTTCACCCAGTAGTTTTTTATGTCGTTTTTTTTCATAAATAAACTGACTCAGATAACCGTGCGGTTTGTGGATCAGGAAATGATGGTGTGGCATAACAGTGGTATTTGCAGCAAAAATACACTTTTTTAATCGTAACGATTAACCGGAAATCGTTAACTGCGCTTTCTTTTCGCGCGCCAACACCGAGGTGTAATAACTGCACAACAGGTCGTATAATATCATTTCACACTGACGATTGTTGGAATCAAACAAACGATTCATCATCATATGAATATGACTCCCCAACACATCGTCCAAACGTTCCGGTTCCAACGCTTCCCGTATTCTATTTGCCGCTGTCAGAATAATCTTATTTCTTTCCAGAAGCAATGCTTTTAGGTCGTTTGAATCGGGATTGCTTTTCATAAAACGATCGATTTCATTTTTATGATTCCGGTATTTTGTACTCAGGTCTTTTTTGGTCATAGCATTTACCTGAAACTCTTTAAAAAATCCGGTTCTAAGATGCTCCGTCAGCTTTTTTCGGGCCATCATATCATACTCAAAAACACTCAAAAACGAATCGATTGCCGCCATTCCGACCATCCATCTTTCATTATCATTATCGGTAAGCTCTAATACGGTAAGTAGTTTGACCATACATTCGCTATCGTAAAAAAAGAGCGTTTCGGTTTCTTCCATTACCATTTCTCCGTAACGACTCAATTCCCGTTCGTAGGTTTCGGTTTGGATTTTCCAGATTGTATGCTGATCCGACAAACGGCGAAACGTATCCCGAAAAGCGAGAATCACCAATCCGATATGTTCCGGTTCCGTCAGATGCAATCGCAGTCGCAAGTGATGTTCCGGGTCGGCATAGCGGATAAAAAACCATTTATCGATTACTCCGTCGCGTAACAAACCGGTTACCACCGTGTATAAATGATTGTACAAAACCGAATCGGTTGTTGCAAAACCGGTATAAATCTTATAATACAGCCATTCTTCCCCTATAAGAAAAGTTGCTTTGACATTGTTTTCCATTTGGTTCCTTTTTAAGATCGGGTTTTAAAAAAAGAAAAAATAAACTCATTGGCGAAATACTCCGTTTCGTTTCCACCTACCAGCGTTGCATCGGTTCCCAGAAATTCTTCCAGCTCGAACACACTTTTTTTCGCAACAGCCGAAACCAACATCTGAAAGGAGGTCAGGTTTTCCAGATTTAACAACAACTTATTATCCCCTTCAACCAAAACAACATATTGCGGTATCTTTCGTTCGTGTCGCCATTGAGTAACTTCCGCCAAACCGGAGATCGTATCGATAGCCTTTAGTTTTTCAAATTCTTTTCCTACTACTTTCCATTTGGCTTTGGACAGAATAATGGTATCATATTCCACTCGTGGCAGAAAATTCGATTCGTCACGTTGAACACCCCAGTTAAAATACAAACCACCTCTTTTACCCTGTGCTTGTAAATCGCATAAAAAATGATAGACCGGCAAGGAATTGTAACTGTAATTATGTGCATTGGTGAGTCGGGGCAAAACCTCTTTATTGTGCTTACGGGAACGTAAAACGATTCGGCCGCTTTTTATCGAAACGTATAAATCGGTTATCGGGATCTGATTTTCCGTGGGTTTACCCGAAGTCGCCAGATACGGGATCTCGAATTGTCTGAAATCCGGTCGCATTAGTACATTCCCTACTCTATTTTCGGGTAAATGAATAATTTCCGATACCAATTTATCCGGATTTAGTTCTTCTTCCGCCCGAATAATAGTGCGCGCATGTTTGTCCATTTGTGGATCACCCAAACAAAAACGCCCCATCAGATTGGCAGCGCCCGATCCTCCTACAGAGCGGATCACCAACTGCTCCTCTTTTTCGCCTTTTACAACCTCTGCTACTACCGAAAATGTATCCGGAAGGTCATCCCAACCTGCTTCGGTTCCTTTTAAATCGGCTTCATCAATCCGGATCACTGCACTTTTATTTTCCCGTGCTTCCTGTATTTTTCGGTATAAAATACTATCAAGTGCCGTCCAACGCACTTCTTTTCGTTTTTGCGTTCCAACATTCGGCACACGGATATTATGCAACAGCGTGTTGATTCCTCCTTTGTAATTATTGACCGGATAACCAATACCCAATTCATTATCCAATACCAGCGATAACGGAACCTCCCGGTCTTCGTAACGTTGACGGAACTTTTCCATGAATTGTTGTAACTGCGGATTTTCGTTTTTGGGCGTTATCCGATTTAATACGGTTATCGCCTTTTGTAGCGGAACTGTTACTACCTGCGCCAGTACATTCCGACTGGCGTTCAGGAACATATCCGTTTGAAAAATAAACTTTTCATCAAAAGGGATTTCGAACCGGCGTAGTGTTTCGATCAGATCATGATAGCGTTCCGGATCATTTCCTAAAGTATGATCAAGTGCGTCTATTTTTGCAGCAACTTCTGCCAATAACGTCACCTGTGCTTCCGCTCCTTTTATGTTTTTAAGTAGGTTAAGCGTTTGTCCGATAAATTCCGTTCCGGAAACGGAAAGCTCCATTTCACTAACCAATATCTGATTATCGACTAGTTCGTCGATAAATTCCGTAGCTTCCGTTTCGGTAATTTCATCCGAAACTAACGCTTTAACCAAAGTCGCTTTAAAAGCACCCGTTTGTGCCTGTTTGAGACAATCCCGAATATAATCCGAACCTTCAATCTCGATCAGATGATGGATGCGATTTCCGTTTTTATACAGACATTCCACATAACGGATATGATCGCCTATAAAATACAAACTGGAATTCGGATAATACCGCAGTTGTTCCCGGATCAACGGGTTGGTTGTAAACGATTGATTTAACGCTCCCACAAAATTCATATCCAAACGGGTATGCCGTTTATTTTGTGTATAATCGGTATTCCGGATGGCACTTTCTTCTGCAAAAGTTCCTAATCCACAACCGGCAAAAAGCCCAAAAGGAGTCGATCGGGAAGCCATTCGGGTTAAATATTTCAGAAAAGAGAGACGGATTTTCTGTATTTCTTTTGGGTCCTTACTGTTTCCGGATACCCATTTTTCTATTTCGCGATATAAAACCGGCGAAGCCAGAAAAACGGCTTCTTTTACAACCGGATTTTCAAATTGTTTTTTTATACTTTCGTCCGGTACCTCTTTTCCGGAAGTCAATTTCAAAAAATGATCGACCGGCAATAACGGCGTTCGTAAGACGTAATTGTCAAAGTTTATATAGGGCAATTTCTGTTCCATGTCATGGTGTTGAATCGTTACAAACTAAGGAATACTGCTTTGTCTACCAAAGGCGCTCCCATTGGAGAAATCGTTGCCAGATAGGCCGCTGCAACTCCCGAAAGACCTTCGAGCAACGAACTATCGTTTTCCTTTCGTTCGCCTCCATCATAAAGGCAATATCCTATTTCGGAATCGGCACCTGTTTTATAATCGTAGGTTTTTTGCAACCAATACTCTGCAGTTTCCCGGAACGCTATTTCGCCGGTACGGTCATAACTGTTTTTAAACAACAATGCCAATCCGGCTGTTCCGTGACACAATCCGGCGTCGTGGTGCATTGTTTCAGCGATCAACCTCCGGCTGGCAACCTGTTTTAATTTTGTTATCGTCTCTTCTTGTAAAGCACCATCCTGTAAGACATCTGCCAGCAATAAATGCGTGTGCAAAATCCCAAGATCCCCATAACACCAGGCTACTCTTGATGTTTCCGGTTTTGTCGTCCCGTTTCGATAATCATCTTCTAACAACATCGTCGGATAATATGATTTTATCGCTCCTAATTCCTGTGTATTGTGGCGGTAAAAATTCAGACTTTCTTTCAACAATTCTTTACAGGTATCCGTTTGGATATTATGTTTGAGACATTTGCCTAAAAAGTATTGGATTCCGGCATTTCCGTGTGCCAGACCAAAATCAATCTTATAGGCTTTTGTTTTAAAAAAATCGAACGTACTCCAATAACAGCTATTTTCTTCTCTTTTGGCGGTGACATTCAGACGGTCGATGACTTTTTCGGCATATGTCGACGCTCCTTTTTCTAAAAAATAAAGCGCCATTCCCATCGCGCCATGCAGGATATCCACATGATCCATTTCCAGATTGTCATTCAGATGCTCTGCGATAATTTCGTCAATTTCTTCGATGATATCTTTATAATCAGCTATATCGATATGCTTTTCTTCTGCCAATTGGTACAAGAGAAACCCATATCCCGCCAGACCGCCACTAAAAGACGGATAAAAAGCTTCACTTTCCGAAAGTAGGATATATACTTTATCAATATATTTTCTGAGAATGACAGGATCTACAAGTTCCGGAAATTGTTTCCGTATAGCTGTCAGTGTGAGAATGATTCCGGGTAGGCCGGTATGTAATGCGATTTGGGCGACTTTATTATCACGAAAAAGCAGTGTTTCGTTTTGCAGATACGCCGCTATTGTATTCAGTTCCTTATAACTATCAAAATTCATAAACAAAAGTAGGTTCAAGGTCATTATTAAATGCAAAACCGTTGAAGAACCGGTATTCTCCAACGGTTTAAATAGCACAATTTTACACTATTGCATATTACAATGCATTTATACGATTATAAATGCGATGGTGTGCAATCGCTATTTATGCTACGATGCTCTTTTTACATCTCCTCCCAAGTATAGGTTGGGCAATAGTGATGTGTAACACATTCGATTTGTATACTTACACATTCTCTTCTTGTTAACTTAACACCACAAGGCTCCGGATCGGTCCATTTCACTTCCGTTGCAAAACTTGCACATGTTTCGTTTGTTCCACCACCCTGGATGTTTGCTTTTTCCTTATCCGTTAAAACGGAAACTACTTTCTTTTTTAAATTTAATCGTTTCATTATATAATAAATTTGATTGGTTGCGGTATATGAAATGGTATTTACCTTTTTAAAAACGTTATTTTCCGTTTAGCAAAAACATAAAAAAACAACGCATTTTGAACCATAAAAAAAATAAATGATTCGCATTTAACATCATACAGAATCTTGTTTTTTTCAAATTTAAGAAGTTAAAAAACAGGTTCTTATTCGTTTTAAGGGTAATTTTACCCGTTTTTTATAGGATAATATTTATTTTTTATATTTTTAAGACCTAAAAAAGAGTAATTAAATGAATCGGACTGTAGGAGCAAAAATTCGCCATTTGAGAAAAACACGAGGTTATTCACAGGAAGAAGTTGCCGAAAAACTTAATATCTCCCAATCGGCTTATGCCCGTATCGAAAACGGAGAAAGTCAGTCGTGGGCTTCACATATTGAACAACTAAGTACGATCTTTGATGTAAAGCCCAAAAGTTTTTTATCCAAACAAAAAGAAGGCTCTCCCATTAAAAAACAAAAAAGTAAGCTACAACTGCAGGATACACTAATCGCTCTGGACGAAGTGTACCAAAAGCTAATCGAACAATACGAAAAACGCCTGCAAGAAAAAGACGAACTGATCGCTTTATTAAAACACGGACTGGAATCCAAAAAATTATTACCGTAATAGCTTTTTAGGGATTCTTATTGATCTCTCCCAATATCCTAAAAACACTTTCCTTTTTTATACGGATTTCCATACCGGTATCTTATCTTATTTTGATCAATTTTATCCCGTTTCGGCGGAGCTTCTTTTTTTTGTGTTCCTAAAAAACAAATAGCTACTTTTACAAAACCATTACATAACAAAAACAAACGATGTTACAGACACTAGTTTTACTCGCCGCATTTATCTTAGCATTGGCAATCGGAATCTATCTTGGAAAAGCCTTATTCAGTGCGCGTTCACAATCGGAAAAATCGGGATTGGAAGAGCGCATTAACGGTCTGTTAGTACAACAGGAGCAACTCAAACAACAGTTTTTACAGGAACGCGGTCA
Source organism: Flavobacterium sp. WV_118_3 (assembly GCF_039778605.1). Lineage (NCBI taxonomy): Bacteria > Pseudomonadati > Bacteroidota > Flavobacteriia > Flavobacteriales > Flavobacteriaceae > Flavobacterium > Flavobacterium sp. WV_118_3. Next base: position 531,928 of record NZ_CP156060.1, on the reverse strand, counting down.
GTTTGAGCGACAACTGGCATCAGTTCAGACCGAAAAGGAAAACATCCGTAACGAAAAAGAAGCACTGGCCATACAGCTTTCCAAAAAAGAAGTCGACTTTGAAAACCTTTGGGAACGCAACAAAGAACAGAAAGAGGAAGTAAACCAGTTACAGGAAAAATTCACCAAAGAATTCGAAAATCTGGCTAATAAAATCCTGGAAGAAAAAACCAATAAGTTTACCGAACAAAACAAAGAAAACTTAAAAAACATACTATCGCCATTACAGGAGCGTATTCATTTATTTGAAAAGAAAGTTGAAGACACCCATAAAGAGAGTATCGACTATCACGCTGCTTTGCGCCAGCAAATTCTAAATCTGCGGGAAACAAACGAACAGATGAGTAAAGAAACGCTAAACCTGACCAAAGCATTGAAAGGCGATAGCAAAATGCAAGGAAACTGGGGCGAATTGATTTTGGAAAAAGTACTGGAAAAATCAGGATTGGAAAAAGGGCGCGAATATGAAGTACAGCAAAGTTTTGTAACCGAAGAAGGTAGTCGCGTACAACCAGACGTTGTGATCAACTTACCGGACGGTAAAAAAATGATTGTGGATTCCAAAGTATCCCTTACGGCTTACGAACGTTATGTAAACGAAGACGATGAAACAATCCAGATTCAATATCTGAAAGAGCATGTTAACTCGATAAAACGTCATGTTGAGCAACTGGGTGGTAAAAACTATCACGATCTGTATCAGATGGAAAGTCCGGATTTTGTATTGCTATTTATCCCGATGGAACCTGCTTTTGCGATCGCTTTAAATGAAGATGCCACCTTATACAATAAGGCTTTTGAAAAAAATATTGTCATCGTAACGCCATCGACCTTATTAGCGACTTTGCGTACCATCGACAGTATGTGGACCAATCAGAAGCAACAGGAAAACGCTTATGAAATTGCCCGTCAGGCTGGTGCTTTATACGACAAATTCGAGGGCTTTGTAAACGATCTGATCAAGATTGGTAAAAAAATGGACGAAGCCAAAACGGAATACCAGGGCGCGATGAACAAGCTTGTAGACGGAAAAGGGAATTTGATCACCAGTGTTGAAAAATTAAAAAAGATGGGAGCCAAAGCCAAAAAGGCATTACCCGAAAGCATCTTAAACCGTGCTAACAACAACGACTTAACCGAATAAAGATGAGTACCGAACCTAAAAAAATCAGCTCTTCGCGAATCAGCATTTCCGAACTGATGTTGCCATCGCATTCCAATTTTAGCGGAAAAATACACGGCGGCTATATTCTGTCCTTAATGGACCAGATTGCTTTCGCATGTGCTTCGAAATATTCGGGTCGCTATTGCGTAACCGCATCGGTTGATACCGTTGATTTTTTAAATCCTATAGAAGTAGGCGAATTGGTTACCTTAAAAGCTTGCGTCAATTATGTAGGCCGGAGTTCTATGGTGGTTGGCATCCGGGTTGTATCGCAAAACATTCAAACCGGAAAAATAAAACACAGTAATTCGTCCTATTTTACGATGGTAGCCAAAGATGATCAAGGAAATACTGTAAGTGTGCCGAAACCTATTTTAAACACACTTGATGAAGTTCGGCGTTTTTACGATTCCATCCGGCGCATTCAATCTAAGAAAGAACATCAGGATCATATCAGTCGTTTTGACTATACTTCTCCGGAAGCTTTAGACAAGTTATCCGATTATGGTGTAACATTGGTCTTATAACAAAAGGGGCTGACTCACTTTTGAGACAGCCCTTTTCTGTTTTGAATGATTGACAACAAAATACCTTAAAACCTGTTTCCTACTAATTTATTGTCAGTTATATTTAAATTTTAACGCATTATTCTTATCCTAAAAAATAGCGTTTTGACTTTTGAGACAGCTCCTTTTTTTATTTCTATGTTTTAATTAATTTCTCATAGGTTTGCGTTCCATCGTTATGTATTACAGTTCCAAAATAAACTCCCTCAGGAAAAACAGACAGATCGATTATATCCATCGCACTCTTCAACACCAATTGTCCACTTAAATTATAAACCAAAACAACAGCAATCTCTTTCGGGGTCTTTATTCGAAAAATACCATTTGATGGATTTGGAAAAATCGTTGTGACAACAGTATAAGCATCCAATTCCGGTATCCCTAATTTTACTTTCTCACCTTCAATACTATACGCTGTAGAATTTACATAACCATAAACCCATTCCGTATCACCGCTTTGCCATACCAGTGTATCAAATCCGCCACCATCACCATCGTGCCAATACCAAATTTTATCTTCCGGCAAACCATCGGTAGCCACAACCGGAGCAAAAGCCAGCCAATAATAATTATTGTTTGCTTCCAGAACTAATTCTTTACCGGCCAGAACCAAGTCAACTGAAACAATAATTTTCTCATCCTCAATCCTTTTTAACAATCCAGGATTGGTATCATCCAGATAAAAATGAGCTAAAGAAGTACCCGAAAACGGAATTTTAAACCTATCGTCATAAAGGCCCTTATCAAAAACAAACACATGCACTCCTTGTATAAGGGAAATATCTCCGGGAGCCGTTTTACCCATTTGTCCTACAAAATTAAATCGGGTGATTTTACTGTTATGTTTAATATAAAAATTATCCGCCAGGATTTTCTTTTGGGTATTCGTAACTGTTGAAATATTATCAACAAAACGATGCGGCTTAGTATCAGGATAGTTTAAAAACGTCGAAACCAGCACTTCCCCTTCTTGTGCCTTCAATAGCGTAATAGCAAGCAGCATGCAAAACAACAACAATCGACATCTTATTCTTTTCATTTTATTTTAGATTTTAATTAATTTTTCACGAACCTGTGTACCATCATTACAAGTCACAGTCAAAAAATAAATTCCTTTAGGAGAAGCCGACAAATCAACAGTTTCCGACCGGTTCTGCAACACCAATTGCCCGTTTCCATTATACACCGCAACAGAAACAATCTCTTTTGGTGTACTAATTTTAAAGATATCGCAAGACGGATTGGGATATACCGTTAGTACAGCTGTTTGCATATCTAATTCAGAAATTCCTAATACCACTTCTTTACCTTCGATACTAAAAGCCATCGTCCTCGGGCTACCACTTCTAATAGGACTCCATTTTGTATCACCATTATTCCATTTTCTAACATAATAACTAGCACCACCTCCTTCATACCAATACCAGACGCTATCAGCCGGCAAACCATCGGTAGCCATAACAGGAGCAAACGCTATCCAATAAGAACCTGATTCCAAAATCAGTTCTTTTCCAGCCAGATCCAAATCAACCGAAACAAGAACTTTCTCTTTCTCAACTTTTTTTAATAAACCTGCGTTGGCATTATCCAAATAAAAATGGGCCAAAGAAGTTCCTGAAAACGGAATTTCTTCATGTTTCCCATCGATCTCCTCAAATATATTCTTAAAAATAAATATATGTACCCCTTTAATCTGCGACATATCCCCTGGAGCAATTAAGCCAATATGTCCCACAAAATTAAACCGGCTAATCTTACTCCTTTTCCTCAGAAAACAATTATCCGTCAGTACTCTTTTTTGAGTATTACTAACTGTTGAGATACTGGCGGCAAAATCATCTAATTTTTTCACATCATCTAAAGTTGAAAATATTACCTTTTCCTGAGCATTTAATAAATTCACCACAAACAAACTACAACAAAGTGCTACCCAATTTTTCACTTTTTTTATTTTCATTTTATTTTAGATTTTAATTAATTTTTCACGAACCTGTGTACCATCATTACAAGTCATAGTCAAAAAATAAATTCCTTTAGGAGAAGCCGACAAATCAACAGTTTCCGACCGGCTCTGCAACACCAATTGTCCGTTTCCATTATACACCACAACAGAAACTATCTCTTTTGGTGTACTAATTTTAAAAACATCATACGAAGGATTAGGATACACCTTTGCAGTAACGGTTTGTATATCCGATTTTGAAATTCCCAACGTTACTTTTTTACCTTCAATACTAAAAGCTACGGATCCAGAACCTGTTGATGACCAACCGCCATTGTCCCAGACTACTGCTTCGTTGCCGAAATCGGTTCCCGGAAACCAGCTCCATACTTTATCGGGTGACATCTCCTCTGTAGCAATTATCGGCGCAAAGGCAATTCCATATGTTCCCGCCTCAAGTATCATATCAAATCCGAGCGATTTTATATCGATACTAATTATAACCTGATCTCCTTGCTGTATTATTTTCAATCCCGGAGCATACTCCCGTATCAGCTCAAAATAATTCAAACTGCTTGCTTCAGATAATGGCTGACCAGTAGTAAACGCTCTAAGAATATACAACCGTACTCCTTTAATTAATGCTATGTTTTCGGGCGTTGCTTTTCCGAGTTGCCCAACAAAATTAAATTGAGTGATCTGACTCTTTTTTGACAATTTAAAATCATCCATTATAATCAACTCCCTTGTATTCGTAACTGATGATACGTTTGGCTCACGTGGCACTGGCTTCCTAACCTCGTCCATTGTTGAAAACAATACTTCCTGTCCATAACCAAAAATAACCTGCAAACAACAACACAGCAGTACTAAATATCCTTTCATTCTCATTACTCTTCTCATATCCAAAATATTGAAATCGTTATTCAACTAAATTACACAAACTTAGTAGCAACGGCGAAGACAATTCAACATGCAAAACAGACAAATAACTCTATTTTATCATTGCTCAAAATAGTGGACAAAAAGCGAATACCTCTTTAAGTCATATTATTATTCCATAACACTATTGGAGCCAATCTGAGCTAACCGGACAAAAAAGAAACATCCTATAAACAAATCATGACAATAACTTAATAACAAATATTTTTAACAAAAAAATTAATATTTTTTAAAATTATTGTTAATTAAAGATTAATTAGCCAATTCTACTATATTTGTTAGACAAAACATAAACATTTGATTAACAATTATATGAAAAAAAATTACTTTTCCCCTACACTACTACTATTAATGGGGCTTTTTGTATTATTTTCCTGTCAATCCGACAACGATGAATACACAGAAATTACCCCAACACCTACTACTCCGACAGGCACACCCGTTTCGGCCGACTTGTCACAAGTTCCTTATCCCAAACTTTCAGACTATCATTTTTTTACCGGAGCGCTAAAAAACAACACCCCAAATGATCGCGTATTACCTTATGAAATTGCCAGTGGACTTTTTACCGATTACGCACATAAAAAACGCTTTGTATGGATGCCGGAAAATACCAAAGCAGTATATAACGGCGATGGAAAAGTAGTAACCTTCCCGATTGGGACAGTTTTGATCAAAACTTTTTATTACGATAATGTTCAACCGGAAAATAAAACACAGATCATTGAAACCCGATTAATGATCAAGAAAGGTGTCGACAGTGAAGGTGTCGATCAGTGGATCTTTGCCAATTATATCTGGAACGACTCTCAAACCGATGCCGTACTTGACATGAACGGCAGTTACCGTTCACTAAGCTGGATAGAAAATGGACAGACCAAGTCAACAAATTACCGAATTCCTTCATCAGTAGAATGCCTTACCTGTCATAAAAAAGATGAAAAAGCGATTCCGATAGGACCTAAACCGCAAAACCTCAACATTGTTTACAACTATACCGATGGTGCTAAAAATCAGTTAACAAAATGGATGGAACGCGGGATGCTTCAATCCGGTTATCCGGCCAACATTACCAGTACCATCAACTGGCAAGACACTTCGAAACCACTGGAACTACGTGTACGTTCCTATCTCGATATCAATTGTGCACACTGTCATTCTGAAAACAGTCATTGCGATTACCGTCCGATGCGTTTTGCCTTTAGTGAAACCTCGAATCCGGTCAATCTGGGGATTTGTGTCGAGCCACAGGAATTTATCGACAATGATCTGACACATATTGTAAGCCGCGGTAAGTTTCAGCGTTCAATGCTACACTTCCGATTACAATCGACCGACGAGGCCAATCGTATGCCGTTACTAGGCCGTACCATGGCACACGAAGAAGCCGTACAGATGATCGAACAATGGATTAGTTCGCTCAATCCAACCTGCCCTTAACCTCTAAATCTAATATAATAACCAAAAAACCAAAACGACATGAAAAAAATTACCTTATTGCTTTTATTGTTGGGATATGTAAACCTACATGCCCAAACCACTTGTAATAATGCCCAGACAATCGGTCCCGGGCAATATTCCGTACCGTTTATTTCAGGTACCAACCTCCCTTCTATACAATGTTTACCGGGAAATCCGATTTTTGGTACAGCCTGTGAATGGTATTCCTATACTCCTACCGCTAATTATTCGGTAACGGTAACCACCGATTTACCGGGCAGCGTAGGTCGTGACACCCGTATTAACGTTTATAAAGGTACCTGTAATTCGATGATTTGTGTAACCAGTGATGATGATAGCGGTAGCGCGAATACCTCAACCGTTGTTTTCGAAGCTGTACAAGGCAACACTTATTTCATTGTTTTTGATAACAGATGGGACAGTATCGGTTTTGATTTCCTCTTATCACAAGCAACACCAGGAACCAATTTAATTAGTTTTTCACAAATGCCCCAACCGCTTACCGGTTTTACCTATAAAAATTGTGTAGTCGATATGAACGGTGATTACCTTGACGATATTGTTGGCGTGGGTAATAACCAAATGCGGATTTTGTATCAGTCCTCAAACGGAAGTTTTACCGGTACCACTTTCCCGTTAACCGGAGCAAACAATCAACCGTCGTGGAGTATCGCAGCCGGTGACCTTGATAAAAACGGGTATAACGACCTGATTTTCGGAGGCGGAAGCGGTGCTTCGTTTATTAAGGCCAATACCAATGGTACTGCTTATACCGCTCAGTCTTTTTCACAATATATATTCTGTCAGCGAACCAATTTTGTAGACATCAACAACGACGGAAATCTGGATATTTTTGTTTGCCATGACGTTAATCCAAACGTATATTTTATGAACGATGGTAACAGCAACCTTACCTATCATCAAGGCGGAATGGGTGATCATCCACAAGGTGGAAACTACGGTTCCATCTGGATTGATTATGATAATGATGGTGATCAGGATTTATTTATTGCTAAATGCCGTGGCGGAAATATTTCTGCCAGTCTTAACGAATTACACCGTAACGATGGAAATGGTGTGTTTACCAATGTAAGTGTACAAGCCGGCTTATCCGACCCAATTCAAACCTGGTCTTCGGCCTGGGGCGATTTCGACAATGACGGCGATATGGACGTTTTTGTAGGTGCCAGTTCCAATACAAACGGTATGCACAAACTGATGCGTAACAACGGTGACGGAACTTTTACCGATGTTACGGCTGGTTCCGGAATCCCGTTGCTAACCAATTTAGGACAGGAAAATGTAGCGCACGATTTTAATAACGATGGCTATATTGATATTTTCGGTCCCGGAAACACAATCCTGTTTAACAACGGCAACATGACCTTTACGCGTCAGCCGTTAGGAGGTATCACCAACGGACCTATCGGAGATTTAAACAACGACGGTTTCCTTGACATCCAAAACGGAGACAATGTTTTCCTAAATAATGCCAACTCCAACAAGTGGTTAAAACTTTCCTTAAAAGGAATCCAAAGTAATGCAAACGGAATCGGAGCCAGAGTCGAAATCAGCGGACCATGGGGTAAACAGATTCGCGATGTTCGAAGCGGTGACGGTTTTAGAAACATGAGTTCTTTAAATGTACATTTCGGACTGGGAACGGCTACACAAATTACTCAGGTGGTGATCAAATGGCCTTCAGGAATTGTAGACACTTATAACAATGTCAATCCTAATCAACATCTTGTAGTTATAGAAGGAAACACACTGCTTAGCACCGGAGACCACAGCAAAGACTCTTTTGTAATTTATCCGAACCCATCCCATGATTTTATCAAAATACAGCTGGATGCAACAGGTGCTACTGCCGACAAAGCGATTTTCTATGATATCACAGGACGTATTGCTCTAACAACGGCTATCGAATCCAATCAGATTGATGTTCGTACTTTAGCAAAAGGAACCTATATCCTATCTATTGAAAGCAATACCGGAGAAAAACACAGTACAAAATTCATCAAGAATTAAAAAATAAGGGCTGTTCAACAACAGCCCTTTTCTGTATTGGAAACCTGTCGGAAATTATAACCGGCAGGTTTTTATTTTTAAAATACCCGAACCAGGTTAAATCCAAAAGATATCTCGCCTTTTCCCCAGTCGCCTGTAGTCTGCCCGAGAAAGCCTGCTTCATTCATCGCTCTGGAATTGGTAAAATGCATTTGAAAAACGTGTCCTCCCGTTTCCAGATCCACACCAACGGATAGCGGATTCGTAAACACGGAATTTTTAGCCCGGTTAAGATGTGCGGCATAATCCATATTAACCGACCAGCGTTTGGTTAGCTTATAACGCCCACCCATCCCCAAAGCAAACTGATCGTTCGATTGCGGATTAGGTGTGATCACATTATTATTTCCATCCAATATATCCCGGATCGTATTTTCATGGAAATAGGTTGGTGCTAATTCCAGCGAAAGCCGTTCGGTAAACTTTCTGGAAATCAATAATTGCGTCACATAACTCAATCGGTTATCAAATTTCAGGTTTGGAAAATCTTCTTTTTTCATTTCAGTATTGATTGCCAAACTGTTAAATCCGACCAAGGTTACCGGAAATCCTTCTTTTTCCTGTGCCATTAACCGATATTTCAGCGCCATTTCGTAGGTTTTCTGAAAACCACTACGGGAAACATGAGCTGTAAGCCAATTGGTCACCCCGTAAGAAAACTTGATTTGCGTATTGGCATCATCCATTCCGAAAAAATCTTCAAACCCATGTTTGACATATCCAAAACGGTGTGCCACTATAAAATAGAAATCGCCTTTCGCGGCAAGTTTTGTCGATTCAAGGTTCACGATTTTTAAGGACTTAAATACCGATTCCACCCGGTTATCTGTTTTTACCGTGTCGATTTCCGACAACAGGTCATTTTGAGCCGACGCGCAAAAAGGGAGCAAGAGTAAAGAAAGTAAACTTTTTTTCATATAAGGTGTTTAATTGGATTCGTTATTTAATTAAATATCGTCATTGGAAATCGGTTACCCTTATTCCACTATGGTACATTGGTCCATTTTAAGTTCGCCCAGTAAATCGTCATAACCAATAAACCGGCCTTTCACTTTGATGTTGGACAAAACCATCAACTCTCCGTTTTTGACTTTATCTTTTAACACAGCAAATAGTTTTTCATCGATGATAACCGAATTGGCTTCCAGATCAACACTACTGATTTTACCATAGACTTCTATTGTTTTATCAAGATATTTCTGATTGGCTTTGGCCTCATCGACTTTAAATTCATCAAAAATAGAATTGGCCGTTACGAGATAACTCTCTTTTTCCGAGGCAATATCGCGATGCCCTTTGTACAGATAGGAGTAACCGGCAAAGCCCAGCAATACCAGTACAATCAAAATTAACACTATTCGTTTTCTTTTCATAAATTTTTAATTTAATAAATGTAAAATTAACGATAATTCATTTTATAAATTAAATTTTAATCATAACTTTAACCATATAATAAAGTAAAATGAAAAAAAGCTACCTATTCCCCCTTTCACTCAGTTTATTAGTACTGACCGGTTGTACGAACGATACCGATTCCGACCTTATCGACACCAGTAACAATACCGAACCGGTTACCTATACTAACACGGTGAAAAGCATTATCACCAACAATTGTATCTCGTGCCACGGAACCATACCATCGAACGGGGCCCCAATGTCGTTAACCTCCTATGCCGATGTAAAAAACGCCGTTTTAAACCGAGGGCTGATCGATAGAATATCCCGGTCTCAGGGAGCAGACGGTATGATGCCCTTGGGCGGCACGCGTTTACCGCAAAGTACAATCAACAAAATAATCGAATGGAACACTAACGGTCTTATCGAATAATAAACCCCTGAATCATGAAACGTATCCTATACCTTCTCGCCGCCCTGCTCTGTACTTTTACAGGGCTACAGGCACAAAATAAAAAGGTCACCAAAACCGGAGAAATCAGCTTTGAAGCATCGGTTCCCGCTTTTGAAGAAGTAAAGGCCAAAAGCCGTAATGCCACATTTGTACTCAACACCGATACGGGTGAAATCGCCAGTTTGGTACTGGTTAAAAGTTTTCGTTTTAAAATTGCCTTAATGGAAGAGCATTTCAATGAAAATTATATTGAGAGTGATCGTTATCCGAAAGCAACCTTCAAAGGAAAAATAGATGATTTTAAAATGAACTCCCTAACAGATGCGGCCAAAGATTATTCCATACGCGGTAAACTCGAAGTACATGGCAAAACAAAAGATGTTGTTATTCCGGCTAAAATCAAAAAAGTGGGTGACGACATTGCCATTCACGCTGATTTTAATGTTACAGTAGACGATTTTGCTATTGCCATTCCGAGTGTAGTCAGTAAAAAAGTTTCTAAAAACGTAGCCGTCAGCTTTGACTGCACGCTAAAATAAATTTCCGACGAAAATCATAAAAAAAGCTCCCATAAAGGGAGCTTTTTTACAATTACTTTTTCTTCTTTTTCGCTTTCGCTTTCTTTTCTTTTTTACCTTCTGACAATTCGGTTTTTTCTTTTAATCGTTTTTCCGTATCCGAAATATAATAATGTAAATCCGAATTATAGGCGTTTAACTTTACTTCTTTCAGTACTTCTTTCGCATCTTTAAAAGCTCTTTTTCGTTCCAACAGGCTCACTTTTTTCAAAAGAATTTCAGCTTTATTACAACCTTTAATGGTTAGTGCGAAATCGATTAATTTCCCGGCCTGATCAAAATCTTCGTTTTGCAACAGCGTATCGATAAAATACGGATACACTTCCAAAGCATACAGGTTTTCGGCCAATGCCTGTTCAAAATAGGTTTTCGCCCCTTCGTAATCGTAAAGTTGTTCGGCATGAAGCCTGCCTAAAAGGCAGAGTGCCATGGTATTTTGGGCGTCATACGACAAAGCGTATCCCAATGATTCCACGGTTTCTTCCAGATAAGACGGATAGGCATCCATAGCCTGAAACAAAAACTTATCTAATTTATCTGTTTTCATTCGATGTAGTTTTTCAAGTTATTCTTTAGTTGTTGTCGTGTGGCACTATAATTTTTCGCCACGTTTTGTTTTTTAAAATCGGTTCCACTGAACACGCGTTTGGGATTCCCTCTAACAATATTGAGTTGGTTTTCCCATTTCTTATCGACCTCCTTTTTTAGTAATGCTAATGTTGCTTCTTCCAGTTTCTGAACAAGGCGTTCGGTTGCTGTTTTTTTATTCTGATGTTGCGAACGGCTATCCATCGCCACTACGCTGATTCCCGTTGGAATATGCGTAGCCCGAACGGCCGAGCTGACTTTATTCACATTTTGTCCGCCGGCTCCGGAACTTCGCATCGCCTGATACTTTATATCTACATACGAAATTTTCGGTACGGCAGATTGTACTATTTCGAAAATTCCGATAAACCAGTTTTTCCGTTTGTGCATTTTTCGAAACTGACTGGTCCCAATCCATTGTATCGTTCCGATCCAGGAATCGACAAAAACTGCGCTATCCTTTCCTTTAACAATAAGCGTTGCTGTAGCCACCGTTCCGTTTTCCTGTCCCGGTTCCCTATGTAGTATCTGCACTTCCAGTCCTTCCGATCGCGCCTCTTCCATTATTCTTTTAAGCACCTGAGCCACAACCCAGGTGCATTCTTCCGGACCTCTTCCGGATGTTATTTGTATGATTTTTTCCATTCTTTAATCACTTTTAATAGTTTATCCCGGTTGCGGGCATCTTTTACAAACTTCGGAAGACTCGCCACCAGTGTTTTTCCACCGTTATACTGACTGTTTCGCTCCCGCAAACCTGCAGCGATATACGCTTCCAAATAAGCAATATGTGCTTCATTATATGCCCAGAACACATTCCCCCTTACGGTTTTCTGATACCATAATTCGGTATTAAAACACCATTCTCTGGCATTATTCTCATCTGTTTTAAAATACAACTGTACTTCGGTAATTCTCGGTACAAATTCTTTTATCTGGTTACAACTCGTGCACTTTACTTTTATTTTTTGCGGTTTCTCATTCAAAAGCTGCGACTCGTATTTTACTTTTTCAACATTGTTACAACAATACTGATTTACGGTTGCTTTATATTTGATCATCGCACTTTCTTCGAGATAGAGATAACAACCCGGGCATTTTAAAATCCCAATCGGATAACGCTCGTATTGATCCTTTTCGGAAAACACTCTTTTAACAGTCGCTTTTGCCCCGCATTGCGGACATTTTACCTGAAATTCATTGGCAAAATGGTGACTTCTTTTATTTTCGTCCTGAAATCGTTTCATCGTTATTCTTATTTATCCATTCGCACGATTTTAGGCGTAAACGTCCCTAAAACGGTAACCAGTTCCTGTTGATTCGCCATCACTTTAGTGATATCCTTATAGGCCATTGGCGCTTCATCGATATTACCGCCAATCAGGTTTACTTCGTGCTTTTTAAGTTCTTTTTTGATATCACTCTGCGTAAACATCGTTTTACATTTGGCTCTTGAAAACACTCTTCCGGCACCATGTGACGCCGAATTAAGACTTTCCGGATTTCCTTTTCCCATCACGATATAACCCGGAGCGGTCATCGAACCGGGAATAATCCCTAATTGCCCTTCGGCTGCCGGAGTAGCCCCTTTGCGGTGTACAATACATTCCTTTCCGTTGTGTATTTCTTTCCACGCAAAATTGTGATGGTTCTCAATGGTCACGGCCACTCTTTTCCCCAATATCTTCGCTATACGCCGGTGAATATCCTCATGACAAGCCTTCGCATAATCGCCAGCCAGATTCATCGCCATCCAGTATTCCTGACCATCATGCGTATTCAGATCCAGCCACGCCAACTGTTGCACATTTTTAGGCAACGGACATTGTTTTGTCGCCAGATAGGTATATTGTTTGGCAATATTCGCACCCAATCCACGGGAACCACTATGCGATAAAATGGCCACATATTCGCCGGGTAGAAGCTTCCATTCCGGTAACGACGTTTCAATCTTTACGATTCCGAATTCCACAAAATGGTTTCCGCCACCGGAAGTTCCCAATTGTTTATAGGCTTTATCCAACAAGCCTTTTACAAATGGAATATCCTTAAATTCCGGTCGGTAAAAAATCTCATGATCGGCTTTAATCTGATGCGTTTCATACATTCCGAATTTGGTATGCTCGGCCAAAATGGCTTCCAATTGTTGGGTCCTTCCTTTTAGAAAAGACGCCGGTAAATCGAAAATAGATAAACTCATCCGACAACCAATATCAACACCCACACCATAGGGAATCACTGCATTTTCGGTGGCCAGTACACCACCGATCGGCAAGCCATAACCGGAATGCGCATCCGGCATCAAAGCGCCTGCTACGGAAATGGGCAACTTTAGCGCATCGTACAACTGGAACTTTGCCTGTTGATCAATTTCATTTTCGCCAAAAATTGAAAACGGTGCACGAGTCGTATTGAGTTGTTGCATCCGCACCTGTACCGGGTTGATCAACCCTTCGGCTACCTTTCCCCACGTACCGTGATTTTTGAATTTTTCCGGAAACAGCAATACTTCTTTTGCCTCCGTTAGAATACCTTCTTTTTTCTCTCTTTTTCTATATCTGTTAATTTGCCCCAAGGCAATATTGATGCTATTATTTTTAGGAAAGCCTAATTTGATCAGGTCCTTCCCGGATAATTTATTTCCCATTGTTTGATTCTTTGATTTTTTTTGGAACGCAAAACAACGTGCTCAGTAATCCAAATGGGTCACTGATTTATTTTGCAAAACATTTTATCCGTATTCGGATAAATAAAGGGCTAAACCGGGAGCTTTAAAGTAAAGTATACAAAAAAGCCCGAAACTTGTTGTCTTCGGGCTTTGTTATCTTGGAAAGTAATTTTTCTAGGATAAAACAAAACCACGAAGAACAGCTACACCACAATTTGGTGTCACACTGATAGTAGATGATTGCAATACAAACATTTTTCTTCGTTTTTTAAAGGTTATTAATTTTTCACAATGCAAAGTTTGTAAAATGTTTTCGACATTTCCTAATATTTTAAACCCTTTTTTAATTTTGATCACTAAATCACTCATTTTCAAAATTATAATTTGTTTTTTCTGATACAAATCACGCGCGATAAACCGTCATCAAAGCGCCCGACAATCGATGCTTTAAAAAATTAACAATAACTTGGGAGATTCGAAAGCGATTATATCTACCTTTATTTTTCAAAAAAAACATACCTATATAATTATATCCTATTATGCCAACTGACTGTATCAGCTATCAAGAATCCAATTATTTTTCCCGGTTAATTGTCGATTATTTAGATAAAAAAACAGAAACACAGTCCTTATACCATCGTTTTCCCACCCTGGAAAATTTCGGAAGTCAAATTGACGAAAAAGCGGCACATTTTAGTACGACTCACAGAAATACACTGGTAACCGTTTTGGAAAAACAGTATACCTCGACAGCTGCTTCGGAAGCGACACTTCAAAATATCGCCCTGTTAAAAAACGGGAACACTTTTACCGTAACCACCGGACACCAGTTGAATCTTTTTACAGGACCTTTATATTTCTTATATAAAATTGTATCAGCCATCAATCTGGCTAAAGAATTAAAAGCCGCTTATCCGAATCATCATTTTGTGCCGGTATATTGGATGGCGACAGAAGATCATGATTTTGAAGAGATCAATTATTTTAATTTCAGAAATAAAAAAATAAAATGGAACCGCAACAGTTCCGGTCCGGTTGGTCGGCTTTCGACCGAAGGATTGGATAGTGTTTTTGATGTTTTTTCGAAAGAACTTGGGATTGGCAATAACGCTGAATTTTTACGTCAGCTGTTTAAAAATGCCTATCTGAAACATTCGAATCTGGCTGATGCGACGCGTTACCTGGCCAACGAATTGTTCCAAGAGCAAGGATTAGTGATCATCGACGGTGATTCCGAAGCGCTAAAACGAGAATTTATTCCGTATGTAAAACGGGAATTGCTCGAACAAATCGCTTTCGAGAAAGTAACCGAAACGGCTGCTTTATTAAAAACCTACAACATACAGGTTAATCCAAGAGAAATCAACCTTTTTTATATTGAGGACGGATTGCGGGAACGCATCGTTTTCGAAAACGGTGGCTACATCGTAAACGGAACTTCCCGTCGGTTTACTACCGAAGAAATTCTGGATGAACTGGAACGTTATCCCGAAAAATTCAGTCCCAATGTGATCATGCGTCCGTTATATCAGGAAGTGATTTTACCCAATCTGGCCTATATTGGTGGTGGTGGTGAATTGGCCTACTGGTTGGAATTAAAATCCTTTTTTGAAGCTTCGAAAGTTCCTTTTCCGATGTTGGTATTACGAAACTCTGCAGTGCTTGCAACACCAAAACAGGCACACAAAGCAGACCAATTAGGACTAACCTGGGCCGATTTGTTTCAAAAGCAACACGAGCTGATCGATGCTAAAACCAAAGCCCTTTCAGCCTTTACGCTGGACTTTTCGGAACAGAAAGCACATCTGGAACAGCAATTTTCCAAATTACGTGAAATAGCTGCCCAAACCGATGCTTCATTTATGGGCGCGGTAGCCGCTCAGGAAAAGAAACAGCTAAAAGGATTGGACAACCTTGAAAAACGATTGTTAAAAGCCGAAAAACGCAACCATCAGGAGCAATTAAGCCGTATTACAGCACTACAAAATGAATTGTTCCCGAACCTGAGTTTACAGGAACGGACGGCCAATTTTTCGGAATTTTATCTGGAGAACGGTTACCATTTATTAACCGAATTATACCGCGAATTAAAACCATTGCAGCAGGATTTCCCGGTATTGATTTTATAAAAGAACAACAATTCTTCGATACAAATAAAAAAGATAACGTATTATTCGGCTTAAAAATACTATTTTTGCGAAAAATTTAAACAAAACAAAATGGCAACGAATAGAACATTCACTATGATTAAGCCTGATGCTGTTGAAAAAGGACACATCGGAGGAATTATTAACATGATTACTGAAGCTGGTTTCAGAATCGTATCGATGAAATTAACACAATTAACAGTAGCGGATGCTCAAAAATTCTACGCTGTTCACAGTGAAAGACCATTCTATGGAGAATTGGTAGAATTCATGTCAAGAGGTCCTATCGTAGCTGCAATCCTTGAAAAAGACAACGCAGTAGAAGCTTTCCGTACTTTAATCGGAGCTACAAACCCTGCTGATGCTGCAGAAGGTACTATCCGTAAAAAATATGCAACTTCTATCGGGGAGAATGCAGTACACGGATCTGACAGTGATGAGAATGCTGCTATCGAAAGTGCTTTCCACTTTGCAGGAAGAGAAGAATTCTAATAATATACATATTATTTTCGAAAAGCCGTTCCGTTTGGAACGGCTTTTTTTGTGTCCGCATCTTTCCTTTTCCGTAATTCTGTCCGGTTTTAAAAACGCGTAATTATACGCTATTATAGATTTTACCAAGCCCCTAAATTTACAAAACGCCTTATACCTAAATCCAAATCAACACAAGTTGCAAATTTAACATCAGAAAAAAATTGCAATTTGATTCTAATTTAACATAAGGTAATTCAACAAAAACAGCATATAAATACGAACCAAATCTACAACAAACATGAAACGACTACTACCCCTTAAAACCATTTCATTTGGTATTCTGGTTGCTCTGACAGCTACCAGTCTGGCCATTTCCTGCAAAAAGAACACCACTCCGGATGCCGGATTATTAGGTGCCGCTCCCATCATTAAACCGCAGGAATTCCCGGACGACTTAAACTTGCCGGGTTTTAAATTTCCACAGGACTCTACCACAATTTACGGTTGGCTTAACAAACAGGATTCGGCCAGTATCGCCCAACATGCCTGGGGTATCTGGGCTGGTTTAACCTCCAAATCCGGACAGGTTTTTAACGGTGATTCGCTATTGGTATTTGAAACCTGGATGAGCGTAAAAGAATTGGCACAAATGGCCGCCGACGGTAACAAAGAAGGCGGATGCTTTCAGATTAAAAAAGAGCGTAGTGCTCTGGAAGTACCCAAACAGTTAATCCACGGGCAATTATTTGGTAAACGAAATGCCGTGCTCGATACGGTTTCCAATGTTTTCGAAACGGTTTCCTACAACCCGGCAGCAGCTTGTTATTCGACACAAAATTTAATTTTCAACCAATCAACACTAAACAAATACCAGGTTAAAGACGGTATCGGTAACATTCCACCATTTCCATCGGCTGGTATCACCACCAAACCTACTTATTTTGCCGGTGGTGCTGATGCAAACGGTTTTATCCGCGTACCGGTATGGCCAGGCGATCCAAAACCAGCTAAAGCATTTGGATATCAAGACTGGCAAACCTACGTTTATGTTGACACCAACAACAAACAGGATAAAAACAAAACCATCGTACCCGTTACCGGTTCCAATCCGACACCTGCTCAAATTGCAGCAGCCAGTTGTAACCTAAACGAATTTATTAACGATCAGGCCGATGCGAGAATGGCCGCCTATCTGAACGCCAACCAGAAAAACAACAAACGCAAATACAAAGCCGGCGATTATATCCTATTGGTAGCGATGCACGTTGGAACCAAAGAAATCAGCAACTGGACCTGGCAAACCTATTTCTGGAGCTATAATCGTGACAATCCGTTTTTCCCAAGTTCGGCTTTCAATGCAAAACTACGTCCAAGTATCATCAAAGGAGCGGCGGCCAACTATGCCGTGTCGACCTCCTATGCCATGGTATGGCCCAACCAGCCCATTACCGGCGGAACCAACAAAGGCGTACGAAGCATCATTTCGTTCAACCCGTATCTGGAAGGCTCTTTTGGTCCAAACGTATTTACCGGCAGCAACAACCAGTTAAATCCAAATTACCAATATGGTGTACAAACCAACTGTATGAGCTGTCACGCCCTGGCATCGGTTACCGGAGCTGTTTATACTGCTGATCAATATATCGATATGAAGGACATGAGTCGTTTCCGTAATCAAACATTATTAGACTTTGCCTGGTCGATTCAGAGTAACATCAATACCGACAAATAACATCACGATAATCCCTAAATCTCAATAGTATGCACGATCACGATCACATTCACCACGGTTGTACCCATTGCGGTTGTAACAATCCGGTTTTAAAGATTCTGGAAAAAGAACTTTCCTCTTCGGAGATTATCACAAAATTATCGGAGCACAAAACCCCATTTACCGATCATACGGAAGAATCCGTATTGTTTCACGGCGGTACCATTCGTCCTTTGGTAGACGGAAAAATGGATACGGTAGAAGCCATCGGATTTCACAAAGGGAAAGTCGTTGCTTCCGGTTCGATGTTACACGTAACAGAAGCCATGATCAAAACAGGACATCTTTTTCAAACCCGAAAACTAGACAAGGGTCACACCTTACTTCCGGGACTGATCGAACCACACGTTCACTTAGTTCCTTCGGCCATATTGGGTAGCTGGCTGGATTTAAGTCCTTATAACGGCCAATTTCTAAAGGACGGCTACAACACTCAATGGTTACAAAAACAGCTGGACGACTACCAAAACGATCCTAAAAACAAAGAAAATCTTAACAAAAATAATTATTGGATTTTGGGTTGTAATCTTGATCCGGCCTTTATGCCGTTTGAGAAAAGTCATACGCCGGGAACTTTAAACAAACTGGTTACGTTCGATTATCAATTTCTGGATAACATCGTACCGGATTATCCGGTATTTATCATGAGTGCCTCGATGCATACGGCCTATGTAAACTCGTTGACACTCCGTATTATTTTCGATCTAAACAAAAGCATACGTGATCAATACAAAACATTCGAGAATTACCAGCAAACCACAAACGGACAATTACAGGAAACCGAAGAAATCGGTCCGGCTTTAAAATGTATGCCGATCCGCCAGGTAGCTGAATTTGCTCTCGGTTCATTTAAACATTTAGAAGAATTGTTTGATACTGCTGTTCAACGTGGCGTTACGTTTATGTATGATGCCGGAATGACATCGGTACAAGAGCTTATCTTAAAATTATATCTGGATTTCCATCAAAAGAAAGTCCGTATTGGTGTGGCACAAACCTGTTTAACGTTGGATGATGCTAAAAAACTACCGCCTTTTACGCCGATAAAAGAGTACAAAGATCTGTATTCGGGTAGTGTTAAAATCATTTCCGACGGTTCGAATCAGGGCTTAACCGGATACCAATCGGAGCCCTATTGTTGTTATCCAGCCGATAATCTTGGCGTGTTTAATTTCCCGGAAGATAAAGAGCATCCGCATCCGGACGAGCCGACACAAACCTATCTTGACATTGTAAAAACGGTTGTAGCAGAAAAAGAATGGCCGTTAATGATCCATGCCAATGGAGACATGGCTGTAAAATTCGCGATCGAAGTATACGATGCCGCCTTTAAAGCCAAAAAAGTAGCCGACCGTCGTCACCGTATTGAACACTGTTCTATTTTGGAACCATCACAGATCCAGCAAATGAAAGATCTTGGTATTGTACCGAGTTTCCTGATCGGGCATGTAGGTTATTACGGTTATCCGTTTAAAGAAGCCATTTTTGAAGATAAAGCAGAAAAACTGGATTTGTGTCGTTCGTCGCTTGACGCCGGATTACGTATTTCGCTACATACCGATTATTCCGTAAGTCCAATCGGGCCCTTACGAATGATGGAGCAAGCGATTACCCGTATGATGGAAGCCGCACCGGACGATTATCCGAACAAAGTATTAAACGAAAAAGAATGTCTTACTCCGGAACAGGCGTTGCTTTCGGTAACCTATGATGCAGCGTGGCAATGTCATGCCGAACAGTGGACCGGTTCGCTACAGGATGGCTATTTCGCCGATTTCGTGATTCTGGAACAGGATCCGTTAACAATGAAAACGTATTATAAAGAACTGCGTAAAGTTCCGGTTTTGGAAACCTGGAAAGGCGGCGTAAAAGTGTATCATAACACCGATATTGTCGTTCCCGAAACGGTATAACATTTTTAAAAAGTGGAAAAGCAGGACGATTGTCCTGCTTTTTTTGTTTTTATAATATTTACAAATCTGATGGAAAACGATAATCTATATTTTCTTTAAGCTTCTCATTTCCTATTTTTAAACGTTCTAGCTCTAATTGATTACGCGTTTTTCGTTCATCATAATTTAACTCTTTCATTTTTGACTCGTATGTCATTTCTAATTCACGTCTCTTTCTTTGTTCTTCATACTCAGCCTTTTTTTCTTCATAATCGAATTCCAATCGACGTCTATCCCTCTCAATATCAAACTCATACATTGATTTATCTCTTTCTAATTCCATTTCTTTACTCTTCTTTTGCATATCATTATCAAGGGAATATTTCAACTTAAGACTTTCAACACGCAATTCAGCATCAATGAGAGCTATTTTTTTAGTAGTATATTCGGTATCCGTCTTTAGTTGATTTGATTTTCTTTCACCATTAGCACGATATTGCAATATTTGAATACCAAGCAGCAACCATGGAAAAATTAATAAGTATACAAAACTAAAAAGTAATGGGAATAATATAAGTGAATCTGAATTAGAATAATTCAATTCTATGTACTTTATCTTTTCTTCAATTTTTTTATCGCTAAATAATATAATAAATATTATTTTCCAATTACAAACTAACCATGCTACTGTAAATGTTCCTATTATTGGATTTGAAAGACGTTCATCAATACTTTTTTTGAAAGATGGTATTAGTTCTTTAAGCATATCCCCATATTTAAAAATATCGCAAATATAACCAAAATAAACAGTTCAAAATCGCAATTTAAACCTTAAAAAACAAGATGAATATTAAAAAAAATTCACTTAAAAGTCTATAAGAAACAGAATAAATTATTTAACCATTACCGCAACACAATATCCTTCACCAAATCCCGGCGCAACTCTTCGTTGATCATCTTAACGATCTTTTCTTTACCGTAGCTTAATTCTTCGCGTAATACCGCAGAAGACAAGGCCACATAGAGCGTAGTTCCTTTTAGCATGATTTCCGTAGTATAATTATTCACCCCGTTACCCATCAGGTTTTTCCAGGCATCGCGAACGTCGATCTTGTCCATTCCGGCCTGTAATTTATGATCCTGAATAAACTGTTTTAGTACGTCAGATATCGGAGATTCTTCATTAAATCGTTTTGCCATGCTGTTATTTTATAGAAAATGAAGTCGCTTTTTTGTAGTGGTATTCCATATCGTGCTCGTTTTTAAGCACCAGTTCTTCATCGGTTATCTTGATCAATTCTTCCTTCCATTTGGCGTAGGCCGTAGTATACTTTAGGTAAACATGGTCGTCTTGTTTGATCACGGCAACTTTTTCGTCCAGTTCACTCACCAGATACGTTCCGTCCAATTGTGGCATTACCTTTTTACGGAATCCTTTATTGTCTTTGATTTCAAAATAATCGATAGTCGGATTGATCGAATACTCCTTACTGCTTCCGTCGGGCATAATGGCTTTTTCAATTTCCCAATATCCGTTGATTTTGGCTAGCGCCGCATCATCGATTTTTTTATGACAAGCCGTAAAAGTAAGGCTAAACAGTACTACCGCAATTATTTTTTTCATGGCACAAACATTTTTACAAATTTACCTTTTAAAACGGGACAAACGAAACTTTAGAACAAAAAAACCAGTAGCTTTAAACCATTTAACAAACGTATAGTCCAAATAGAAATACGATCCCATATGAAACGAATATTCCTCTCGGCAATAACCCTTTTAACAATAGCCAGTTGCAGTTCCGAAAACGAAACGTCCAGCGGTTCCACTCCGGTAACACCTACGGAAAGTATGTATTTTCCACCGATCGGCTCCGGGAGTACCACCTGGGAAACGCGCAGTATTTCAGATTTAGGATGGCATACCAATGCCGTACAACCCTTATTGGATTATCTGGAACAAAAGCACAGCAAGTCCTTTATTGTTTTGGTAAACGGGAGGATTGTTATGGAAAATTATTTTAACGGCCATACCGCCAATAGTTATTGGTATTGGGCCAGTGCCGGAAAAACCTTAACCTCGACAATGACCGGGATTGCGCAACAGGAAGGCCTACTCAATATCAACAACAAAGTTTCCGATTATCTCGGTAACGGATGGACAAGTGCTCCTTTAGCGAAAGAAAATTTGATCAAGTGTAAAAACCTATTGACAATGACTTCCGGACTGGATGATGCCAGTAACGGCGATTGCGTCACACCGGCCTGTTTGACCTATTTGTCAGATGCTGGCACACGTTGGGCGTACGATAATGTGTATGTTAAACTTCAGGATGTAGTCGCTACTGTAGCACAAACATCATTCTCCAATTATTTTAATAGTCGACTACGGGATAAAATCGGAATGAACGGTATTTGGACGAATACATCCGATGGCCTAAGTGTCTATTCCAGTAATTCCAGAAGTATGGCGCGTTTTGGCTTGTTGATCCTAAACAAAGGGAAATGGGACAACCAGCAGATTCTAAACGAAAACTACTGGAACGAAGCGACAAACACTTCTCAAAACATCAACCTAGCGTATGGTTATTTATGGTGGCTCAACGGAAAGTCGAGTTATCATTTACCACAAAGTCAATATCAGTTTTCGGGCAGTATTATCCCTTCAGCACCATCGGATATGTATATGGCATTGGGTAAGAATGATCAGAAAATCTATATTATACCAAGTAAGAAAATGGTGATCATCCGTATGGGAGATGCGGCCGATGGCAGCAATATGGCCTTATCGGATTTTGACGAAGTACTCTGGCAAAAAATAAAGGCGTTATATGAATAACGCCTTTATTTTTATTTTTTATTGAAGTATCTGATAATTGCTACAATCAGCAATACAAAACTTGTTAATCGCAATGCCAGAAAAATACCGGGAAACGGTTTTTCTAAAAAGATAGCCAGAATTCCCAAAACAACACTTATGATCACCATTTTAAGCGGTGACAGGTTTTTAAAAAAAGCGATTACGTTGTTCATTAGCTTTTATTTGAAAAAGGAATCTACAAATTCAAATTTATTGAAGACCTGAAGATCTTCGATGCCTTCACCTACTCCGATATATTTTACCGGTATCTGGAACTGATCGGAAATTCCAATCACCACACCACCTTTAGCCGTACCGTCAAGTTTGGTCACCGCCAGACAGGAAACTTCTGTAGCTGCTGTAAATTGTTTGGCTTGCTCGAATGCATTTTGTCCGGTCGAACCATCCAACACCAATAATACATCGTGTGGTGCATCATCCTGTACTTTTTGCATTACGCGTTTTACTTTTGTCAGCTCATTCATTAAACCAACTTTATTGTGCAAACGGCCCGCTGTATCGATGATCACTACGTCAGCACCTTGAGAAACCGCCGATTGTAAGGTATCAAAAGCTACCGATGCCGGATCGCTTCCCATTTGTTGTCTTACGATAGGCACCCCAACACGGTCGGCCCAGATTTGAAGCTGATCAATAGCTGCTGCACGGAACGTATCCGCTGCACCTAAGACCACTTTATGTCCGGCTTTTTTAAACTGATAGGCCAATTTACCGATGGTTGTTGTTTTTCCAACACCATTCACCCCCACCACCATGATTACATACGGCTTTTTGTTGGCCGGGATTTCAAATTCACTGGCTTCACCGGAATTGGTTTCCGATAATAGTCCAGCGATTTCTTCGCGTAGAATACCATTTAATTCATCCGTGCCAAGATATTTGTCCCGTGATACACGGGCTTCGATTCTTTCGATAATTTTCAGGGTTGTATTCACCCCAACATCAGACGAAACCAGGATTTCTTCCAGGTTATCCAAAACCTCATCATCTACTTTTGATTTTCCGGCTACGGCTTTGGTCAGCTTTGAAAAGAACGATGTTTTCGTTTTTTCCAATCCTTTATCCAGGGTTTCTTTTTTCTCTGATGAAAATATTTTTTTAAAGAAATTCATTCGGTTATTTTACAATTAAATTACGATTTAGAAACGTAAATCTGATCGTTCCGAAAAAACGATCCTTCTTACAATTCTTACGACAAATATAAAAATAAAAAAGCTACTTCCATACGAAAGTAGCTTTTCTATAAATTGTATACTGGAATTATTTCTTTTTTAAGAATTCATCCACTTCTTCAGGAGACATTACAGACTCAACGAAAGTATAAGCACCTGATTTAGGTGATTTTACCATCTTGATAGCCTTAGTTAATCTTTTTGAAGCTGTTTGTAAAGTTGCTACGGTTTTCTTTGCCATGACTTACGATTATTTAATTTCTTTATGAACAGTTACTCTCTTCAAAATTGGATTGAACTTTTTAATCTCTAATCTGTCTGGAGTATTTTTTTTGTTTTTAGTAGTAATGTATCTTGAAGTTCCTGGAACACCAGAAGTCTTATGCTCAGTACATTCTAAAATTACCTGAATTCTATTACCTTTCTTTGCCATCTTGATCTATATTATTTAGGTGGGATTATTTTACAAATCCATTAGCTTTGGCTTGTTTCAAAACCGCAGCAATACCATTTTTATTAATTGTTTTTAAAGCAGCAGTAGATACTCGTAAAGTAACCCATCTGTCTTCTTCAGGAATGTAGAAACGTTTCTTAACTAAGTTAACGCTAAATTTTCTTTTGGTTTTATTCATAGCGTGAGAAACATTGTTTCCTACCATCGCTCTCTTACCTGTAAGTTCACAAACTCTTGACATTATACTTATCTTTATATTCGTTATTCAAAATCAGGGTGCAAAGTAACAAAAAAGAAACCTATTTCACAAACTATTTTGATTAGTTTTTTAAAATTTCTTTATAAATTTTTTCCAGAGCTTTGTTTACCGCCCTGTCTATAACCTTTTCGCGGGGTTGACCAAAGTTAAATTCTTCACTATAAATCCCTTCAGGAGTAGCAATCGCGATAAAAACCGTACCGACACCGGCATCAGAATCTCCTTTGGCCGGACCGGCATTTCCTGTAGTTGCAATGGCATAATCCACACCGAGTATTTTTTGCACACGTGATGCCATTTCTTCGGCCACTTCGGTACTTACAACCGAGTGCTTTTCGATAATCTCCGACGGAATTCCCAGCAGGTTTATTTTAGTTTCGGTGGCATAGCTTACAATACTGCCTTTAAAATAGGCCGACGAACCCGGAACCGATGTAATCGTTGCCGCTACACTTCCCCCGGTACAACTTTCGGCTGTCCCGATAGTTAGTCCTTTTTCCGTAAGTAATTGTCCCAATACAACCTCCAACGTTTCCTCGTCGTCATAACCGACAATATCGTTTTTGATGATCAATTCGAGTTTTTCTACCTGAATTTTAATTTCCCGATGCAATACAAACTCATCGATCCCCATAGCCGAAAGACGCAGGCGAACCCGTCCCGGACTTGGCAGATAGGCCAGTTTAATAAATTCCGGAAGTGCATTTTCCCAGCTTTCGATTCGCTCCGCCAGAAGACTCTCCCCAACGCCGTAGGTAAGAATTGTTTTATGAACGATATACGGTCTGTCGAAACGGTTAATCAACCTTGGAATCACTTCGTTTTCCATCAGGTATTTCATTTCGTACGGAACGCCCGGTAACGATATAAAAACGGTTCCGTTACGTTCCATCCACATTCCGGGTGCGGTTCCGACTTTATTAAAAAGCACAGTACTTTTGGACGGTACCAATGCCTGATCTTTATTGATCTGTGAAGCCGGTCGGTTAAATGCTTTTTCGATTATTTCCACTACATGAGCCAACACTGCTTCATTGACCACCAATTCGTCGCCGAAATAGTCACAAAGTGTCTTTTTGGTAATATCGTCCTTGGTTGGTCCTAAACCACCGGTAATGATCACCACATCGACTTTACTTTCCTGTTCCGAAAGCGTATCCAGAATATGCTGTCGATCGTCGGAAACGGATTGCATTTCATGTACTTTAATTCCGATTTTTTCGAGTGTTTTGGCAATAAAGGACGAATTGGTATCCACAATCTGACCGATAAGGATTTCGTCTCCGATGGTAATAATGCTGGCTTTCATTTTTTTTAACTGTAAAAGAACAAAGGCAAACCATTTCGTTCTGGTTTGCCTTTTTCCGGACGATGCCTATAGATTATAGTCTTTTTTAATTTCTTTTAAAGTATTCTCAACATGTTCTTTTAAACTTTTGAATACTTCTTTTATTTCTTTCTTTTTCCCTTGCGATTTGGTCCACTCCATGATATGAAGGTTTTCGTCATAAGCCAGATCCATTCCCATCAGATCCAGCGTTGGCTTGATCTTATGGGAAGCACTGTAGGTTTTGTCAAAGTCTTTTTCTTCGATTCCTTCTTTTATGATTCGGATTTCATTAGGAATTTCCGACACAAACAGTTGGATAATTTGTTGCGCAAACTCGGCATCATTATCCGAAATCTCGTAAACTTTAGATAAGTTATAATGTATTGCCATTATTTTACCTGTATTCTAAACAATTGTTTTCCTTCTATAAATCCTTCCAGTACGTCATTCGGATTCACCTTAGCCACGCCGGCCGGTGTACCTGTAAAAATAACATCACCGGTTTTAAGTGTAAAATATTGGGACACATACGCAATCAATTCATCGATTTTCCATAGCATATGACTTGTATTTCCCTTTTGCACTGTCTGACCGTTACTGGTTAATTCAAATGTAATATTTTCCAATGAATTAAATTCATTTTTTGGCAAAAAATCACCGATAACCGCCGAACCATCGAAGGCCTTAGCTTTTTCCCACGGAAGGCCTTTTTCTTTTAACCGGGATTGCAGATCACGAGCCGTAAAATCGATTCCCAGTCCGATTTCGTCATAATATTTATGTGCGAATTTCGGTTCGATATACTTCCCTACTTTATTGATTTTCACAAGAATCTCCACTTCGTGATGTACGTCATTTGAAAACTCAGGGATTACAAACGGGGCTTGTTTTATCAAAATAGCAGAATCCGGTTTTAGAAAAATCACCGGTTCGTCCGGGCGTTCATTTTGCAATTCTGCGATATGCTCGGTATAATTTCTACCAATACAGATAATCTTCATAAGTAGCGCTGCGTAGGTTTAACTTAATTTATTATTGAGTTTTCTCAACTTAATCCCGGTCAGTACTTTTTTGGTATACAACGGGAAATCGGCATTTTGAATCCAGCCAAAATAACCCGGTTCTTTATCAAATACCTCATCGACCAACACCCCTTTGTGTTTTCCAAAAGTAAAAATTTCCTGTCCTTCTGCATTTAATGCGATAAAACCGGCAAAATCAACTGATTTTTTACGGGTTGTAAATTCCGAAAGTGTTTTCATATCGTTTTCCAATTCCGGATAACGATCCAACTGTGCTTTTAATATTTCGTATGTTGCCATCGTATCGGCTTCTGCACTATGCGCATTGTCCAACGTCTGACCGCAATAGAATTTATAGGCTGCGCTTAACGTCCGTTCTTCCATTTTATGAAAAATCGTTTGTACGTCGACCGACACTCTGTTTTTCATATCAAAATCCACTTCGGCGCGAAGCAATTCCTCTGCCAATAACGGAATATCAAAACGATCGGAATTAAAACCGGCCAGATCAGAATCCTTGATCATATTGTGAATCTGTGTCGACAACTGTTTAAACGTTGGCTCATTAGCCACTTTTTCATCCGAAATCCCGTGAATCGCAGTCGAATGCGGTGGAATAGGCATTTCCGGATTTACCAGCCAGGTCTTACTTTCTTTATTTCCGTTCGGATATACTTTAAATATCGATATTTCCACTATTCGGTCTTTTGCCACATCAATTCCAGTCGTTTCAAGGTCAAAAAAGCAAATAGGTCTGTTTAATTTAAGTTCCATTTTATTGATTTGAATAGCTACAAATATAACGGTTTTGGAAAGACACCAAAAGTATTATAACAAAAAAGACCGGCTCCAAATAAATTTTGCCGGTCTTTTATTTTACGCTTCGCGCCTACGTAAGTTGGCCGTTTTGATATAAATTGTATCGCCTTATTTCTTTATTAATTTTTGAAATACTCCACTCCATTTTCACCCAGCAATCCTTTTTTACCGGCTTCGGTAGTCACTTCAAACAAACCAAACTGCCAATGCTTATTTACCGGAATAGCATTTAAGATTTTGATTTTCTTATATTTTGGCTTAACGGGCTTATAAATTGAATTTAAAACAAATAGTCCTTTTTTAGTATCCTTTTCAAGAATACAAATGCCATCCCATCGTTCTTTAATAGCATCATATTCATACGCCAACAGCACTTTGCCGGTTTCGTCTATTAATCCCATTTTACCGTTCTTTTTCATCAGGAACGTAGCATACCCCTGATTCGATCGAACCATTTCGATTTTATCGTCACTTTTAAAAATGATTTTATCTTTATCCATAGCATACACCCCATATCCTTCCTTCATTTTTATAATGATCATATTGCCTGAAACACTCACTATTTCACCGTAAGTATTTTCTATTCTTTTATAATTATTTTGCTTAGCCTCCCGCTCACTTTCAGTTGTATGAATCGAACGAATAACAGGTGCGTTATACCATTCCGGCAGTTCCTTCGCAACAACCCTGTCATCGGTAAAATCGACGCCTTTACCCTCCCAATAACTTTTTTCATCTTTGGCTATCCAGTAAAATTTGTCGTTATTTTCATCTTTATTTTGTTCCCAAGGCCAATCTATAGCGCTATATTCAATTGGTATAATCCATTTTCCTTTTGAGTTGATCAACCCTTTTTTAGTCCCTTTTCTCACCTGATAACTTTCATTGGAAACAGACGACACCTCATCATATTCAACAGGTATAAAAACGTTAAAATCCCTGATAACTCCCATCTTATTATTCTTATACGCAAAAATATCATTTGAAAAAAGAGACATCCTTACCGAATCCAAATTCATTTCCGCGAGTAGCTTTTTCCTATATTGATCAATAATTGAAATTTTGCCATTTTTTTTAATCACATATTTTCCTTTAAAATCCGGTGGCGTTATCACAAAATCCACCATACCGGCTGTAAAGGGTTTTACCTTTACAGCTCCCAAAGTATCACAAAGCCCCCAAAGATTACCATCCCGATACGGCAACAACAATTCGTTCTTTTTAGTATGCTGCGAAAAGACCGTCGTAACACTTACTAAAAAAAGTACATAAAATGCTTTCATAAATAGTTCTAATAAGTCGGTAAAACTACTGAAATATCTGACACCAATCTGATTTTAAAATAATCCCCCTTTTTCGTTACTCCCAGAGCCAAATCGTATTTCACGCCACGTTCTTTCTTATCCGGCTCTTTTCAGTTATCAAAACCCGGGAGGAAATCATAAAAAAAGCCCCGAAAAATCAATTTCAGGGCTCTTATTTTACATTTTATCACTGCTTAATGGTTATCGCCACGCCGTTTATCTTAATTTTTAAAATATTCTACGCCGTTTTCACCCAACAATCCTTTTTTACCGGTTGTCGTTGTCACTTCAAACAGACCAAACTTCCAACTCTCACTTACCGGAACCGCTTCTAAAATTTTTATTTCCTTATATTTTGGTTGAACCGGTTTGTAGATCGAATTTAATACAAACAGACCTTTTTTATGATCCTTTTTAAGTATACAAACCCCATCCCAAAATTTATCCTCAATAGCATCATATTCATAATCCAACAACATCTTACCCGTTTCATCAATCAACCCCATTTTACCATTCTTTTTCATCAGAAACGTAGCATACCCATGATTCGATTGGAACATTTCGATCTTATCATCACTTTTAACAATGAATTTATCCTGATTCACATCAAACACACCATAGCCCTCACTTATTTTCACAAGATACATATTGTTTGAAGAAGCAAGTATTTTACCATATTTTTCTTCTACTCTTTTACGATCATTTTCTTCTTCCTCCGTTACCATTCTTTTAACCAAACCCGAAGAAGATACACTGTACCACTCCGGCGTTTCCTCTCCCAAAACGATACTGTCGGCAAAATCAACTTCGTTTTTCTCTCCATTACTTTTTTCATTTCTGGCTACCCAGTAAAATTTGTCGTTATTTTCATCTTGATTCTTATCCCAGGAGTCATATACCTCAGTATATGCAGTTGGAATAACCCGTTTCCCTTTTGAGTTGATCAATCCTTTTTTACCTCCCTTTTCCACTCTATAACTTTCATTGGCCGCAAACGTTATGTCGTCATATTGAACCGGAATAAACATTTTAAAATTCCGGATCACACCCATCTTATTATTTTTATAGGCAAAAATATCCTTTGAAAAAAGAAACATTTCTACCGAATCCAAATCCATTTGCGCCAACAAGGTTCTTTTATGCTGATCGATAATTGAAATTTTTCCGTTTTTCCGAATCACATATTTCCCTTTAAAGTTTGGTGGCGTGGTTTGAAAATTCTTCATACCGGTTGTAAAAGGTTTTACTTTTACCTTACCTAAAGTATCGCAAAGCCCCCAAAGATTGCCATCACGATACGGCAACAACAATTGGTTCTTTTTAGTGTTCTGGGAAAAAACCATCGTAACACTTAATAAAAAAAGGAAACAAAATGCTTTCATAAATAATAGTTATTAGGTCGATAAAATCACTGAAATATCTGACACAAATATAATTTTAAAACCATTCTAATATCATTTTTTTTATCCAATTCACACAAAAACCGACTCCTGTTTTACACCCCTCTTTTTTGCCATCCGAATAGTTCTCAATTCCCTAAATCCGAGCAAAAAACAATAAACAAAAGCCCCGAAAAATAAACTTCGAGGCTTTTGTTTTAATCTTCGTGACTACCGTCATCGGCCATTCGGACCAACTTTGGTGTAAACTTCGCCACCACATCAATCAGTTCTTGTTGTGCTTCCATCACCACAGTGATATCTTTATAGGCCATTGGCGCCTCGTCTCTTCCGGCACCGACAAGCGTTACCCCGTGTTCTTTTAACACCTCACGCATATCGGCTTTGGTAATAGTTTTCACCGCCTGCGTACGGCTCATCTGTCTTCCAGCACCATGTGAAGCCGAATGAATCGCTTCCGATTCTCCTTTTCCGCGCACCAAAAAACCGGGAGCTGTCATCGAACCCGGAATGATTCCCATCACTCCTTTTCCGGCTGGCGTGGCACCTTTTCGGTGAACAATAACCTCTTCGCCATTCCAAATTTCTTTCCATGCAAAATTATGATGGTTTTCCACCTTTGCTAAAAGTGTCCCTCCAAGTGCTTTTTGCATCTTTTCGTGAATCACCTGATGACAAGCCGAAGCATAATCGCCAGCCAAATTCATCGCCAACCAATATTCCATTCCTTCCTGCGAATCCATATTCAGATACGCCAGATTGGCTGCTTCCTGCGGCAACTTACATATTTTTTTGGCCAGCTGCGTATAATGTCCGGCTATCGTGGCCCCCATCCCTCTTGATCCGGAATGCGTTAACAAAGCCACATATCTTCCTTTATCAATATTCAACACCTCATCACGTTGTTCGAATTCAATGATTCCGAATTCCACAAAGTGATTTCCTCCACCGGATGTTCCCAATTGCGACCAGGCTTTATCCTGCAACTTTTTAATAAACGGTGTCAGGTTAAACTCGTCTCGGTCGAGAATATCATGTTGCGTTTTATGTTGCCCGTGATACCCATGTCCGGCGCCAAATTTTGTATTGGCAATTAACTCTCTTTTGTATTTCGCCAGATTCTCATAAAAATGCGTTTCCGGAATATCATAGATCGACAACGCCATACGACAACCGATATCCACTCCGACACCATACGGAATAATCGCATTTTTTGTTGCCAGAACACCACCAATCGGTAATCCGTACCCCTGATGTGCATCGGGCATTAAAGCACCAGCAACCGTAACCGGTAACCGCATCGCTACTCGCATCTGATTTTGAGCGCCTTCTTCAATATGCTCTGCTCCGAATACCCGGTATTCTTTTCCGGTTTCCAACAACGGTATTGTTTCATCAACCGGAGCATTGGCCAACTCTATTAACTTTATAGCCAATTCCTCCCATGTTGCATCGTCCAGGTATCGTTCCGGATGCTCTTTTATATTTTTCAACAACGCTAACATCGCAATCTTATCCTGACCGAACTGTTTTGCTGCTATTTTTAATGCCAATCCTAAAATGGCATTTTCGCTATATCCAACCGCTATTAAATCGGTTCCTGTAATTTTTGTTTCCATTATCTATTGTATAATTCTTCCCGCATTTCCATCAAAAGCATTTCCGCTTTTTCGATATCGGGAAAATCATTTAAATCACTTTCGTTATACTTACTTTCAATACGCTCCAGTATATTTTCAGCTAGTAGCAGCAGTTCTTCATAACTTTTTTCTCCTGCTTTAATAGCCAGCAAAGCTTCCCGGTTTTTGCGTCTGATATTGAGTTTTCCGGTTTCCATGAGTTCATCAGCTACTTCCAACAATCGTATGGTATGCATCATATTTTTGGAATCGTATCCGCCCTGATGTTTTTCATTTACGGCATAACGCTCCTGATTACGCTTTTCAACCCATTCCCAATAGGCATTATAATCCTTACAATAGGACGAATAACTTTCTGTATTAAAACACAAATATACTTGTACTACTTCACCTTCATCCACCGATGACAAACTCACCTCGTTGGAATGCTTATTTTTCTGTACTCCTTTATAACTTTTTATTCCGGTTTGATCATAAAACAAAGCATACATTCCCTTTGCATGCGGTAGTTTTACCAATCCGCAGCGTTCTTGTTCATATCCCTGTGCTGCAATCCAATCCCGAAACGGAACCGCATCGTAATTTTGCAAAACAAAACAGAAATCCTGCACTTCCTTTTTTTCCTTCGGAAAAGGATTTACTATTTTCTTTTTCAATCCTTTCGCCTTACGGATCTGTGTTACCGCATAACCGGAAAAAGTATCTTTTGTTTGTTTCGACAGAAACATTTCGATTGTAAGCCGTTCCATAATCGGATGCTTAAACAACACACAATCTTCCGGTGTCGCCAATAATTCCAATATATTTGGGTTGTTTTTTAAAAGCAATTCTACAAATCTACCCAATTCATAATACACTTCATCATTGGTTTCATTCTGAACCTGTGCTACATGTTGCAATCCGAAGAACTGTTCTTTAGGAAGATAAAATACACCTTTCAGATCGGTATCCGATTCCGGCATATCCAAACCATAGGCTTTACTACCGCTGACACATTCAAACAGCAGCAGTCCTTTTTCTTTTATTTCCTGTATTGTCATAACGTTTTAGCATGGTTTGAAAAAAGGCATCCAGACTTTCGGTTTCGAATATATCTTTTCCGACCGATTTTACGGCTTCTGTTGTTTTTTCAAAAGTTGTTTTTATAAAATCACTTAGTTCCTCGGTTATCATAACCTTATCGGCTTCTTTTGCAGTTTCTTTTTGTTTGATCAATTTCAATATTGTTGTTTTCACTTTAGCCTCATCCGGCAATACGGTCAATAGTTTTTCCATTGTCATCGGTGCTATCGTTTCTTTTTCGACACACCATTTGGCCGCCAATAAAGGGCGAAGGATGTAAAACAACTTTTTGATTTTTATTTCATTACCTTCCTCCATCGTCAACAGTGCACTTTTAGCGATTCCCAAATAATGAAACGCATTACTCCTTTCACTAAAAAAACCTTGCGACAACTGCCATAGCGTTTCACGAAATCCTTTTTCTTCGCAATAGACTTCCGGTGATTGCAACCATTCGAATATTGTTGTGTTGGATTTATTCATGAGTTGCAATACTTTTTTCAAATCCCAACCATACACATCCAGTTCGTCCGTTATCGGAAATGATAAATGTCCATCTACCTCTTTAACCGATAAATAATCATTTACATTACGTATATAGACGAATCGTACATCATAATCGCTATCCGGAGAAGGAAATCCCCAGGCGCGGCTTCCGGATTCGTAGGCAAACACTATTTTTATACCGTTTGCCCTTTCTATTTCTTTTAATTTTTCTGCTATTATTGTTTTCATTTTTAAGCTTTTTATAAAACCGGGTAACAAGCAAAAAGAGTACTAGAGTGTGCTACCATTATACTATCTGTACTGACAAGTACAGTGTCGGAATCGAACCGACTCTACCCGACCCCTAATCGAAGTAACTCTTTTTTTTACGACACCGGTATTTTTGTTTTAATTGTAAAGAGGCAATATTGGTAAAGTGATCAGTCCTTTTAATTGTACGAAGTAACACTTTAGTACGGCACTCTTTGTGTAAGCGTGACAAGCAACAAATGACTTTCGGGACTCGAACCCAATTTAATCTACCAACGAAGTAACATTTGTTTACGACAACCTACGAAACAGAAGCTACATTCGAAAAAAGTACCGGGGCTGTCATTGCCGGAATCGAACCGGATAGCCTTGCTGCTTTTACAACTTCGCTATTCCTCCCCTAAGTGGTGACGAAGTACCTTTTTTCTACGACATTCTGTTTTATTTTTAAACAGGGCAACTAGCAAAAAGAGCATATAATCCTGCTCTACCAACTGAGCTACATCTTAGCGATGGCGGGATTCGAACCCGCGACCCGGGCAGTCTAAATGCGAAGTAACTCTTTTTTACGACACCTGTTTTTTTATTTCTTTTATAACTCCCACGATGTTCTTAACCGTGGGAGTACCACCTACAACCCAATGGCATTGATTTTATCCAAGGCTGTTTCTTTGTTTTCCAAAGCATCTAAAAGATCAAATATTTTATCGGACCAACCGGCCATCAAATACACATCATTCTCTCGTACATCTATCGGTTGCTGACCGTATCCCGCCAAATCGAACAAATACAATTTTGCCTGTGGCGCAATTCGTTTGTACTTTTTCCAGGAACCGGCAAACGAATTAAAAGTCATTTTACTGTCCCACATCTGGACATCGGTAAAAAACATCACCTTGTCCACCTGCTGGTTTTTACGAATCAAATCTTCCAATACCAAATGTCCGTTCGTTGCATAACCTACTTCCCCCTCTCTCCTATAATATTCTTCCACATTGGCAAGTATGGCACTTTTTGACATATTGATTACTTTCCAGCTATCCCCAAACATCCCGCTGATTACATTTTTACAACGGGATTGCATTAACATTCCCAATACCAAACCGATATCATACAACAATATTTTACTTCGTGCCGAGATCGGTTTTTGCATGGATCCCGAAACATCACAAGCGATCACTACTGATGTATCGTAACCAAATCCGCGAATATTTTGCGCACTTATGGTAACCGCTTTTTCTAAAGCCTCCAAAATACTGGACGTAAACGGCGAACTAATTTGTTTCACTTCCCGATAGGCTGCCAAAAACCGAAAGGGCAATTGTTTGGAATTAATAACTGCTTTTTCATTCGTCAAATAATCACAAACCATAGCGATATGTTTTGCCGATACTTTTGCTTCGAGTATATTCCGAAGGTTTCGCATCAAAGCCATATAACCTACTTTACGGCTTTCGATCAATTCTTCCCATTTTAGGCCAAAAGCCATAGTACGAGCGTTTATATTTTCAAATTTTACCGTTCCTAAAACCGAAAGTTCCGTTTCCCATGTATAGGGAACTGCCAACGTATTGTTTACTATTTTATTAAATAACTCCTGTTGGTTTTGGTCTTTTGCTTTCGGGTGAACCAAAAACAAAGCATCTTTTAAAGTCACTTCCGTTTTCCGGTTGTATTTTGCAAACTGATATTCATCAAACGTATTGAACGATACTGCCAAACCTTTCTGAATTTGCTTTGAAAGTCGGTTTAATTTTTTGGTTTCTTTTCGTTCGTTGGCCAACTGATAATAGGCTAACAATTCCGAAATCTCATCTGCTCTTTTCACCACATTAGCAACTGCTTTGCTTACCGTTGCATTTCCGGAAGCCAATTTTGCTAATTCCACTGTCAATACCATCGGAACAGAACGCAAGTTCATTTCATTTCGAGCATATGCAGCTAATTTCGCTACAAATTCCGGATCGCATTTTGCCATTAATTCTTTAATTCGCTGCAATCGTTCCTCTTGCTTTTCATAAAAAGAATCACTTAATCCGGTTGTAACAACTGCGGTATACAATTCTTCTTCTGGCGACATTACGTAAGCCACAGCTCCTTCATTATTGATGATTCTTTTACTTTCTCTTTTTAATAAATTGAATTTCATCGTTTTACTTTTAGTTGTTACACTTCGTTTTTGTTACAGGATTGTTGTGTTATCCTGACATTGCAAAGATGGCCACCTAAGTACGCAACATAAATACGCAGTGAAATATTTTTTACAAATTATTTTTCAATTCATTAATTATCAAAATATTAAATGCTAAAAAAAACAGTTAACCCTATCAAAAACAAAAAACTACGCAAATACATTGCGCAATAAAAGCTATATTTGCTTTAAAATCAAAATCCAATTTGGTCATTATTTAACCAAACCACTAATTTCTTATTGAAATGGCTACAAACAAACTCGCTTTAATTCGCTATAAAACCATCGATAATTGCTTACGCAACCGATTCCGGAAGTGGACGTTGGACGATCTGATCGAAAAAGTAGCCGATGCCTTATATGAATATGAAGGTATCAGTACCGGTATCAGCAAAAGAACCATTCAGGGCGATATCCAGATGATGCGCAGTGATCGTTTGGGCTATAATGCACCGATTATAGTAACCGATCGAAAATATTATTCGTACGAAGACGAACAATTCAGTATTACCAACTCGCCGATTAATGATGCGGATATGGAAAAGATGAAAGAAATCGTTGCGCTTTTAAAACAGTTTAACGGGTTTAATTATTTTGATGAAATGAGTGGAATGATTGCACGTTTGGAGAACAATCTCTATAAATCGTCTGACAAAACCAAAAACTACATCCAATTTGAGAGCAATGCTCAATTAAAAGGAATTGAACATTTAACACCTATATACCAGGCCATTCTAAACCAGACACCCTTATTAATCGAATACCGTTCATTCAAAGCCAAAGAATCCCGACAGGATATCTACCATCCGTATCTTTTAAAAGAATACCGAAACCGATGGTTTTTAATTACGAAACCCAAAAAAGGAACGACTTTGGTTACGCTGGCACTGGATCGTATCGAGGCTTTTTATACCTTATCCAAAGAATTGTATATTCCTTACGAAGGCATTGATTTCGAACGCTACTTTGAAGACGCCATCGGCGTAACCAAAACCCAGAAAGACAGAGCACATCGGGTCATTTTACAATTCGACCCATATAATAGTCCGTATGTAAAAACCAAGCCGTTACATGCTTCACAGCAAATCCTTAGTGAAGATGAAAAAGGACTGATCATTCGTATAGATGTTGTTTTAAATTTTGAATTGGAACGGGAAATACTGGGTTTTGGAGAAAATGTAAAAGTATTGGCGCCAAAAATACTGGCACGAACCATCAAACGCCGATTGGAAAAAGCTAATCAACGCTATGACCAATAAAAAAGCCCCGAAAATAAATTTCGGGGCTTTTAGTATAATCGTATTTTATTAAATATCTCTGTTGATATCCCATGCTTCCAGGTAATCCGCAACGCGTTTTACGAAGCTTCCACCTAGCGCACCATCTACCACACGGTGGTCATAACTGTGCGACAAGAACATTTTCTGACGGATTCCGATAAAATCACCTGCCGGAGTTTCAATAACCGCCGGTACTTTTCGGATCGCACCCAACGCTAAGATACCCACTTGCGGCTGGTTGATGATTGGTGTACCAAAAACACTTCCAAAAGTTCCCACATTCGTTACCGTATAGGTTCCGCCTTGTGTATCGTCCGGTTTCAATTTACCTGCTTTTGCACGGTTTCCTAAATCGTTTACCGCTTTCGCCATTCCAACCAGATTTAACTGATCGGCATTTTTGATAACCGGAACAATAAGGTTTCCATTTGGTAAGGCTGCTGCCATACCTAAGTTAATATTTTTCTTTTTGATGATATAGTCACCTTCTACTGAAATGTTCATTCCCGGGAAGTCGCGTAATGCTTTTGCTACTGCTTCCATAAAGATTGGCGTAAACGTTAATTTTTCACCTTCTCGTTTTTCGAAAGCATTTTTAACTTTATCTCTCCATTTTACGATATTGGTTACATCCACTTCGATAAACGATTGTACGTGAGCCGAAGTTTGTTTGGACTGCACCATATAACCGGAGATCAGTTTACGCATTCTGTCCATTTCCACGATTTCGTCTCCACCGTTTACAGAAACCGGAACCGCTTTTGTAGCTGTTGCTGTCGGTTGTGGAGCTGCTGCTTTAGGTGCTTCCACCGCTGCAGGCGTCGCAACTGGCTGGCTACCTCTGTTTTTAACATACTCCAGGATATCGTTTTTCGTAACGCGTCCGTCTTTCCCGGTACCGTTAATTGCTTCTAATTCAGCAACCGATACGCCTTCTTCTTTAGCGATATTTTTCACTAATGGTGAGAAAAACTTATCCGATCCGGAAAAATCAGCAGGAGCCGAAACTGCAGCCGCTACTTCCACGGTTTTCGCTACTTCTGCCACAACAGCAGGAGTTGCTTCCGCTTTTGGAGCTGCTACCGCACCACCTTCTGTTTCGATAATGGCTATTGTCTGACCAACTTTTACCACATCGTCTACATTAAAAAGGATTTCCGTTAATGTCCCGGAAACCTCCGATGGCACTTCACTATCTACCTTATCCGTAGCGATTTCCAAAACCGCTTCATCTGCTTCGATAGTCTCACCTACGTTTTTCAACCAGTTGGTTATCGTTGCCTCAGCAACACTTTCTCCCATTTTGGGCAGTTTTAATTCAAACCTTGCCATATCTTTAAACTAAAGTTGTTTTTCTTTATTTGCTTTGCAAAATTAATATTTATTTCGATTTATTATTTCACAAAATGCAATTATTATTTAATTTTTACCACCTCACCCCGATCGTTACTACTATCACTTCCGATCCAGAATGAACTACCTTCCGGGATGATTCTATAGCGAAACTTCGCATCTTTATTACGCTCTAAAAAAGCGATGATGTCACGGAAACCAAAACTGTTATTATCCAACAGGACTTCAATTTGTTTCCCTTTTAAATCCGATTGCGAAAATAACGCATTTTCATTAATATCTTTATTCCAATAAAGCTTTTTTTGCAACTGCTCCGCTAATTTTTCCTTTAACGCCACATCGTTGGAAAACAAGCAATAGGCTTCCGTTTCCATCGGTTTTTTAACACCGGTCTGCTTTTTCTTAAACAACGCAAAAGCAAAAGTTCCGATTTCCATAAATACGGTAAAGAAAAGTGAGGCTTTAAAATGTTTCCGGTAAAAAAACTGCATGGCCTCCCGGAAACGCTTCATATACGTTCCATCTTTCACCGTGCTTTCACCTTTATAATGAATCACCGTGGTTTCGTTAAAATAATAGTTGGATTTTCCTGTTTTCAGTACCAGATACGATAAATCGATATCATCGGAATACATAAAACAATCCTCATCAAATCCACCGACTTCGAGGTACAGTTCGCGTTTTAGCACCATAAAAGCGCCGACAAGAATTGCCACTTTTCCGGTCTGATTTTCATTCAGATCCTGTGCATAGTATTGATTGAACAGTCCTGTTTTCGGAAAAAATTTATACAGACTTGTAATTTTAGTAAAAGCCACCCAGGGTGTTGGCACACCTCTTTTGGATTCCGGCAAAAAATTTCCGGTGCCATCGATTAATTTACAACCGATAATCCCCGAATCGGTTTGTTTTTGTGCAAAAGCAAGCACTTTTTCAAACGTATCTTCGGCCACTACCGTATCCGGATTCAGGATACAAACATACTCTCCTTTTGCCTGAGCAACACCTATATTGTTCCCTTTGGGAAACCCAAGATTATCCTGATTTGCAATAAGCATAACCTCCGGAAAACGTTCGCGCATCATGGCACAACTATCATCCGCGGAAGCATTATCCACGACAATAATTTCAGCCTCAATATTTTGCAATGCTTTTTGCACACTCAAAACGCATTGTTCCAAAAAATAGCGGACGTTGTAATTCAGAATAATAACCGATAACTGCATGCTACAAATATAAACAGTAAAAGTTCAAAATGATCCGGTATGTTTATCCGGGAATATTTTTTAACGTTTGCGCACGGCCACTCCATAAAAAACTTCCGAAGAATATACCTCTGGTTTTACATCGGTAAACAACAACCCTTTTTCTCTGGTTTGATATACTTTTTTAATTCCGATAATCGCATCGGCGCACTTACTTTGCGCGCCTTTTTTTAATTTAGTGATCAATTCTTTCTGTGGCGTATCCATAGCCCCTTCCACCTGAATGAGTCCGATTTTCACATAATCAAAATCAATTTTTTCACCTTCGAAAAACAAATCCACCTGTTCCGGCGGTGTTGTACAGACCTCAATTGTCTCTGTTAATGGCGTAAATGTCTCACCTACATACGTTCCATAACTACACGAATGCAGTAGTAGTGATCCGTTTATGATTACAAAAAATTTCATCAATCGTAACTTCATTATTCTCTTTCTTTAAAACGAGCCCAAAAGTAGCTCTTTTCCTATTTTATCATTCTAAAAAATTTCACAAATCGAAAATTATAAATAAAGCTTACTTTTGCAAAAAAGTACCGTCGTGAATTACCTATCTGTAGAAAATATTTCCAAGTCGTTTGGAGAACGCGTTTTATTTGAAAACCTTTCCTTTGGGATCAACAAAGACCAGAAAATTGCTTTTGTGGCCAAAAACGGAACCGGAAAGACTTCAATATTAAAAATCATTACCGGAGAAGACACGCCCGACAGCGGTCAGATCGTAATGCGGAAAGAAATCAAGATGGCTTTCTTATCACAGGAACCGAGTTTACAACAGGAACTAACGATTGAAGAAAGTATTTTCGCATCCGACAATGAGATACTAAAGGTAATCGAACAGTACGAAAAGGCACTTGAAAACCCGGAAGACGAGGAGGCCTACCAAAAAGCTTTCGACAGAATGGACTTGTACAATGCCTGGGATTTTGAAACCCAGTACAAACAAATCCTGTTTAAACTAAAACTGGAGGACCTAAAACTGAAAGTCAAAAACCTTTCCGGAGGACAGAAAAAACGTTTGGCCCTGGCCATTATTCTGATCAACAAACCGGATTTATTGATTCTCGATGAGCCTACCAACCATTTGGATCTGGAAATGATCGAATGGCTTGAAAATTATTTTGCCAAAGAAAACATCACCCTGTTTATGGTAACGCACGACCGTTTCTTTCTGGAACGCGTTTGTAACGAAATCATCGAACTGGACAACGGAAAACTATACCAATACAAAGGTAATTATTCCTATTATTTAGGTAAAAAAGAGGAACGAATTGCCTCCGAAAATGCCAGTATTGACAAAGCACAGAATCTTTTTGTAAAAGAACTCGACTGGATGCGTCGCCAGCCAAAAGCGCGTACCACCAAATCGAAATCAAGAATTGATGACTTTTACGATATCAAAGAAAAAGCCCAAAGTCGCCGCAAGGAAAACCAGGTCGAACTGGAAATCAATATGGAGCGTATGGGAAGTAAAATCATCGAACTACACAAAGTTTCTAAAAAATTCAACGATCGCGTGATCCTGGACGGTTACGACTATACATTTAACCGCGGTGAACGCATTGGAATTATCGGAAAAAACGGAAC
Source organism: Flavobacterium sp. WV_118_3 (assembly GCF_039778605.1). NCBI lineage: Bacteria > Pseudomonadati > Bacteroidota > Flavobacteriia > Flavobacteriales > Flavobacteriaceae > Flavobacterium > Flavobacterium sp. WV_118_3. Next base: position 490,007 of record NZ_CP156060.1, on the reverse strand, counting down.
CGGTAAATCAACTTTTTTAAATATTTTAACCCAAACCATACAACCGGACAGCGGAAAAGTGGTGATTGGCGAAACGATAAAAGTGGGCTATTACACCCAAAGCGGTATCAATCCGAAACCGGAACAAAAGGTTATCGACATTATTAAAGAATATGGCGAATACATTCCATTGACCAAAGGACGTACCATTTCTGCCGGACAATTGTTGGAACGTTTCCTTTTTGACCGTAAAAAACAACACGATTATGTTGAAAAACTAAGTGGTGGCGAACTAAAACGTTTGTACCTATGTACCGTTTTGATTCAGAATCCGAATTTCCTGATTCTGGATGAACCTACAAACGATTTGGATATCGTAACCTTAAATGTACTCGAAAACTTCCTATTGGATTATCCGGGCTGTTTACTGGTGGTTTCACACGACCGTTACTTTATGGACAAAATCGTGGATCACTTGTTTGTATTCCGCGGACAAGGTATAATCGAGGATTTCCCTGGAAATTATTCCGATTTCAGATCGTACGAAGATAGTGCCGAACCCGAAAAAGAAGAAGCGAAAGAGAAAGTCAACTGGAAACAAGCTCAGGCAAAACAAGGACTTACATTTAACGAACAAAAAGAATTTCAGAAAATTGAACGCGAGATCAAAGATCTGGAATTTAAAAAAATTGAGATCGAAAAACTTTTCTCCGAGGGTAAAGTCGGCGACAATGATATTTCGGCCAAAGCCAACGAATTACAGCACATCATCACGCAATTGGAGGAAAAAGAAGAACGTTGGTTTGAACTGAGTGCTAAAATGGAATCTTAAACCGAAATCCATGATCACATATCCAATAACCGCCTACCTCAAATTCCTTTGGCATTCCAAAAACCAGCATGGTGTACATTCGCCTTTTGTGTTTCGTCTGGTTACCAAATGTTTTTACGATAAAAAAAAGAAACCGGAATACGCCACATTAGGGAATTACAGAAAAGCGCTTTTACACAATACCACCACGATTTCGGTAACCGATTTCGGAGCCGGATCGCGGGTATTTAAATCCGACAACCGATCCGTTGCCCGTATTGCCAAAAATGCCGGGATTTCAAAAAAAAGAGCCCGTTTGTTGTTCCGGTTAGTCCGTTATTTTCAACCGGAAAACATATTAGAGATCGGTACCTCGCTCGGATTGGCCACCGCTTCGCTGGCTTCAGGAAACGCCAAAGCAAGGATTACAACAATTGAAGGTTGTCCGGAAACGGCGCGTATCGCCCGAGAAAACTTGGCTACATTCAGTTACAACAACATCACTTCGGTTGTTTCGGAATTTCAAGTCTATCTCGATAGTACTCCAAATACAACCTACGATCTGATTTATTTTGACGGCAACCATCAAAAAGAAGCCACACTGCGATATTTCGACACCTTACTTCCCACGATAAGCAATGACACGCTTTGGATCTTCGACGACATCCATTGGTCGGCCGATATGGAAGCAGCCTGGCAAAAAATCAAAGCACATCCGCAGGTAACCGTTACGATCGACACCTTTCAATGGGGATTTGTTTTTTTCCGACGCGAACAGGAAAAAGAACATTTCATCATACGCGTTTGATCATTTCCTGTAACATTTCTAAAGTTTAGTGCACTTATAGGGTATTAAAAAAACCTTTTTAGTATTTTTAAAAGCGAAAATCAACCATCGATATAAAGGCAATGACTAAACCAATTATAGAAATTAAAGAAATTACGAGAGACTTTCCTTTGGGTAACGAAACCGTATATGTATTAAAAGGAATCGATTTAACGATCAACAAAGGAGAATATGTAGCCTTAATGGGACCATCCGGTTCCGGAAAATCCACCCTGATGAATATTTTAGGATGTTTAGACACCCCTACTGCCGGCGAATATATCCTAAACGGAAAAGACGTTAGCAAAATGGACGACGACGAACTGGCCGGAATCCGAAATAAAGAAATCGGATTCGTTTTCCAGACGTTTAACTTGTTACCGCGTACCACCGCATTAGACAATGTTGCCCTTCCAATGGTCTATGCCGGTTATTCCAAAAGTGACCGTATCGAACGGGCCACCGAAGTACTCAACCAGGTAGGTCTTGGTGATCGTATGGATCACAAACCCAACCAATTATCGGGTGGGCAACGCCAGCGTGTAGCCGTAGCGCGCGCCCTGGTTAACCGTCCTTCAATTATTCTTGCCGATGAACCAACCGGTAACCTCGACAGTAAGACTTCCATAGAAATTATGAATCTTTTTAACGAGATCCATGCCAATGGAAATACCGTTATTCTGGTAACGCACGAAGAAGATATCGCCGAACACGCCCACCGTATCATCCGTTTGCGCGATGGTGTTATCGAAAGCGACAATAAAAACAAATAACCCCAACCCTGTTTCACAACCGTGAGCAAATAATTGCAGTATTATGAAAGTATATACCAAAACCGGCGACAAAGGAACCACTGCCCTTTTTGGGGGAACCCGCGTCCCGAAACACCATATCCGTATTGAAAGCTACGGAACCGTAGACGAATTAAATTCTCATATCGGACTAATCCGCGATCAGGAAATGAATACGCTCTATAAAAATGTATTAATTGAAGTGCAGGATCGGCTGTTTACATTGGGCGCTATCCTGGCCACACCCCCGGAGAAAGAAGTTTTAAAAAACGGTCAGCAACGACTAAACATCAATCGTATTTCGCCGGAAGACATTTCCTATCTCGAAAATGAGATCGACCAGATGGATACAAGCTTACCGCCAATGACACATTTCGTATTGCCCGGAGGTCATACCACCGTGTCATATTGTCATATTGCACGCTGTGTTTGTCGTCGTGCCGAGCGTTTAGCGACACATTTACATGAACTGGAACCTGTCGACCCATTGGTTTTAACCTATTTAAACCGACTTTCTGACTACCTTTTTGTCTTGGCACGAAAGTTGTCATTTGACCTGCAAGCCGATGAAGTAAAGTGGATTCCACGGAAATCGTAAATTGGTCGTTTGGAATTGGACCAGCGAATAGCTCCGGAAATCCGGTAAAAACAGCTTATTTGACCGGATTTCAGACATACGTTCTTATTTTTTTTAAAATAAACAAAATTTTACTTGACTATTTCAGTAGAAAATTTATTTTTGCATAAAACTATAAATCGATAACAAGATGTATTGGACATTAGAATTAGCATCCTATTTGAGCGATGCGCCGTGGCCAGCCACAAAAGACGAACTTATCGACTACGCTATTAGAACTGGTGCGCCATTGGAAGTGGTTGAAAACCTGCAATCGATAGAAGACGAAGGAGAGATTTATGAATCCATGGAAGAGATTTGGCCCGATTATCCAACCGACGAAGATTATCTTTGGAACGAGGATGAATACTAAAAAATAAAAAGCAATGAAAAGTCTCCTTATGAGGCTTTTTTTTTGCTTAAATTTGCACACTTTTATTAGAAAACTAAAAATTATGAGTTTCATAAACAGCATATTAAAAGCTTTTGTAGGAGACAAGTCTCAAAAAGACGTAAAAGCAATCCAACCCCTTATCAATAAAATCAAGTCATATGAAGGGCCACTATCGGCATTATCAAATGATGAGTTACGGGAGAAAACAGTCTATTTTAAAGACATCATCAAAAAAGCCCGCGCTGAAAAAGACGCGATAATTGAGGCTTTAAAACAGGAAGTTGAACAAACGGAAGATATTGATAAAAGAGAAGATCTATACGCTTCGATTGATGCTATAGAAAAAGAAGCTTACGACCTTACTGAGAAAGCCTTATTGGACATTCTACCGGAAGCCTTTGCTGTTGTAAAAGAAACCGCCCGTCGTTTTAAAGAAAACACGCATATCACGGTAACCGCTACTCCAAAAGACCGCGAGTTATCGGCTACCAAACCGTATATCGTAATTGAAGGCGATAATTCCGTTTGGGCCAATTCCTGGAATGCTGCCGGAAAAGAAATTACCTGGGATATGATCCACTACGACGTACAGTTGATTGGTGGTGTGGTATTACACCAGGGTAAAATTGCCGAAATGCAAACGGGTGAAGGTAAAACGTTAGTAGCAACCTTACCAATTTATTTAAATGCATTAACCGGAAACGGGGTACACCTGGTAACTGTGAATGATTACCTTGCCAAACGTGATAGCTCGTGGAAAGCACCTTTATTCGAATTCCACGGATTAACGGTTGACTGTATCGACAATCACCAGCCCAATACAGAAGGCCGTAGAAAGGCATACGAAGCCGATATTACCTACGGTACGAATAACGAATTCGGTTTTGACTACCTGAGAGATAACATGGCACATTCGCCGGCAGAATTGGTACAACGCAAACACAATTATGCGATTGTCGATGAGGTGGATTCCGTTTTAGTGGATGACGCCCGTACGCCATTGATCATTTCCGGTCCGGTTCCACAAGGTGACCGTCACGAATTCAACGAATTAAAACCAAAAGTAGAAAACCTATACAATCTTCAGCGCCAATTGGCAAACGGATTCCTGACCGAAGCGAAACGTTTGTTAAAAGAAGGAAACACCAAAGACGGAGGATTCCAGTTATTACGTGCACACCGTGCCCTACCTAAAAACAAAGCATTAATCAAATTCCTGAGTGAAGAAGGCGTAAAACAAATTCTTCAGAAAACGGAAAACCACTATATGGCCGACAACAACCGTGAGATGCCAAAAGTGGACGAAGCGTTATACTTTGTAATCGAAGAAAAAAACAACCAGGTGGAATTGACCGATAACGGTATCAAATTCCTATCAAAAGATACGGATGATACGTTCTTTATCTTACCGGATATCGGAACGGAAATCGCTGCAATCGAAAAGCAACACCTTTCAAAAGAAGACGAAGCTGAAGCCAAAGAAAGACTATTCCAGGACTTCGGAGTAAAAAGCGAGCGTATTCACACCTTAACACAGCTTTTAAAAGCCTATACGTTATTCGAAAAAGATACGGAGTACGTTATCATGGATAACAAAATCCTTATCGTCGACGAGCAAACCGGTCGTATCATGGACGGACGTCGTTATTCCGACGGTTTACATCAGGCGATCGAAGCCAAAGAAAACGTAAAAATCGAAGCCGCTACACAAACGTTTGCTACGATTACCTTACAAAACTACTTCAGAATGTACAGCAAATTATCGGGTATGACCGGTACAGCGGTAACTGAAGCCGGTGAGTTCTGGGAAATTTACAAATTGGACGTAGTGGAAATTCCAACCAACAGAGGAATTGCCCGAAAAGATAAAGAAGATTTAATCTACAGAACGGTTCGTGAGAAATTCAACGCCGTGATCGAAGATGTTGTTCAGTTATCCGAATCCGGAAGACCGGTATTAATCGGTACAACATCGGTAGAAATCTCCGAATTATTAAGCCGAATGTTGAAAATGCGTGGTGTAAATCACAACGTATTGAATGCGAAATTACACAAACAGGAAGCACAAATCGTTGCCGAAGCCGGTAAACCGGGCGTGGTAACCATCGCAACCAACATGGCCGGTCGTGGAACCGACATTAAATTAACAGACGAAGTAAAAGCTGCCGGAGGTTTAGCGATCATCGGTACCGAGCGTCACGATTCCCGTCGTGTTGACCGTCAGTTAAGAGGTCGTGCCGGACGTCAGGGAGATCCGGGAAGTTCCCAGTTCTATGTATCATTGGAAGACAACCTGATGCGTTTGTTCGGATCGGAACGAGTAGCCAAAATTATGGACCGTATGGGACTAAAAGAAGGCGAAGTGATCCAACACTCGATGATGACCAAATCGATCGAAAGAGCACAGAAAAAAGTAGAAGAAAACAACTTCGGTGTTCGTAAACGTTTGTTAGAATATGACGACGTAATGAACGCACAACGTGAGGTAGTTTACAAACGTAGAAAACACGCACTACACGGAGAACGTCTAAAAGTGGATTTAGCCAATATGATGTACGACGTTTGCGAATTGGTAGTGGAACACAACAAACCATCCGGAGATTTTAAAAACTTCGAATTTGAGTTGATCCGTTATTTCGCTATCAGTGGTGCGATTTCAGAAAGTGATTTCGCTCGTTTATCCGATCGCGAATTGGTTGGAAAATTATACAAAGCCGTATTACAACACTACACGGAAAAATCCGAAAGAAGTGCCAAAGAAGCTTTCCCGGTAATTAAAAACGTATTCGAAAACAACAACGGACAATTTGAACGTATCGTGGTTCCGTTTACAGACGGTATCAAATCGTTAAATGTTTTCACCGACTTACAAAAAGCCTACGAAACAGAAGGAAAATCTTTACTGGCTGATTTCGAAAAGAACATTACGCTGGCAATCGTAGATGAAGCCTGGAAAAAACACTTACGTAAAATGGACGAATTAAAACAATCCGTTCAGTTAGCCGTACACGAACAAAAAGATCCGTTGCTTATCTATAAATTCGAAGCCTTCAACCTGTTTAAAAACATGTTGGACAACGTAAATAAAGAAGTGATTTCGTTCTTATTTAAAGGAGATCTTCCCTCACAAAACCCGAACAACATTCACGAAGCAGAAGAAGTTCCGGTACAACAGGAAGAATACACCATTTCAAAAGAAGAGGTTCTAAACTCGGAAGAAATTGCCGAGCGTAACCACCAGGCTGCGATGCAACAACAAGCACAACAGCAACCGGTAACGGAAACAATCGTACGCGATGCTCCGAAGATTAACCGTAACGACAACGTGACGATCAAACACGTAATGTCCGGTAAATCCGAAACCATGAAATTTAAAAAAGCCGAAGCATTATTAGCATCAGGCGAATGGGTTATCGTTAACGAATAACATAATCCTCACAAATATTAAGAAATCCCTCTGTTTTACAGGGGGATTTTTATTTTTATAATAGGCTTAACATCTTTTTTCTATTTTTTTCTTATCTTTTTTTCCGATATAAAAATTATTTCTAATCCTTTAAATTATTAGTATGGAGTTATACTATTCTTTTTCTATTTTACTCGTTTTAGCCTCATTTTTCGCCTATTTAAACCTTCGTTTCTTAAAACTTCCCTCGACTATTGGAGTAATGATCATCGCAATGATCACTTCGATTATTCTGGTTGTTTTCGGGCACATTTTTCCGGATACCCTAACCCGGTTTTCCAAACTCATCGCCGAATTTGACTTTACCGAAGTCCTGATGGGTGCCATGTTAAACTTCCTGCTTTTTGCCGGAGCGATCCATATTAACATGTTGGATCTGAAAGAACAACGCTGGCCCATTATCGTCTTTTCGACATTAAGCGTTATTTTATCCACTCTGATCGTCGGTGTATTACTTTATAATATCTTACCCTTATTATCACTACAAGTTCCGTTTATTTACTGTTTACTATTCGGAGCACTTATCTCACCAACCGATCCGATTGCCGTATTGGGAATCCTGAAAAATGCCAATGTACCCAAATCGCTAGAAACCAAAGTTGCCGGTGAATCGTTGTTTAACGATGGTGTAGCAGTAGTGGTTTTTGCCGTAATCCTGCAATTGGCGCAAGGTCGCAACATCGATTTATCCTTTAGCCATATTTCCTGGTTGATCATCAAAGAAGCGCTGGGCGGATTCCTGTTAGGAATGGCACTGGGTATTACCGCGTCGAAAGCGATGCGTAAAATCGATGATTATAAAGTGTCCGTTTTAATTACATTATCCGTTGTTATGGGTGGTTATCTGATCGCTCATGCGATGCATATTTCCGGTCCGTTAACGATGGTGGCTGCCGGTCTAATCATTGGAAACTATGGTAAAAAAACCGCCATGTCTCCCATTACCAAAGATTATCTGAACAAATTCTGGGAACTGATCGATGAAATTATGAACGCCATTCTGTTCCTGTTTATCGGATTTGAATTGCTTTTGATTCCGGATATTTTGGGCTACTGGCAAATCGGTTTAATGTGTATACTGTTGGTATTATTCTCCCGTTTCCTTTCCATCTGGATTCCGACACTGGTGATTCCTTTTAAAGAAAAATTCAACCGCGGAACGATTAAAATCCTCGTTTGGGGCGGTTTACGTGGTGGTGTTTCAATTGCTTTAGCCTTATCAATCGAAGAAGGGCCGCACAAACAAATGATACTTGCGATTACCTATTTTGTGGTGGTATTTTCGATTGTCGTACAAGGTTTAAGCATCGGAAAACTGGCCAATAAGGTATTGCCAAAAGAAGCTTAAATTTCCAATCTTTTCACACCTGATAAACGTTAAAAACCTGTCTGATGTGTAAACTAAAAAGGCTGCTTTGATGATCAAAGCAGCCTTTTTTATAAAGATAAGCCAAATCATCTAAACAAACAGACAAAAAAGAATCTAAAAATCACAGTATGATCTTATACATTAAATTTATAATACAATTCTCATTTCAATCATATGAAACAATTTTTATTCTTATTTTATCTTTTAATCGGCTATTCGTCAACAGCACAAGTAAAAATATATATCAACTATGAGGATGGTAAAATCAATTATGAGCCTGTTGAAAAATCAATTCAAACCGACACCAGTATCAATTTATATTATAAAGGTTTTCCTTCCCAGGCAAAAAAAGCTCACTTTTGGTTTATAATTATGCCATCCAAAGAAACCTATACTGACTCTGATTTTTCGGATAAGAAAAATAGCATCAAATCAACCAACTATATTTATAAAGGAGGTGTTTTTACACACTCTATTAACACAGAAGGTAATTACAAAATACTATTAGTAAAAGGTTCAAAGTCAGAAAATTATAAATGGTGGTCACTAGGTACATTTACAGTCACAAAGCAATTATCCATAGAAGATGGCTTTCAAAATCAAAAAACAATAAACCTCTATCCGAATCCTTCCGACGGTGTGTTTACCATCACTCCTAACGATTCTATTTCCGAAATTCAAATACTGGATCAATATGGGCGATCTATCTTAAAAACGTCCTCAGCCACATTCGATCTGACAAACTATCCCGGAGGTATTTATTATGTCAGCATCTATAATACGGATGGCACACAGATTAAAAGAAAAATCATTAAAAAATAAAAAAGGGGATTTTATAGAGTATCCGTTTTCACACCTGACAGGTTTTTAAAGTTTGTCAGGTGTGATCCATAAAAATAACAAAGCTGTCTTAAATAAGACAGCTTTGTTATTATAGTGTGTCCGGAAATATTTTCCCTGGATTAAGAATGTTGTTCGGATCAAATAGAGCTTTAATACCTTTCATCAGCAGCAGCTGTTTGTCGCTAAAAGCAATATCCATATAGTTTTTCTGTACGTAACCAATGCCGTGTTCTCCGGAAAGTGTTCCTTTTAAAGCAACTGTTAGCTCAAAAATTTCACGGATTCCTTTTGGCACTTCCGTTTTCCAGTTTTCGTCCGTCATAGCGCCTTTGATGATATTCACATGTAAATTACCATCACCGGCATGACCATAACAAACCGACTGAAAACCATATTTCGCTCCAATTATTTTGATTCCCTCCAAAAGTCGTGGTAATTCATAACGCGGTACAACGGTATCTTCTTCTTTGTAAACCGAATTCGCTTTTACCGCTTCGGCTACGCCCCTTCTCATTTTCCACAATGCATTTTTCTGATCATCGGAATCGGCAAAAAGGATTTCATCAATTTCAAACGATTCCAATACCTGCATGATTTTTTCGGCTTCAGCAAACAAAATATCCGGATAATTTCCATCGACTTCAATTAGTAAATGCGCTTCGATCGTTTCTTTTACCGGGACATTGATGCCATCGATAAATCGTAACGTCCAGTCGATTGCATCGCGTTCCATAAATTCGAGTGCACTCGGTACAATTCCCGCGCGGAAAATTGCCGATACCGCTTCGCAGGCTTCACCCGCTTTAAAAAACGGTACCAACATCAATACATTATGATGGTTTTTCGGTAGTAATTTCAATACAATTTTGGTAATGATTCCCAACGTGCCTTCGCTCCCAACCAACAATTGTGTCAGGTTATATCCCGTAGAATTTTTCAGTGTATTCGCTCCCGTCCAGATAATCTCACCGGTAGGCAACACCACTTCCAGATTCAGAACATAATCTTGGGTCACTCCATATTTTACAGCACGGGCGCCACCGGCATTTTCGGCAACATTTCCACCGATAAAACAACTGCCGCGACTACTTGGATCGACCGGATAAAACAAACCTTTTTCCAGTACCGTATCCTGTAAAATCTGCGTAATAACAGCCGGTTCGGTGATTACCTGTAGATTTTTTTCATCAATTTCCAAAATCCGGTTCAGTCGTTCGGTTGAAAGTGCAATGCCACCATGGATACTTAAAGCACCACCACTTAAACCTGTACGCCCACCAATAGGAACCACCGGAATTGTATATTCATTTGCCAAAATAACTATAGCCGAAATTTCAGCAGCCGAAGCCGGTTTTACCACCACCTGAGGTGGAAATACCAGATCTTCCGTTTCATCATGTCCATAACTATTTCGGGTTTCTTCGTCGGTAAAAACATAAGAAACACCTACAATTCCCTGAAGCTTTGCTATAATTTCCGGATTCATATCGCTAAATTTTAAGTGAAAGTACTATTTCTTCTTAATATTCGGAAGGAAATACGCAATAAGTCCGATCAAAGGCAGAAAAGCGCAAATATGATACACAAACGTGATACTCGTATGATCGGCCAGATAACCCAATAACGCCGATCCCAAACCGCCCATTCCAAAGGCAAAACCATAGAATAATCCGGAAACCATTCCCAATTTTTTAGGCAATAATTCCTGTGCATATACTAAGATTGCCGGGAAAGCCGACGATAGGATCACACCAATAATCATCGATAATGCACCGGTCCAGAATAAATCGGCAAAAGGCAACAACAACGTAAAAGGCGCCACACCTAAAACCGAAAACCAGATCACATATTTACGTCCGAACTTATCCCCTAACGGTCCGCCTAAAAGTGTTCCGGCCGCCACCGACATCAGGAACAAAAACAAGTGAAACTGTGCATCCTGAACCGATACGTGGAATTTGTCCATCAGGTAAAATGTAAAATAACTTGACATACTCGCTGTATAGAAAAACTTTGAAAAGATCAGCAACAACAGGATCGCGATCGAAAGATTTACTTTTCCTTTTGAAAGATTATGGAGGATTTCCGGTTCTGTCTTTTTTGATTTTCGCAGGCTCAGGTGATCGCGATACCAAAATGCAATTCTACTCAATACCATCATCGCTATGATTGCAAAAATCAGGAACCACAAAATATACTGTTGCGAGTTGGGCACTACAAATAATGCGACCAATAAAGGTCCTATTGCTGTTCCGGCATTTCCACCGATCTGGAAAATCGATTGTGCCAATCCTCTTTTGCCGCCCGAAGCCAGATACGAAACCCGGGACGATTCCGGATGAAAAATGGACGATCCGATTCCAACCAAAATCACAGCTAACAAGATCATATAAAAACTGGTTGCATATGAAAGGGCAATAATCCCGACAGACGTAAACAACATTCCGTATAATTGCGAAAAGGGTTTCGGATGTTTATCGGTATAAAATCCAACAAACGGTTGTAAAATGGAAGCCGCCATCTGATACGAAAAAGTGATCAATCCGATCTGTGTAAAGGACAACTGAAAATCATCTTTTAATATCGGATAAACAGCCGGAATAACCGCCTGCAATAAATCGTTTAATAAATGCGCAAAACTGATCGAAAATAAGATTGAATAGGCTGTTTTTTGCAGCAGTTCCTGCGATTGGTTTGCTTCTAAAGCAATTTCATTGGTTTTCATGGTATTCTATAACTTTTTAGTAGCAACCGGTACCGGTATGGGCGCCGGGTTAATTTTTCCTTTTTTAGTATTGCTATTCAAACGCAGAATAATGACAAAAGCCACTATCCCGGCAGTAGCCATTCCGCCCACCATTGGAAACAAGGTTTCATCGTGTAATGCACTTACAATTGCCGATAAAATCGCCCCGCAAACCATCTGCAAAAATCCAATTAATGCCGAAGCACTACCTGCATTTTCAGAAAACGGTGCCAAGGCCATTGCCGTACTGTTCGGTACTAATATTCCGAGGCAAAACAGGAAGGTAAACAAGTGCAGAATCAGGATTACGGGTGTAAACAATTGCAGTTGTAATAATGTGATCAACGACAAAGCCACAATAAATAAGGTTCCTCCGGACAGCGTAACAATTTGCAACGACGTTAATCGGTTTAACAGTAAACGGTTTAACTGGCTCCCAGCGATAAAACCCATCGCATTGATTCCGAAAACCCAGCCATACTGCGCTTCTGTTAATCCGAAATACTTCATAAACGCAAACGGTGATCCGCTGATATAGGCAAACATCCCCGCCATGGCCGCACTACCGGCAAAAGCGTAGAATAAAAAGGTCTTTTCGAAAAACACAGCTTTATAGTCACGGATACTGTTGTTAAAATTAAGTGGTTCCGTAGTCCTTTCTTTTATACTCTCCGGCAGATAAAAATACACCGCCAGGGTCAACAACAATCCGATTATCGCCAGCACATAAAAAATAGACCGCCAGTCGGAAACCGATACCACCCAACCACCGATAGAGGGCGCCAGAATCGGAGCCACACCTACGATTAACATCAGAATAGAAAATATTTTAGCAATCTCCGAAACCGGAAACAAATCGCGTACTACGGCCCTACTCACAACCATACCGACGCATCCACCTAGTGCCAGAACAACCCGCATAGTGATCAACCAGTAAATCGAAGGGGAAAATGCACAACCGATCGAAGCCACGATAAACAATAACAACCCCAGTAATAAAGGTTTCTTTCGTCCGAATTTATCAATAATCGGTCCGTAGAAAAGCTGGCCGATGCTAATTCCAATAAAATAACTGGTAAGCGACAGGGTAACCTGTGGGATATCCGTATGCAGTCCTTTCGCTATGGCCGGAAATGCGGGCAGGTACATATCGATGCTGAAAGGAGCCAGAGCCGATAAACCTGCGAGGATAAAAAGGAGGGTATATTTTTGTTTAAACGTCATTATATTCGCAGTATCAAGGTGCAAATTTCGACAATCCGCGCCAATAATTTTTCTTAAAAAAAAGCCAAAATATTTTTTATTCCAAAGAAGCGATATAAATTTGTAATACATTTTATTACAGTTATGATTACCGGTAAGTTTGCCATCACCACACATATACTAACGCTCTTAGCAAAATTCCCAGACGAATACATGGCTTCGGACTATATCGCCGGCAGCCTGAACATTCATCCGGTACTCGTTCGCAAAGAAATTGCCAACCTTAAAAAACACCATCTGGTAGCAAGCAAAGAGGGAAAAAATGGCGGAACGAAACTGATCAAGCCAGCATCTATGATCTCTATGGAAGCAATATTTAACATGACTTTCGAAAAGATGAGCTTTGGTTTTTCGAAAAACGATCCGAACCCGGAATGTCCGGTTGGCAAACAAATCAATAGTAATCTGACTGCTTTATATGACGACATCAACATAGCGATTGTCAATAAATTGAAGTCCATCTCGCTGGAAGAATTCAGTGAGCAGTTCTGATATTTTTTTACCCAAAACTGTAACAAATTTTATTATATATAAAAACATGAAAGTAGCCATTATCGGAGCCACAGGATTTGTAGGTTCTACCCTTTTAGACGAAATCAGCAACCGCAACCATCAGGTTACCGCCATTGCCCGAAATCCGAAAACAACAACTCATACCAATGTAAACTGGGTAAAAGCCGACATATTTAACGTTTCGGAACTCGCTACAGTATTAACCGGTCATGATGTTGTGATCAGTGCTTATAATTCCGGATGGACCAACCCGAATATTTACGATGATTTTATCAACGGTTCCAAAGCCATTCAGGAAGCCGTAAAAGAATCGGGCGTAAAACGCTATATCGTAATTGGCGGCGCCGGAAGTTTATTTGTTGCTCCTGGATTACAAGCTGTAGACACACCGGATTTTCCAAAAGAATACCATGCCGGGGCTACTGCCGCACGCGATTATCTAAACTTTCTAAAAGACGAAAAAGAATTGGATTGGGCTTTCTTTAGTCCGGCATTCGAAATGCATCCGGGCATTACCACCGGAAGAACCGGTAACTATCGTTTAGGTTTGGACAACCCGGTATTTGATGACAATCAGCGTAGTATCTTATCGGTTCAGGATTTGGCCGTAGTTATTGCCGATGAAACCGAAAACCCAAAACACCACCAGGTACGTTTTACAGCCGCTTACTAATTTCCATCTAATATAACCCAGGGTGCACAATCTTCAAGTCGAATTGAATATTGTGCACTTTTTCTTTAATTTTACAGTTCAAAATTATCCCAGTGGCAAACAAGAAATCGCATCCAACGGCTTTACACGAAAAAGACGGTATTGAACAACCGGAAATTGTCAGTTCTGCCTCAGTAGCCCAGATCCGGCAATACCGCCGCCAACAACCGACATCGGAACAACTGATTGCCGGGATTTTGAGCGGAGATAAAATTGCATTGAGTCGCGCCATCACTTTAATTGAAAGCACGAGTACCACCCATTTAGAAAAAGCCAATGAAATTATCAAAGCCTGTTTACCGTATGCCAATAAATCGGTACGCGTTGGGATAACCGGTGTACCCGGAGTTGGAAAAAGCACCTTTATCGAAGCTTTTGGAAAATACCTGACCGGATTGGGTAAGAAAGTGGCCGTATTGGCTGTCGACCCGAGTAGTTCAATTTCTCATGGTAGTATTTTGGGTGATAAAACCCGAATGGAAGAATTGGTAAAAGACGAAAATGCCTATATCCGACCATCGGCATCAGGAGAAAGCCTTGGCGGTGTAGCGCGTAAAACCCGTGAAACAATCATTCTTTGCGAAGCCTGCGGATTTGACACCATCCTAATCGAAACCGTTGGCGTAGGTCAGAGTGAAACGGCGGTACACAGTATGGTCGATTTCTTTCTGTTGTTAAATCTGGCCGGAGCCGGAGACGAACTACAAGGGATCAAACGCGGGATTATGGAAATGGCCGATGCGATTGTGATCAACAAAGCGGACGGCGACAATATCAAACGCGCCCGACTGGCGAAAACCGAATACAACCGGGCCTTACATTTATTTCCGATGAAAAACTCCGGTTGGTCACCAAAAGTAACCACCTGTAGTGCTTTAACGCAGGAAGGTATTCCGGACGTTTGGAACACTATTGAAGAATACTTTACACTCACCCGTGAAAACGGCTATTTTCATCAGAAACGAAAAGAACAAAACCAATATTGGTTACTGGAAACGATAAACGAACAGTTAAAACAGAACTTCTATAACCATCCTGACATTCAGATCTTACTGGAGGAAAACAAAAAAGCGGTGCAAAACAATGAAATATCACCGTTTGCAGCCGCTAAATTATTACTTGACAACTATTTTAAATAGGCTTACTCTTCGTAACGCTCCATCTCACGGTCGTAAAACTCACCGGCAAGCTGGATTAATTTTTCCATTTCGGCCTCCATATCTTCCTCATCCTCATCGTCCAGTTCTTCCAAAAACTCAATCGAGTCATCTTTAAGGTTGATCAAAAAACGAGGGTATTCCAGGTGGATAATAAAAATATCATCCGGAAAATCGGTGTTATCGGCCAGTACAAATTTTGGTAATTCCATATGGTTCTTATTTAATTCTCTTAATTTATAATTTTGGTAACTGCTTTAGCATCATCCAGAAGCAATTTTCGCGTCAGACGGCTAAAGCGAATATACAAAAATATTGCTGCGGTGGTTAATCCGGCTAATAATCCGATCCAGATTCCTTCGCCTCCCAATTTGGTATACAAGCCCAGATAAATCGAAATTGGAAATCCGATTACCCAATACGCAACAAAAGTAATATACATCGGGATTTTCACATCCTGAATGCCACGTAAAGCTCCTAAAACCGCGACCTGTACACCATCCGAAATCTGGAAAACTGCCGCTACAATTAGTAAACGGGAAGCAATATGGATTACTTCAGCGGTATCGGCTATATGGGCGGCACTGTTCGCATTGACAAAAAGTGCTGGTAATATCTGATGTAAACCTACAAACAATAAAGCAAAAATCGTCTCAATGATAATTGCCAACAGGAAAATGGAACGCGCCACTACCTGCAATTTTTTATAATCCTGCATTCCTTTGTAATTTCCAACGCGCACCATTCCGGCCACACTTAATCCCGAAGCAAACATAAAGGTAAACGAAGCCATACTCAACGCGATCTGATTGGCCGCCTGACTGGTTGTTCCCAATCGGCCGGAAAGCCATACGGCTCCGGTAAACAACGCCACTTCGAAAAACATCTGCATCGAAGACGGTAATCCCAAGGCAATAATTTTTTTACTCATCGATTTTTTGATCGATGCTAAACTGAATCCTTCAAAATACGGTTTAAACTTTTCTTTCGTTTTTAAGGCATAATGCATATAGATCAGCATTACAAAACGGGACGATACGGTACCGATAGCCGCTCCGACAATTCCCATTTTGGGGAAAATCCAGATTCCATAGATCAGAAAATAATTAATGATCAGGTGAACTACATTACAAATCACCGTAGCCCACATGGCATATTTGGTTTCCGACTTTCCATCGGCAAACTGTTTATACCCCTGAAAAATAATAAGCGGAATCAACGAAAAAGCGACAATATCCAGAAACGGTCTTGCCATTTCCACCACTTCTTCCGGTTGTCCCATAAAACGGATGATCGGTTTTGAAAAATAGATCAGCGTAAACAATGAAATTCCCAATATCGTACACAATACCAGTCCGTGATGGAAAACACTTCTCCCCTTTTCGAGGCTTTTTTCACCATCGGCTTCCGCGATCAATGGCGTTATGGCCGTAGAAAACCCAACGCCCAGCGACATGGCAATAAATACAAAACTATTCCCCAGGGAAACAGCCGCCAATTCGGTTGGCCCAAGTTTTCCTACCATAATATTATCCACGATAGCCACCAGGGTATGCCCCAACATTCCTAAAATAATCGGGTAGGCCAATCGCAGGTTATAACCAAACTCTTTTGTGTATACCGACAATCTCATTTTACTCCATTTTCCGGCAAAGGTAAGAACTTGCCACGCCATAGTATCATTAAAAATAGTAATTTTCAGTCCAGCCCAAAAAAGCATACAAAATATTAAAAATCAATATTTTACACTGTTTTAATACGATATTTTATATTAAATTAACATAAAATTAAGTTTTAAAAAATAACAAAATGGCCTGATTGTTGTTAAAATCCATATTGTTAAACATAAAACGTATTAAATATGAAAAATGTTAAAAAGCTTTTAGGACTGACTGCGATAGCTTCAGCACTATTCTTCTCGACAGATTCCCAGGCCCAAAGTCAGGGATATGAAAAAGGATGGCGTGTAGGGTTCGGACTAAACGGAGGGATTCCGATAAACAGTTCGTACGACTTCAGTTTAGGAGCAGATGCGCGATTGCAATACGATTTAACGCAAAAAACATCGTTGGCCGCCACAACAGGATATACCCATTTGTTCAGCAAGGATGCAGATGGAGGTTTTATTCCGGCCAAACTGGGTTTTAAATCCTTTTTAGGAAACCAGATTTATGTTTTGGGTGAAGTCGGTGCCGGTATTGGTGTCAAAGACGGTATGGGCACTTCCTTCCTTTGGGCACCCGGAATTGGTATTGCAACCAAAAACATCGACATTAGCCTGCGCTATGAAGATTACAACCATTTTAATACCGGACAGCTGTCGCTCCGCCTGGCCTACGGCTTTAAATTATAACAGGAAAATGGTTATGTTTTTTTAGCATTAATTCCAAAAATGTTAGTAAAATATCACTACCTTTATAAGTGAATTCTCTGGATAATCAACAACTTATAAATCACTTCTTATGAAAAAAGTAATTCTAGCCGTAGCTTGTATCGCTTTTGCGATGACCTCGTGTAAAAAAGAAAACAAAGCCGATAGCGACGGAGCAAACACTGAAAAAAGTAGCACGTCACTGGCAAAAAGTAGTGAAAATGTATTGGATTGGGACGGAACGTATAAAGGTGTAACCCCTTGTGCCGATTGTGAAGGTATCGAAACCACCGTTACCCTTAACCGGGATAAAACGTATGTGATGACAACTAAATATCAGGGCAAAGGGAACGACATCCTCCAGGTAACAGGATCCTTCAACTGGAGTGATGATGGCAGTACGGTCAAGCTGGACAATATCAAAGACGGTCCAAGTCAGTTTTTGGTAGGTGCCAATCAGTTGACCATGCTGGACATGGAAGGAAAAAAAATAACCGGGACACTTGCAAAGAAATATGTTTTAAACAAAGAGATGAATGTCCCAGAAAATTAAACGAATATGAAAAAAGTAACTTTATCATTACTAACCCTGGCTTTAGTATCTGTAGGGTGTAACACTGCTAAAAAAACAACCGCAACCGCTTCCCTGGAAGGAACCAAATGGAAATTGACCGAATTGAATGGCAAACCGGTTTCGAAAACCCAAATGGGTAAGGATGTTTACCTGCAACTGGACGCGAAAGATCATCGCATCTCGGGGTTTAGTGGTTGTAATGGTTTTGGCGGTACCTATACGCTTAAAGAAGGAAGCCGTATCGAACTTTCCCAATTAATGGGCACCTTAATGGCCTGCCCGGATCTCGATACCGAAACCGCCTTTTTAGAAGTACTTCGCACCGTAGATAATTACAACCACAACGGTAAAACGTTACAACTCAATAAAGCCCGAATGGCGCCACTGGCAAAATTTGAAGCTGTAAAATAAAAAAACGCCTCCGGGCGTTTTTTTTGTTTTTATTCCTTTTGTAATTCCTCGCGATATACCGCGATATGTTTTTTAATTTCCGGATCCAATTCCGGTTCTTTAATGTCCGTATATTTTTCCAGCTCGTCCAATATTGTTTTCGCTACGATATAACGACACGTCTCTTTATTATCAGCCGGAACCACATACCAGGGCGCATGTTTTTTGGATGTATTATTAATAGCTTCTTCATAATACTGTTGGTATTCGTCCCATCTAGCCCGCTCTTTTAAATCCCCGGGTGAAAATTTCCAGTTGTGCTCCTCTTTGTCCAAACGTCGTAACAAGCGTTGACGCTGTTCTTCCTTACTCAAATGCAGAAAAAACTTTAGAACAATGGTACCATTTTGGGCAATATGCTTTTCAAAATTATTGATCTGCTCGTACCGCTTTTGCCAGAAATCGGCCGGAATATCGGCTACCGATTCGATTCCGGGTAAATTCTCATTCAATATATATTCCGGATGCACACGAGTGACCAGTACATTTTCGTATTGTGTACGATTAAAAACCGAGAACTTTCCTTTTTCCGGTAACGCCATATAATGCCGCCATAAATAATCGTGTTCCAGTTCAGACGAATTGGGTGTTTTAAAACTATGCACTACCACGCCACGGGAATTAAATTCCTTAAAAACTTCCCGAATCAGACTGTCTTTTCCGGCAGTATCCATTCCCTGCAAACAAATCAGTACGCCATAGCGATTGTGTGCATACATTTTATCCTGAAGTTTGCTCAGTTTTTCTCTGGTTTTTTCCAATGCTTTGGATTTCTTTTTTTCGGAAGTATCTATATTTAAAGCAGTCGGTAAATCAGATAATTTAATGCTACTGTCCACTCTAAAATCATCGCACTTAATCGTTTTCATACGTCTGGTGAATTAGATGTTTCTATAAAAATAAGAATATTTAGAGGCATTCCGGCTAATTTATCACGGCTTTTTTCGCAACTTTCAAAAATAATGCAGACTTTTATAGTACTAATTAAGCGCATAACCATGAATCGATTTACCTTAGAATTACTATTTCAAATTATAGGCGTCGGATCGGCTTCCGGACTTATTTTTGATCCTTCCGTTTTGAATATAATCAGCGATAACAGCTCCTATTTATACGAATACGAAACCAAATCCGCACAACTAAAACGTCATCCGTTATTGGAAAACCCGGCTGAAAACATCGCCAAAAAAATCAAACCCGATTTTGAAGCGATTACTTCGTATGCTGATACCTTATATCTTTTTGGCTCCGGATCTACGGCAAACCGAAACAAAATGGTAAAAGTAAATGCAAAGACCAAAAAAGTTGTGTCGGTGGTTGATATTTCCGACTTATATGCGGCCATGCAAACCTTTTCCGGGCTTAGTTCCGAAAATTTTAATATCGAAGGAGTGGCGTATAACGGCAAAAGCTGGTACTTTTTTAACCGGGGTAATGGTACAACCGGAAAAAATATTGTTTTTACGATAGAAGGTAAAAACCTAGTGGATGATTTTAATATTATTTTCAGCGAATTAAAACTACCGAAAATCAAAGGGGTGCGTACTGGTTTTACCGATGCGACGTTGGTTCAGGACAAACTTTATTTTTTGGCCGCAGCCGAAGACACCAATTCGACCTATAACGACGGAGCGGTATTGGGAAGTGTAATCGGACGAATTGATATCGAAAAAATGAAAATTGATTTTACCCGAACGATATCAAACACTCATAAATTTGAAGGGCTGACCTTGTATTCCGATTCTGAAGCGGAAATTTCCTTTTTACTATGTGAAGACAATGATACCGAAAAACTCCAAACCGATATCTATCGTTTGCGCTTAAAAAAATAAACATTTTTCTTTTGTTAAATCGTTACACTATACCAATACCCGTTGTTGTCTACGGATATTTTTTTTGTAATCTGCTAACAGTATAAACAAAAATTAATATTGGAATACAGTTATTTACAAAAATAATTCTTACATTTATAAGGAACTCTTTCTGATAAAAATTTGTTAATCTCAACAAAAGTAGTGTCATCTGCATTGGAGTTCTTATTTTTGTAGTTGTTTAAACAACCATTGTTATGGAAACCATTTTTACTACGGAGAATTTATATAACTTACTATCGGGTCGCATTCCGTCGGCCTTCAATCGTGCTTTATTAAACCAGTTTAAAGCCAATGGCATCAACTTAACCAAAGAACAATGGTCAATTTTGGCCGTTTTATGGAAAAAAGACGGTTGTTCCCAACAAGTGCTGGCCGATGAAACCTATCGCGACAAACCCAGTATCACCCGTTTAATCGATCATTTGGAAAAAGAAGGCTTAGCCGAACGCCGTCCGGACAAAAAAGACCGCCGTCTGAACCTGATTTACCTAACCGAACAAGGTCGGTCGCTGGAAGAAGGCGCGATGCAAGTAGTCGATCAGACTGTTTCTACTGCCGTACGCGATATCGATCCGGAAGTTATTCAATTGGTAAGAGATACTTTTATTCGGATTTATAATAACCTGGAAACAAAAAAATAAAATGAAAAAACACGTACTACTCTCTTTGATTTCACTCTTTTGTCTGGCGGAAGGCTATTCGCAGATAGCGGTTTCGGCTTCACTGGACGATGCGATACAAAAAGCATTGGCAAAGAGCAGTTCGGTAAAAAACAAAGAACTGGAAATCGAAAAACTAAATCTGCAAAAAAAGAGTATCTGGAATAAATACATCCCAACGGTAGAAGCTACGGCGATGTATCTATATTTCGACAACCGGATGACCATCGATTTACCTACGGTTACGGTTGCCAATTATCCGTTATTGGATGGTAAGACTTCCTTTGACAACTACGGAAATATTTTTCATGGCGGTGTTATGGCCAAAACAGTACTCTTTAGTGGACTTCAGATTCCAAACGGTGCGAAAGCGATCGAACAAAAAGCGATCGGAACCGCCTACTTAACGGAATCGGAAAAAGACGGTATCGTAAAAGACGTGATTAACACTTTTGATCAGCTGGCACTTCTGGACGAAGTCGAACGCCTGATCAACGACAGCGAGAAACGTTTAAATGCTGAGACTTTACGCGTAACAAAAGCTATTGAACAAGGATTGGCTATCCCGTATGATCGGGATAAAATAAAACTGGCCACACTGGAACTTTCGTCCAAAAGAATCGAAATGGAAGGAAAACGCAAAGTCGTACTCAAAAAAATAAGTTACCTGACCGGTTATTCAAATGAAGAAATCAAAAACGTACAGTACCAACTGGCTCCGTATTTGATCAGTCAAAATCTGACAGCTGACAACAAGCAGGAAATCAAAGCACTCGAATCGTTTAAATCGGCATATGAATATGCCCTGAAAAAAGAAAAAGGAACCTTCCTACCGACTTTAGGCGCATTTGGAGGCGTTACCTATTCCAGTTTATTTGATGCGAATGCGACCACACCGCCGCTTCCGATATTCGGTCAACCGCTAAATTTAGGCTTGAACGAACTTACCATTAGTCAGAACTGGATTATTGGTGCGGCTTTAAAATGGGAAATTTTTAGTGGTTTCGAACGAAAACACAAGGTTCACGAAGCGAAAATCAACATCGAACAGGTTCAAAATCAAATTGACGATACCAAAGAAAAGTTACAATTGTTATTGGAAAACAATTATGCCAATTATACCGTTTTGAATCAGAAAACGGAAATCGCCGATCAACAGGAAAAAGTAGCCCGAAACAACCTGAATCTGGCTATCAAACAATACAAAGAAGGGCTTATCAATATTTCCGAACGTCTGGAAGCCGAAAACGATATGTATAAAGCTTCATTAAATAAAGTCAGTACTTTAATCGAACAACGTCTGTCGGCCATCGAAACCGTGATCGCAACCGGCGAACTTACCAATTATTTATCCAAATAAAACCAGCATTATGAAACATACACTTACGCTACTAGCCTCAGTTTCCTTACTTATTGGATGTAATAAGCCCGAAAACGACAAAAAGATACAAGGGAAGGTCGAAAAAGAACAGATTGCCGTTGTGAGCAAAGTTCCGGGTAAGCTTGTCAAAATATTTGTCAAAGAAGGCGACCTGGTTCATAAAGGCGATACGTTGGCCATACTGGATATCCCGGAAGTTGACGCTAAAAAAAGTCAGGCCGAAGGTGCCGTTATTTCGGCTAAAGCGCAATACAATATGGCCGTTAAAGGCGCGACAGATAACCAGATCAAACAATTGGAAGCTAAGCAAAAAGCCCTGAAAGAACAATATGATTTTGCCCAAAAATCCATTCGTAGATTGAGCAATATGCTAAAAGACTCACTGGTTTCCCAACAAACCTATGACGAAGCTTTTGCCAAATACCAGGGCGCACAATCCCAATATATAGCCGTACAAGCCGAACTGGACGATGCCAAAAAAGGGGCACGAATCGAACAACAAACCATGGCTCTAGGACAACAGGATCGTGCTTTGGGTGCACTCAAAGAAGTAGAAACCGCCGATAAAGAGCGGTATGTCATCGCACCACAGGATATGAGTATCGAGACAATCACATTGAGTGTAGGTGAATTGGCATTACCCGGTTATACCTTGTTTAACGGTTATGTTGACAATTCGTTGTATTTCCGATTTACACTACCGGAAAGCCAATTGGATAAAGTCAAAAAAGGACAGGAATTATCCGTTTATGTACCGTATAAAAAGCAGGATTTTAAAGGCAAAGTGACCACGATCAAACAATTGGGAGCCTACGGAAACATTGCAACCGCCTACCCGGATTATGAAATGCAGGAAAGTTTGTTTGAGATCAAAATCACGCCTATCGACACCAATGCATCCAAAGACCTGATTACCAAAACCACCGTCACTTTAGCACTATAAGCCTATGGAAAATTTCGGATCACTGATAAAAAGAGAATTTCGCTTTTTCTGGCAGAACAAAGTCCTCCGTTTATTATTTATCGGAGCACCATTGCTCTATGGTATCTTGCTGGGTTATGTATACGGCAAAGGAAAAGTAACCGATTTACCCATCGTGGTTGTAGACGAAGATCGCAGTGAAATGAGCGCCAAGGCGATACAGATGTTTCAGGATAACGAAGTACTGAACATCGCCGCGACCTTATATGATCAGAAGAATTTATCCCAAATTGCGATCGACAAGGAAGCCACCTGTGTGGTATTAATCCCCAAAGGTTTTGAAAAAATGGTACTGACCAAAAAGTATCCTGAAATCGTCACGATAGTCAATACTTCCAACGTACTTACGGCCAATTATGCCTCAACCGCTTTACAGGTTTGCCTCGGCACCCTGAAAGCCGGTGTACAAATTGAAACATTACGCAAACAAGGGACTCCGGAAAGCCTCGTGATGACGCAATACGAGCCATTCCGCACCACGTTTATCAAAAAATACAACCGCAGTACCAACTATATGTATTTCTTATGGCCAGGTGTTTTGGCTACGGTTTTACAACAGGTATTATTGTTGGGACTCGCCTTATCGTTTGCATCGGAATATGAAAACGGAACGTTTAAAGAATTGGTACAAAAATGTCCGTCTTTAGTAAAACTGATCACGATAAAAATTGTTCCGTATCTGATTATGAGTTTTGGTTTATGGATTTTATACTGGTTGTTTACCCTATGGTTCCGTATTCCGTTTTTCGATAATTTAGGACCACTTACTTTTGTAGCCGGTATTTTTGTGATCGCGGTTTGCTTTATCGGTATTTTGGTCAGTATCCTGATTCCGAACCAGCTTAAAGCCACCGAAATCCTAATGGTCATTGCCACACCAAGCTTTATTTTGAGTGGCTTTACATGGCCGCTAAGTCAGATGCCATTTTGGGTACAATGTGTCGCCGATGTCATTCCGCTTACGCATTTCTTAAAAGCGTTTCGTATTCTGATTATCGAGAATGGTGATTTATCCCAAACGGTAAGTGCGATCCGGAATATGGTTCTAATTGCCGTGATTTGCGGAATTGCTTCCTATGTAGCACTGTATTTTAAACGCAAAGCCGTACTTTCGGGATGAATAAAATGAGTCCCTGATAAAACACCTGACAGGTGTGGAATTGTAACAAAATAAAAAAAGAGCGGTATCTACCGCTCTTTTTTTATTTTTCAATTTCCCTAAGGTTTTCCATTTTCTTAAATTCCAGGAATCCTTTGATATCTTCGAAATGCTCCCGTACACGTTTGTTTCCAAACTCAAATACTTTGGTTGCCAATCCGTCCAAAAAGTCCCTGTCGTGGGACACCAGAATCAAGGTTCCGTCGAAATCTTTTAAGGCATCCTTGATGATATCTTTGGTTTTCATATCCAGGTGGTTTGTTGGCTCATCCAGAATCAATACGTTAACCGGCTCCAATAATAACTTGATCATCGCCAAACGTGTTTTTTCACCTCCGGATAATACTTTTACTTTTTTCGTGGTATTATCACCGCTAAACATAAAAGCCCCTAATAAATCTTTGATTTTGGTACGGATATCTCCTACCGCGATATGATCGATTGTTTCAAAAACCGTTAGATTCTCATCTAATAACGACGCCTGATTCTGAGCGAAATACCCCACTTTCACATTGTGTCCCACTTCCAGTTTTCCTTCGAAATCGATCTCCTTCATAATAGCTTTGATCATCGTCGATTTTCCTTCTCCGTTCTTTCCTACAAAGGCTACTTTCTGTCCGCGTTCGATCACCATACCGGCATTTTTAAACACCACATGATCACCATACGATTTTGAAAGTTCTTCCACTACAACCGGATATTGCCCCGAACGTGGCGACGGTGGGAATTTCAGGCGTAATGCCGAAGTATCCACTTCATCCACTTCAACCAGTTCCAGTTTTTCAAGCATTTTTACCCGCGACTGTACCTGTAAGGTTTTGGAATAGGTCCCTTTAAAACGATCGATAAATTCCTGCGTTTCGGCAATCATTTTTTGTTGCTCATCGTAAGCCTTTTGCTGGTGAATTCGTCGGTCTTTACGCAACTCCAGATAATCAGAATATTTGGCTTTATAATCGTAAATACGTCCCATCGTTACTTCGATTGTACGATTGGTGATATTGTCGACAAAAGCACGGTCGTGGGAAATAACCATTACCGCTTTAGCCGAATTGATCAAGAAATCTTCCAACCATTGAATACTTTCGATATCCATGTGGTTGGTTGGCTCATCCAACAGAATTAAATCCGGTTTTTGTAATAATATTTTAGCCAGTTCGATTCGCATACGCCATCCACCACTAAATTCGGATGTCGGACGGTTAAAATCCTCGCGAACAAACCCCAATCCTTTTAATACTTTTTCAACTTCCGCTTCATAATTCACCTCTTCGATCGAATAGAATTTTTCGCTTACTTCCGAAACCCTTTCGATCAACTTCATATACTCATCACTTTCGTAATCGGTACGAACGGTCAGTTGCTCATTCAGGTCATCGATTTCGGTTTTCATTGCAAAAATCGCGGCAAATGCTTTTGAGGTTTCTTCAAAAACTGTTGCGTCATCCTTTGTTAGCAAATGCTGTGGCAAATAGGCTATCACGGCTTCTTTTGGTGCCGATATCGCTCCAGTAGACGGTTTATTTACACCAGCAATAATCTTTAACAAAGTCGATTTACCCGCTCCGTTTTTCCCCATTAAGGCGATTTTGTCATTTTCATTGATGGCGAAAGTCACATCACTAAATAATGTTGTACCTCCAAACTGCACCGAAATATCGTTAACTGTAATCATGGTATGGTTGTATGCCTTTTAATTTTAAGGCGCAAAGATAGTTTTTTATTAGACAGTTCGTGTGGAATTTCCTGTAAGTTTTTGGAAATAAAAAGCCGGTAACTACCGGCTTTTTATCAGTTTAGATATATAGATTTTCGTCTTCGGCTTCTTCTCCGTATTCCTCCAACCCGAATAAATACGGTTCGATCATGGTCTTGTCGGCCAATGCTTCGACACGTTCCGTCAAGGCATGTGCAAAAAACACCCGTTGCGTTTTTTCGATACTATTCGACAATCGCAAAATTATCGCATCCTGACGCAAACGGAATATTTCGTCGGCATCATCCACGATAAATAACTTTACCGTGTTAATGTTAAATCCGGCCGAAGAAAACATTGCGTTTATTTTATGGGGTGTCCCAACCAAAATATCCACGCCCAATGAAATCTGGTTTTTATCGTAATCGATATCCCCTTTGTCGTGCGCTCCAAAAACACGAAGGTTATGGTAATTTCCGAGTTTACGGAACAAATCGACCATTTTCAACACTTCTTCTTTGTCTTTCACGATAACCATCGCCCGTGTGGATTCGCCTTCTGCTTTTTCCAGTTTCTGAATTACGGTATATACAATTGTTGTGGATTTCCCACCATTATCCGGCATGATCACCACTGCATCGGCACCACTTTTCAACGTTCCGAAACACTCCTTCTGGATTTCGTTAGGCTCGGTAATACCGTTTTCCACCAAAGCCTGCGCCAGTTTTTCGTCTATTTTTTTTAATTTCATATAATAATCCCTAAAAAAGAACCGGTTTCCCTGTCTTTTATATTATTTACTTGCAAACATTTTTACGTCATTTTCAGAAATCTCAGCGCCTCCCAATATGATCAATCGTTCGATTACATTTCGAAGTTCCCGGATATTCCCGGTCCAATCGTATTCCTGTAATAGTTTAATCGCCTGAGCCGAAAACTTTTTACAGGTACTTCCCTGTTCGGAAGCTATTTTTTCGGCGAAATGTGTCACCAATAACGGAATATCTTCACGTCGATCGTTTAATGCCGGTACCTTGATCAAAATAACCGCCAAACGATGGTATAAATCTTCACGGAAACGTCCTTCTTCAATTTCCTTTTTCAGATCTTTATTGGTGGCGGCTACAACACGTACATCCACTTTGATATCTTTATCCGCGCCAACTCTTGTGATCATATTTTCCTGTAACGCCCGTAATACTTTAGCCTGAGCCGACAAACTCATATCTCCGATCTCATCCAGGAAGATTGTTCCTTTATCGGCTGCTTCAAACTTTCCGGCGCGATCTTTAACCGCCGATGTAAAAGCGCCTTTAACATGACCAAACAATTCACTTTCGATCAATTCCGACGGAATGGCGGCACAGTTCACTTCGATTAGCGGTGCAGTTGAACGCTCGCTTTTTTCGTGTAACTGATGCGCCACAAGTTCCTTACCGGTTCCGTTTGGTCCGGTGATCAATACTCTGGCTTCAGTAGGCGCAACTTTATCGATCATGTCTTTAATCTGATTGATTGCATCGCTATTTCCGACCATTTCATAATTTTTACTGACTTTTTTCTTCAGTATTTTATTTTCGATCACGAGTTTTTTACGATCCAAAGCATTGCGAACCGTATTTAATAAACGGTTTAAATCGGGTGGTTTGGAGATATAATCGAAAGCGCCCAAACGCATGGTATTTACAGCCGTTTCCAAATCGCCATGACCGGAGATCATCACCATTGGGATTTCGGGTTTTATTTTTTTTACGGCTTCCAGTACTTCTTCTCCATCCATTTTCGGCATTTTAATATCGCACAGTACCAGATCGTAATCTTCATTTTTGATTTTTTCCAATCCCTGTAATCCATCTTCCGCTTCTTCTACTTTGTAAGTATCGTTTTCTTCTGAAAGTATTTTGGACAAGACTCTTCTGATGGCTGCTTCGTCTTCTATGATTAGTATTTTGGGCATTATCGACCGTATTTGAAAGTTATCGTTTGCTAAAATAACAAAAAGCAAAACAAAGTTTGTGAAGTTTATGCTAAACTCCTGTTCCAAAAAAACAATTTAGCGGTTCAGGATTGTAATTTCCCGTTGCGGGAATGGTATGCTAATATTATGTTGTCGGAAAACAGCATCAATTTTAAATCGGATTTCACTTTGGATCTTAGGACTTTTCATGCCATCGCTAACCGAAAAACTCACGGCAAAATCCAGAGACGAATCGCCAAAATCCTGAAAAAGGACGGTAATTCCTTCATCAACCACTACCCCTTCCGTTTCCCGAACACAGTCTTCCAGTAATTTTTTAACCAGTTGCACATCGCTGCCATAGGCTACACCAACAGTTACCTGTTCGCGGTTCGTACTGTTATTTTGTGTCCAGTTAAAAAGCGTTTCACTCATAAACTGATGGTTCGGAATAATCATAACCCTGTCGTTACGGGTTACAGCCCGGGTGGTACGCAAACGGATTTCGGTTACTTTTCCGACTTTTCCATCCACTTCGATAACATCGCCCACATGTAACGACTGATCCAATATCATCAAAATTCCGGAAATAATATCCTGAAAAAAGGTTTGTAACGCCAGTCCGATTCCAACAAACAACGCTGCCGAAGCCGTTAAGAAAACGTTCATATTGACACCGGAAGCATGCAGCGTGAACATCACCACAAATATGTAGGCGATATACTTAAAAAACTGAAATACGCCTACAAATTTATTTTTATCCTGTTCGGGTATTTTTTTGATTATAATCCGGAAGATAATCCGCAGTATAATCCCGGTGAACATAAAAGCAAAGATCAGGACGAGCAGATCGAACACCGAAAAATCGATGCTTTTGGTGTCGATCAGCCGAAATCCCAATATATTCTTTACATGTTCCAGCATAGTATTTGCTAATATTTAAGCCATTTGTATAATTCTTTCCAGGTTGGTTTTTTACCGTACATCAGAATTCCCACTCTATAAATTTTGGAGGCAAACCATACCACCAACAGGAACGTTCCGAATAATAGCGTAATCGAAATGACCAATTGCCACCATGGCACATCAAACGGAATACGCATTAGCATCACGATTGGCGAGGTTAACGGTATAAACGAAAACACGGTTGCTACGGTTCCATGCGGATCGTTCATTACGGTAAAGAAACCAACATATACGCCTAACATCATTGGCATAATGATCGGTAACAGGAACTGCTGCGAATCCGTTTCACTGTCGACGGCAGCACCGATAGCAGCATATAGCGAGCTATATAAAAAGTAGCCACCGATAAAATAAATGATAAAACAAGTTACCAATGTTCCTAACGGGAGCTTGAATATCTCGCTGATATACGTTTGAACAGTTCCGCCCATTTCCTGTTGTGCAGCATTGATCATTTCCGGATTGATCGAAGCCTGCGCTCCGGTTTGAACGCCAAAAAAGGACGCCACACCAACAAGCAACGTAATCCCCACAATCGCCCAAATCGTAAACTGTAAAAGTCCCGCCAGTGAATTCCCGATAATTTTACCAAGCATTAGTTGGAACGGTTTTACCGACGAAATGATAATTTCGATAATACGGTTGGTTTTTTCCTCAATCACACTGCGCATTACAAAGTTACCATAAATGATGATAAACATCATAATCAGGTAGCCAAAGGCCGAACCAATGACAATTTTGATCTCGTTTAGTCCTTTAATACTATCTTCGCCTGAAAACTTCGTCAGGTGAATACTGGCATTGGTTTTGGCTTTTTCGATTTTATCATAATCAAATCCCAGTTCTTTCAGGTTGTTCTGCGTTAACTGATGATCAATTACTTCTTCCATACTCATGATAAAATCCATACTTGGACTGTCGTCTGAGATATATTCTACCTTCGTCAGCAATTCTTTTGGGTTGTTTACTTTCGGAATGTAGATCAATCCTTCGTAACTTTTACTGGCCGTATCTTTTGCGACCTGTAGTGGCATTGCCGACAAATCCACATATACGGTTTTCTCTGTGTCCTTGAAATCTTTTTTAAAGATTCCGGATTCGTCGTGTATCGCTACTTTTTTGACTTCTGCATTATTCATATTGACCAAATAGCCAATCAGAAATGACATTCCCACGATTAGCAACGGACTCAGGAACGTCATCACGATAAATGATTTATTACGCACCTTGGCGATAAACTCTCTTTTTATGATTAGGGATAAAACGCTCATTATTTACGGCTTACAGTTTGAATAAAAATATCGTTTACACTTGGTATTTTTTCCACGAAATGGGTTACCTGTCCATTTTGGGTTAAAATGTTTAACAACGCATTCGGCGTTCCGTTTCCGAGTTGCACTTCCAGTTTTAATTCGTCGTTAAGTGATTTAAAATTAGTTTGCTCCAGCGTAAATTGTTGTGTCAGTTCGTACATCAGCCGTTCGATATTATCGGATAAAATTCCTACTTCGAAAGCATTGGTCCGGTGTTCTTTTTTTACATCGATCAATTTTCCTTCGATCAGTTTATTCGATTTATGAATCAATGCAATATCGTCGCACATTTCTTCCACACTTTCCATACGGTGCGTTGAAAAAATAATGGTGGATCCTTTTTTCTTTAATTCGAGGATTTCATCTTTGATAATATTGGCATTCACCGGGTCAAAACCGGAAAAAGGCTCATCAAAAATCAACAATTTTGGTTGGTGCAACACCGTTACCACAAACTGAATTTTCTGCGCCATACCTTTGGAAAGCTCCTGGATTTTTTTGTTCCACCATCCCTCGATTTCCAGTTTTTCGAACCAATATTGCAGTTGTTTTTTAGCTTCCGCTTTCGAAAGTCCTTTTAACTGTGCCAGGTATAACGCCTGCTCGCCCACTTTCATGGTTTTATACAACCCTCTTTCTTCGGGCATATAACCGATATGTTGTACGTGGTGTGGTGCTAATTTTTCACCGTCGAGAATAACCTCGCCACTATCGGGCATGGTAATTTGGTTAATAATCCGGATCAGGGATGTTTTTCCGGCACCATTCGGACCTAACAGTCCGTATATACTTCCTTTGGGAACTTTTAAAGAAACGCTGTTTAAAGCCGTGTAGTCACCATATTGCTTGACAACGTTTTTAACCTCTAAGATTGAACTCATTTGATTGACTATAGATTTCTGTAAAAGTAAAAAATAGTTACCAAATAGGATTAATTCTTATAAAAAAACCCACCCCTGATTTTCGCAAGGATGGGAAAAATTGCTATGAAAAAGAAATTCACCAGCCTTAGCTAGTGAATTTCAAAAGTATAACTTTTATAATCATTATGAAAACATGTCCTTAACTTTTTCAAAAAATGATTTATCCGATTTTTCCGGTTTCGGGACAAAGTGTTCGTCTTCCAACATTTTCTCAAAAAACTGTTTCTGTTCTTTGTTCAGTGTTTTCGGTGTCCATACATTAACATGTACCAGTAAATCACCACTACCGTAACTGTTCAGACTTGGAATTCCTTTACCTTTTAATCGGAGGATTTTACCGGATTGTATTCCTTCCTCCAGTTTGATACGTACTTTTCCGTTTACCGTATCGATATCTTTTGAGGTTCCCAAAGCGGCTTCCGGAAAACTGATATACAAATCGTAGTGCAGGTTTTCGCCTTCACGCTTTAATTTTTCGTGCTCCACCTCTTCGATAGCCACGATCAAATCGCCCGGAACGCTGTTTCCGCCTGGTGCATCGTTTCCTTTTCCGGCTACTTTTAACTGCATACCGTCTACTACTCCGGCCGGAATTTTGATCGATACTGTTTCGTCTTCCATAATCATTCCCTGTGCATCGGCATTAGACGGTTTACTATCGATTATTTGTCCGCTACCACTACAGGTATGACATGGAGAAGAGGTTTGCATTCGGCCCAGAATCGTATTGGTCACTTTCGTCACCTGACCCGAACCGTTACAGGTTGGACAGGTTTTATAGGTTACGCCTTGCGCCTGAACTTTACGTTTCACTTTGACTTTTTTCTCAACGCCGTTTGCGATTTCTTCCAGTGTTAATTTCACTTTGATACGCAGGTTACTCCCTTTCATACGACGTTGTCCGCCACCGCCACCGAATCCGCCGCTAAAACCGCCGAATCCGCCACCGAAAGCGCTTCCGAAAATATCCCCGAACTGACTAAATATGTCGTCCATATTCATATGTCCGCCACCACCAAATCCACCGGCACCGTCAAAGGCCGCATGACCATACTGATCATAACGTGCTTTTTTGTCAGGATCACTTAGTACTTCATACGCTTCGGCAGCCAGTTTGAATTTTTCCTCTGCTTCTTTATCGCCCGGATTTTTATCAGGATGATATTCGATCGCTTTTTTTCGGTACGCTTTTTTAATTTGCTCCGGAGAAGCGCTTTTATCAATACCTAATATTTCGTAAAAATCTTTTTTCATAAACCAAATTATTCCAATTGAAATACTCCGAAGGCACTGAAATGCCTCCGGAGTTTCTGTTTTTTAAGCTTTATTGTCCTACCACTACTTTTGGAAAACGGATAATTTTGTCGCCAAGTTTGTATCCTTTTTCGATAACATCCACAATTTTCCCTTTTAATTCTTCCGACGGTGCCGGAATCAGGGTAATGGCTTCTGCATAATCCGCATCAAAAGCATCACCTGCTTTAAGTTCTACTTCTTCAAGGCCTTTCGACACTAATGTCGATTTTAACTTATCATAAATCAGCGTCACTCCTTTTGTCAGGTTTTCGTCACCAAGGTTTTTTGCGATTTCCGGCAAAGCTCTGTCAAAATCGTCCAATACCGGCAACATTGCCTGTAAAACTTCCTGATTAGCCGTTTTAAACAGCTCCAATCGTTCTTTTGAAGTTCGTTTTTTATAATTTTCAAACTCCGCAAACAATCGTAGGAATTTGTCTTTTTCTTTCGCTATTTCTTCCTGCAATTGTTCTTCAACAGTAAGTTCCGGTTGTGGAATCGCCTGATTTTCTGCTGTATTCTCACCTTGTGCTGTTTGTTTCTCTATGTTTTCAGTATTGTCCTGGCTCATATTTTTAAATATTTTCTTGAACATTTTTCAGTTTGTATCGCTAATTTGGGTTGCAAAAGTATTGCCAAATATTTAAAAATGTCAATTTGTCACCCAACTATTTTTTAAAAACCGTTATTAACTGCAAAAAAGACAAGGTTTTACCGGCCATTCACAGGTCATCTCCATCCACAAGAAGCACAATAAAAATGGCTTTTTAGTGCGATTCGTAATCGAAATTTAATATAATTTTAAGAATTTATTCGTTTCGTTTCGATAGATTTGTGGAAACTAAAAATTTATTTTTATGAAAAAAGGCATTTTAAGTTTATTTGTTTTAGCGACTTTATCACTGGCTTCCTGTAAAAAAGAAACGACCAATGAAGCAGAGATTAAAGAAACGGTAGAAGCTCCTGTTACGTCAAACGAAGCCGTAAAGTTTAATGTCGATGCCAAAGCATCTTCCATCAACTGGGTAGGTAGCAAACCAACCGGAAAACATACCGGAACGATCAACATTAAAAATGGTGAACTATATGCCAAAGATGGTGTTATTGAAACCGGAAAGGTTTTTATCGACATGACATCAATTGCCGTAACCGATTTAAAAGGTGACGAAAAAACAAGTTTGGAAGGTCATTTAAAAGGTCTTGGAAAAGAAAGCGATGTGGATCATTTCTTTAACACCAAAAAATATCCGGAAGCGGTATTTGAAATTACCAAAGTAAGCGAAGAAGCCGGAAAGAAAATGGTTGAAGGTAACCTGACGTTAAAAGACATCACGAAAAGTGTGAAATTCCCGGCTACTATTACTGCCGATGCCAACGGTATCAGCATCGAAAGTGAGCCTTTTACAATAAACCGAACATTATGGAATGTAAATTATGGATCCAAATCTGTATTTGACAATTTAGGAGACAAATTTATCAATGACGATATCGAATTAAAAGTTAGCGTAAAAGCAACAAAATAATTATTACTTCATCTTACAATTATGCTACGGAGTGCTGAATATTTTCAGCACTTTTTTTATGGTCGTAACAGATTGTCCAATGCTTTATCGAGGAATTTGTATTTAAACTGAAATCCATTATCCAGCGCTTTTTGCGCACTCACCTTCTGACTTTCGAACAGCAATATATGCATATCCCCCAGAATGAGTTTCATTATAAAACGAGGTGCATTCGGCAGAATCACCTCTTTATTTACCGCGTCGGCGATTGCTTTTATCATTTCCTGACTCGTTACGGGATTGGGCGCAACGGCATTAAAAACACCATTCCAGTTGTTTTCCATTGCAAAATAAATCATATCGGCCAGATCGTGAATATGAATCCAGGACTGAAATTGTTTACCGGAACCAAAACCGGACGCCATTCCCATTTTTACAGGTTTAAGCATTTCCATTAAAACACCGCCCTGATCGGACAACACCAATCCAAAACGGAGTTTGCATACATTTATATTGAGTCGACGGAATTGATCGACAGCATCTTCCCATTTGAACACTACATTTCCAAGAAACGTATCACTTACTTCTTTCGATTCTTCACTATATAGCATGGTTTGGCTATCCGGATAAATTCCGATAGCGGAAGCGCTGATAATTTGTCGGACCTGATTTGGGTTTTCTTTGAGTACTTTATACAAAAGATTGGACGACAAAATCCGGCTTTCAATAATTTCTTCTTTATAGGCCGAAGTCCATCGTTTTGAAATGGAAGCGCCCGCCAGATGTACGATCACATCCACTCCCAACAAGCAGTTTTCATCTATAATACCCTGTTCCGGATTCCAGAAAAACCCGTGGTAACAGGATTCTTTTTCAATTTTCTTCCGGGAAGTAGTGAGATAATGAATCGCAATACCATTTTGCAACAGCAACGCAACCAATTCCTTACCTACTAAACCGGTAGCTCCTGTAATTAATACTTTCATACACCCTTTCTTTTTCAAAAACACCGACAACAATAAAGCTTACACTCTTTTCATTTTCAGCATTTTATTACAAATTTAAACGCTATATCGGGAATATAAAAGTTATTTAAGTTAGGTTTAACGTAGTAAAATCAACCTTAAAAGATTACTTAATCCGTACACTCCATTCAAACTCCATTTCCGATACCTGGTCTCCTTTTTCGTCTCTTCCGATCGATTTCATCCAGAAGGTTTGCCCTTCGCCGGTAGCAATGGTATTTTTAATTGCCTCTTCGATCAGATGACCATCGTTACAAACAAACGTAATCCGGCCTCGTGCTTTTTTTGAAAAATTACCTTTATTATTCGCAACAAGCATCGAAATCTTTTTTCCGCTAAGCTGAATCTGGTACATCACCAAAGCACCGGTAGTCAATTCGGCTGCCATTGCCTGAACGGCAAAATACATCGAATTAAACGGATTTTGATTAAACCAACGGTGCTTAACCGTTACTTCGCAGGAAGTCTCCGATATTTTCCGAACACGTACGCCACTCCAAAAAGCAGACGGTAACTTAAAGAATAAGAAGGTGTTTAATTTTGAAGGTGTAAATTTCATAAAGCCTTATTTTTCTATAAAAATACAAAAAATACTATGCGCTCATATAAAATTCAAAAGTTACTTTTTGCACATTAAAACTATATCTAAAAAAGAATTGAATTTACAACAGACTTTTATGCTTTCAAAAATACATCCTGCTTTAGTTTCCATAACCATCAATCTTTATACACGACATTCTTCTTATTAAAAATCTTAAATAAAAATTGCTCCCCACACTCTTCTGTAATAAAATTCTTTACTTTTACAAAACTGCTAAATGGTAGCCTAAATTTTAATCATCACTAACAAAATGATACCAAAACTAAAAATAGCATGTCTCTTCAGTTTACTTTTTCCAGGTATTTTTTGCCATGGCCAAACGAAGTCACTTGCTGAAGCCCCCATTAATTTAGAGAACTTTAATTTTAACACCAAAATTGAAGTTCTTATTCCTGAGAAATACAGAGATGAAAGCGATACCGATTACGAGTCTTATCGATTTTCATCCCGAAATGGTTCGCCAAATTCCTTTACAAAAAACACCATCTTTATAGACGAAAACAATCCTAAAAAGGGAATCATCAGAACTGAATTTTATCAAACGGTTTCCTCCAACAGGGATATAGCAGCCGCATTTAAAAACCAAACCTTTAATCGTGTCAGTTTTGTGCTTGATCAAAACAATCAGATTTATGTTGTTTGTGCCGTTGCAA
The DNA here is from genome assembly GCF_039778605.1 of Flavobacterium sp. WV_118_3. Classification (NCBI taxonomy): domain Bacteria; kingdom Pseudomonadati; phylum Bacteroidota; class Flavobacteriia; order Flavobacteriales; family Flavobacteriaceae; genus Flavobacterium; species Flavobacterium sp. WV_118_3. Next base: position 453,139 of record NZ_CP156060.1, on the reverse strand, counting down.
TGATCGTAACCGAAAAAGAGCAAAAAGACTTAATTAAACAACTGAGCAGCAACTATGGTCAGCATAAAAAATACAAAGGAAAATCGACAGGCAATTATTCTGTCTATGAATGGCAAACAAAAGACAAGATCATACGCTATTCGTCTGTATTTGTCGATGGCAATGATATCATCGAAAAACACCTGGTTGATGATGAACAGCCCGAAATGATACCTAAAAAAGTATCTCGTTTTGAAGGCTATTTTTATCTTATTAAAAAACAAAAAATTAAGGACACTAAGACTCTGGAAATGTCCGATTTTAACTTTATCAACTAATCCAATTACTGCAAAAAGCGGTTTCGTATAGCCATTCTTTAACTGCGTACGCTACTTAAATTCCTTTTGATTGCAGAACACTACATTCCAGAACAGTACCAAGCCGGCAGAAATGCCGGTATTCAATACAGATACATTCAAGGTATAAACCTAAATTCCGATATTGTATAAACGCCTTTTACAAAATAAGGCGACTATTCAATTTTTATAGCATCACACGCTACACCTCCTTATTTTCAAACATAAAAACCTGATTTACAAATCAATTAACCTTTTAAACACCGTAATCACATCAATTTCAAAATGTTAAAAAAAAGTTAAATTAATGTACTATGCAATACAAGATACCATCCTTTAGATATATATTTGCATAAGAAAATAATAGCTAATCAATAGTATTATAGAAACGAGAATCAATCATCAATCAAAAAACAATAGTAGTATGAACACAACAACTAACGAAAAGAACACTGCGACGATCATGCATCTAAGCACCTTAAGTCAGTATTTTATTCCATTCGGGAATTATTTTTTCCCGATATTAATCTGGGCTTTTAAAAAAGAAAAATCCGAATTTGTGGATTACAATGGTAAACAAACCCTTAATTTCCAATTAAGCATGTTATTGTATTCTTTAATTCTATTGTTAATATCGGTACCGGTATTACTCTACACGATTTTTAAAAACATTTCATTTAGCAATTTTGACGGTAGCGACCTCATCATCCGCGAAATGTCGACCGCTAATATTTCGGGAATCGTAATTGTAGCCGTAGTTGCCATCCTCCTGTTCTGCTTTTTAAAAGTAATGGAGTTTTTTCTGGTGATTTATGCCGCGGTAAAAAGCAGTAACGGGCAGAAATACCAGTATCCATTAAGCATCAACTTTTTACGATAAAAAATCAATCATCAATCACATCATCAATCATCAATCAAAAAATGAACAGTTTAATCACAAAAAAGAAATTCTATGAACATTGAGAACACTAAAGCTCAGATGCGCAAAGGAATACTGGAATTCTGCATCCTCTCCGTGATCAAGGAAAAAGATGCGTATACATCCGAAATTCTGGACACCTTAAAAAACGCAAAACTACTCGTAGTGGAAGGCACCGTATACCCTTTGTTGACCCGGTTAAAAAACGACGGATTATTAAATTACCGTTGGGAAGAATCGACCTCCGGACCACCGAGAAAATACTATAGCCTAACCGAAGAAGGACACGAATTTTTAAAAGAATTAAATAGTACCTGGACAGAACTATCTGATGCAGTAACCATTATAACCAGCCAAAACCAATAGCCATGAACAAAACAGTAAGTATAAATTTAGGAGGTTTTTTCTTTCATATAGATGAAGATGCCTTTCAGAAATTGAACCGATACTTCGATGCAATCAAGCGCTCCTTATCCCCTGATGGCCGGGACGAAATCATGAATGACATCGAAAGTAGAATTGCAGAACTTTTGTCGGAGAAACTTTCGAGCGACAAACAAGTAGTAAGTCTAACCGAGATCGATCAGGTTATCGCCGTAATGGGTCAGCCGGAAGATTACCGACTGGAAGACGACACCGATAACCCAAAACAAACCTATACGACCTATTCTTCCAACGGATCCAAAAAGCTATACCGTGACAAAGAAAAAGGAATGCTGGGCGGTGTAGCTGCTGGTTTCGGACACTACATCGGACTGGATCCACTTTGGTTACGAATCATTCTGATCTTATTAACATTGGCCGGATTTGGAGCCGGAATTGTAGCCTATATCATTTTATGGATCCTGGTTCCGGAGGCAAAATCAACGGCAGAGAAACTGGAAATGACCGGAGAGCCGATCACGATATCGAATATCGAAAAGAAGGTTCGTGAAGGCTTTGGGGAAATTACCGACAAGATCAACAATCTTGATCATCAAAAAATAGCCGATGAAGCCAAAAGCGGCGCTACCAAAGTAGCTACCACTATAGAAGATGTTTTCCTGGTAATTTTTAAAGTATTTGCCAAAGTAATCGGAGCCATCATCGTGATCTTTTCCCTAATGGGATTAATCGGAATCGTGGTCACCTCCTTTATGATGATTTTTACCGCAGCGATACCCAACTCTCCTTTCTTTGACTTTATGAATGCGTTTAACTATACCGATATGCCGATGTGGTTATTGGGTCTGTTAGCCTTTTTAAGCATTGGAATCCCGTTATTTTTCTTCTTCCTGTTAGGATTAAAAATTCTGGTAAATAACCTGCGTTCTATTGGAAATGTAGCGAAATTCACCTTATTGGGCATCTGGATTATTTCCTTGATCATGTTGATCTATTTAGGAATCCGTCAGGCGACAGAAGTTGGTTTTGAAGGCAAAGTAGTCGAAAAAAAGAATATCGATTTAACCGTTAATGACACCTTACATATTAAGATGCGTTTTAATGATTATTTCTCCAAAACAGCCGATAGCGACACCGAATTCCGCTTTGCACAGGATTCGGCACAAAACGAAGTCATTTATTCCAACAATATTGAAGTACATATACTAAGAACGTCAGAAGCACCTTATGTTCAAATTGAAAAAGTAGCCGGAGGACATTCGTTATCCGATGCGCGTAAAAGAGCTGAAAAAATCAAATATAACTTTGAAATTAAAAACAGTACCTTATTCTTAGACAACTATTTACTGACCGGAATCGCGAATAAATACCGTAATCAAAAAGTTAAAGTATACCTATATCTTCCGGAAGGTACCATTATTCATCCGGGTGAAAATGTAGACGATTATCTGGAAAACAATTATTCGAATTATTACCTGCAAGGTGGTAATGATCAATACCACTACCGTGTTGAAAAAGAAGAATTAAAATGTTTGGATTGTCCGCCAGAAGAAAATGAAGAATGGAATGAAGGTGATATTGACAGTACCAATACCACAACAACCATCACTATTAACGGTAAAGGCGTTCAGGTAAAAGAAAATTCTAAAAAAGAAATCACCAAAAGTGTTGAAGGCGTTGAATTACAAAAAGACAAAATCATCATCAACACCAAATAAATGAATTGCGGTAAAGTCGGCCGAATCGAAAGTCGGCTTTACCGTTTCAAAAAAGACTACCAACCAACCCTCAAAAACGAATATTATGATCAAACTAGCTGTTCATTTTGCAAAAGTAGTAATTGCTGCAGCGGCAGCCTTATTATTCGGTTCCTGTAACAATATCAACATACCCAACTTCGAAAAAGTTGACGGTGATGGCCATGTAACAACACAAACGCGAAACATCTCCTCAAATTTCACCTCCATTACGGCTTCACGCGGATTGGAAATTGTACTGGTACAGGCTCCGGAAACGAAAGTAACCGTTAAAGCCGACAGTAATTTACAAAACCATATCAAAACAGAAGTTATTGAAGGAGAACTTCGCATTACTTCGGATGTAAACATCCGAAACGCAGAATCCAAAACCGTCTATGTAGCCCTTCCGAAACTGGATTCCTTTCAGGCATCGAGTGGTGTAAGTGTGAGCAGTAGCAATATGCTACGCAACAACACCATTGCATTTTCATCCAGTAGCGGTAGCAGTATCGACGTAAAAGTAAATGCCGAAACCATCAGTTGCGAAAGTAGCAGTGGTAGCGAAATAAAAATCGCTGGAAAAGCAAGTCGACTGGAAACGGATTCTTCCAGCGGCAGCAGTATCGTTGCAGACAATCTTACCGTAAAAGATGCTACCGCAGATGCCTCCAGCGGCAGCAGTATTGTACTCAATGCTACGCAAAGTCTTACTGCTGAAGCAAGCAGTGGCAGTTCGGTTTCCTATATCGGAAGTCCGAGTCTTCTAAAAAAGAAAGTCTCATCCGGTGGTAGTGTGTCGCCTTACTAATAAATCAGAAGCATCGCCATCGCGGTGCTATTTTTTTAGGATTAATTTAAGGCAATCCACTTCGGAAATAGCCGGCGCGCAGCTATTTTTTACCTAAATTTGCGTTTCAAATTCAAATAGTTCATGAAAAAAACGATTTTATTATTTGCCCTATTGCTTACAGCAACGCTTACATTTGCTCAGAAAAAAGAAAAACTAAAAGGTTCTAAAATTGTAACCGTTACGCAGAAAGATGTTGAAAAATTTGAAAGCCTGGAATTTGAAGACAATCTTGAAGTATTTCTGGTAAAAGGAGACAAACAGGCGTTGGAAATTGAAGCCGACGACAACCTTCACGAATCCATCAAAGCCGAGATGTACGGCAGTACCCTACGTGTTTACACCGACAAAGACATTTCGAATGCCAAAAAACTAAGCGTTCGCGTTACCTATACCAATGATTTAAAAATGATTTCGGCTAAAAATGAAACCAAACTAAACGCTTTGGCCGATTTACAGCTGGACAATATCACCGTAAAGAATTTCGATTATTCAAAATCCTTTTTAAATGTAAAATCATCCTCTTTTACGATTTTGCTTAACGACAAAAGTAAAGCCGAATTAAATGTAAAAGCCGAGTTTGCCGCATTTGAATTGAGTAAAAATGCCGATTTAAAGGTTTTAGTTGCCGCTGCAGAGTCCAAAATTGACTTGTATCAGAAATCCACCGCAACGATCGAAGGTGATTCCGGTATTTCTAAAATCCGATTGGATAATAACGCAACCTTAAACGCGAAGAAATTTTCGGTAACCGATATGGAACTGATCACCGAATCGTATACCACGTGTACGGTAAATGCGCTTAAAACGATTAGCATCTTTGCCACCGGAAAATCCGAAATTCAGTTATTCGGGGCACCAAAAGTCGACATGAAAAATTTTGCCGATAACGCGACTTTATATAAGAAACAACAATAACTAAAAAAGCTCCTCTAACGAGGAGCTTTTTTTATATCGAAAAGTTTATTCTGCTTACTCTTGTGAAGCCAGGTATCTTTCGGCATCCAAAGCGGCCATACATCCAGTTCCAGCGGCAGTAATTGCCTGACGGTATACATGATCGGCTGCATCACCGGCAACAAAAACACCCGGTACATTGGTTTTAGACGTTCCCGGTTCATTGATGATATATCCGGTTTCGTCCAACGAAATATAATCTTTAAAAATATCGGTATTCGGTTGGTGACCAATTGCTACGAAAAATCCGGTAACCGGAATTTCTTTTAATTCACCAGTCGTTCTGTTTTTTACGCGTACTGCCGTAACCACTTGTCCGTCGCCAATTACCTCATCGGTTTCGGTATTTAACAAGATTTCAATGTTTTCGGTTTTACGAACGCGATCTTCCATGATACGAGACGCGCGGAATTTCTCGCTACGTACCAACATCGTCACTTTACGACACAATTTAGACAAGTAGTGTGCTTCTTCACAGGCACTATCTCCCGCTCCTACGATAATCACATCCTGATTACGGTAGAAAAATCCGTCACAAACCGCACAAGCCGAAACACCACCACCCAATTGCAGGTATTTTTGTTCGGAAGGTAGCCCTAAATATTTTGCAGAAGCACCAGTACTGATAATTACAGTCTCGCAGTGGATTTCTTTTGTATCGTTGATCCAAACTTTATGTATTGGCCCGGAAAAGTCCACTTTTGTAGCCCATCCATCTCTAACATCGGTTCCAAAACGTTTGGCTTGTTCCTGTAACTGCACCATCATTTCCGGTCCGGTTACGCCATCCGGATAACCCGGAAAGTTCTCTACCTCGTTTGTTGTTGTTAATTGTCCGCCCGGTTGTGTTCCCTGGTATAGCACCGGATTCATGTTTGCTCTGGCTGCGTAAATCGCTGCAGTATAGCCTGCAGGTCCCGAACCAATAATCAAACATTTTACTTTTTCAATGGTATCTGACATAATTCTGTTTTTATTTTTTTAGCGATAGCAAATGTAAGCCTTAATTAAAAAAGATGTACACAAAATAGATCAGTTTTAACTATGCCAAAATAAATATGATTTATTTTTAAAAAAGGTTTTGCATTTTAAAATTTAGTTCTATATTTGCACCCACAATAACAGACCGAACGGGGTGTAGCGTAGCCCGGTCATCGCGCCTGGTTTGGGACCAGGAGGTCGCAGGTTCGAATCCTGCCACCCCGACGAAAAGCTCTAACGAAAGTTAGGGCTTTTTTTGTATTATAGTTTTTCTAACAGGTGAACGGTTATCGCGTCCCGATTGCAATCGGGAAGGTCGCAGGTTCGAATCCTGCCACCCCGACAGAAAGCTCTAACGAAAGTTAGTTTTTTTTTTGTTTTTGGACTTTTATATATTTTACTATCCTATAGAATTTAATATTTTCATTAATAAATATTTTTCTATTTTTATATCTTATTTCAAGGAATAGCCATGATGAGTTTCGTAAAAAAGAGGTTATCTGAAATGCCTTAAAAATCCGTAAATGAATACGACACAGAAAGGAAATGATTTTGAGAATAGAGTATTTTTTTTAATAAATGACTTATTAGAAAAAGATGAGTTTACAGTACCTGGAAAACGAAGCCGTATTCATCAGAAAAAAGGATACTATTCAGAAAATAGAAAAAATGAAATCATAACCGATATCTCAATAGAAACTTTTCTTCCTGGCGCTACTGAATATTCAATATTGAATATTATTGAATGTAAATTCTTAAATAAGAATGTCGCAATTGATGATATTGAAGAATTTGATTCAAAGCTTAACCAAATAGGGAGACATAATTCTAAAGGTTTTATAGTTTCAAATAAAGGCTTTGCTAAAACTACAATTAATTTCGCAAAATCACTAAAGATTGGTTTACTCAAAATCAAAAGCAATAACGAATTTGAATGGATTAACTATCGCAAAAAGTATGAGACAATTGATTTTGAAAATGATGAAACTGAACCTTTTTTAGCAAAAGTCGGAAACAAGATATGCAATAACATTGCTGATTTTTTACTTGCAATTAAGGCAATCGACTTTTACAATCAGAAAGATAAATTTTTAACTGTAAAATTTTTGACTGCTGATTATATTAAATCTATAGCTGACAGAATACTAAAATATGATGTCACAAACTATGGTGTACTTGATACTAAAAAGTTGATACAATTTATCAATGAAAAATATTTGATTGAAATTCAATTTGAAAGACTTTATCCAATTATGGGAAAAGTTGAATTTGACCCATTAAAAATAGTCATTGATACCACACTAGATGAGCACAGACAGAGATTTACATTATGTCATGAAATCGGACATTTAGTTTTACATAAAAAAATATTTGAAAATAAAATTAAAAAAAAGGAAGACAGTGAATACACATTGTCACTGAACAATACAATCACAGATTTAATTACACGTAGAATTGAGATTCAGGCTAATATTTTTGCTAGCTATTTATTATTACCATCTGAACACTTTCAACTCGAAGTTTTTAAGTTTTTTATTAAAAACAATATTTCTAAAAATTACATTCACTTAGACAAACAACCCATTAATCAATTATTGGCTACCCAGTTAATTTCTGAAATGAGTAATAAATTTAACGCATCACAAGAAGCTGTTAGATTACGACTAATCGACACTAATTTACTAAAAGACACAACAAGGTTTTCTTATAGAAGTTTATTAGAACACTCTAAAATCTAGGTTCTCTAACAAGCAGCGTATTTAATAAATCGCAAATTGTTGATGATTGAACTTTTTCAAAACTAAGAAAGCTTCTTTTAGTTGAGAGAATTCTACTCAGTTTCCGCTGCTCCTCAAATGCATGTAACGTTAGTTACAATATTAACAATACGTTGTTAACAAGCTGCATTCAAAAAACAATCACTTGATTTTCAAAATATCCTATCTTTGAGTTTTAATAAAAAATGATAGAGTATTTTTTAAAAAATAAAGAATGGATTTTTTCTGGAGCAGGAATTTTTACACTAGGATTAATAATTCAATACTTCAACCGAAAGAAACATTATACTGATAACAATTCACAGCAAAACCATTTAAAAGCAGAAAAAATCAACTTTTCTCAAACTATTGTAAACAATTCTTCGATAGGAAAAACTGAAACTAAGAGTTCAATTAAAAAAGTTTCAAACCCAATGCTAAAAAAAATAAAAGAAGAATATTTCAGTGAGAAAAATATAAAACGTAATTACTTAATAACCAAACTTGCAAAAGCAAGAAATGAAAACTCTATCGTAGAAATACGAACCATTACTGACGCTGCAGAAGAAGCTTATGGCTGGAAGCATAGTGATACTGTAGCTGAACTAGAAAAACTTGAAGAAGAAGGATTAATATGGTTTCAACTCAAAGATAATGAAATGCTTTCTCCTTATACAAGAATAAGACTTACAGAAAAATATTTTTCAATCATTGATTAAAAAACACTTTAACTAATAGTGGTCTAACGCAATAATTTGTTTCATTTTCTTTCTTTAAATTTCTCATATCCTTAAAAACCTAATTCTCAAAACTGCTTTGAAAAAAATTCTACTCCTTATTGCGCTTTTGTTTTTCGGTTTTGGCTTTGGTCAAAATGAAGCTATCGAAAACAACCCAGCAACCGTTTTCCCAGAGATCAATAACTATGTAAATGATTATGACGACATCTTATCCCTTTCGCAGGAAGTAATTCTTAAAGCCTATGCAAAAGAAATAGAAAAGCAAAATAATATTGGGATTGTAATCGTAACCGTTGCTTCCATTTCACCGTATACCGATATCTATGATTACTCATTAGACCTGGCTAAACAAGCAAAATTTGGTTGCATTGTCATTGTCGTTTGTAAAAACATGCGTGCCCTTCAGATACAAAACTGTGATGCCATCGTATCCAAACTGACCGATGAAGAAACGAAATCCATTATTGATCATCATATTATACCCGAATTTAAAAAAGGGAATTATTTTACCGGATTGGAAAATGGAATTCTCGAAATAAAGAAAGAATTACAATAAAGTCCTATTCAATGCTAAAAAAACGATATAGAAAAGCACAATTTATATTCGAGCTCATTTTACTTACGATAATCTTTTCCTTATGCATTTTAATAGGATTCGAAAGCCAAAACCTCGATTTAAAGGAAGCTGACAAAATTACCAGTATTGTAGCAGACCGGGGAATTGATTCCGAACGCGGAATTAAAGGGAAAACAGCCAAAATATTCTATATTAAACTTAAAGATCTCGATCAACGGCTTACCGTATTTAGGACGTTTCGAAACTATGACGCGCTTGTTCAAAAAATAAACATCGGAGATACGGTAACGGTATATTATTACAGTTATATATATCCGAAAAAAAATATTGATTTTACGCTGCTACAGCTCGAACGAAACAGGATTATTTTAATTCATAAGTCCGAATATGAAGGCAAGGAAAGCTTTGGAATTTATGTTGGCATTGGAGGATTCATCGGAACCTTTTTGTTTTTTGTTTATAGCCGAAAAAAGTACTTTAAGTCTAAAAAATATTAACAAACATCGATTCAGTTAAAGAACGACTGGTCAGATTTCCAACTAGATTCAAAATTTAATTTTAAAACAGATATCACCAAGTAAAAATCTGTTTAAAGCAATAAAAAAGCAGAATGACACTTATCATTCTGCTTCATATTTTAAGAAAACAATTCCTTAATAGTCTTTATGGGTAAAAACATTTTTCCGGAGCTTGGCAGAAGTACAAAACCATATTTGTAATAAAATGTTTGAGCATTTTCATCAATTGGATCAACAATAACTGCTATAGTTCCTAAACTTGCTGAAATATCTAAACATTTTTTCAAGGCATCCACAAGCAAAATACCTCCATAACCATTTCCTTTAACACTTTTATCAATTGCCAATCTTCCTAGCAAAACCGTGGGTAAATCCCCATAACTTGGCGGAAGTTTTTTTTGCATTACATCTGGAAATTCATCTCGTTTAACAGAACTTGCAGAAAGAGTATAATACCCTTTTATTTTATCCAATTCATCAACAAGTACAAAACAAGCTGATAAATCCCTACTCACATCTTGTCTTGCTTGTTTTTTTATATAGCTGTCTAATAAACTATATCCACAATCAAAATTTGACTTATCATGTTTTTTTTCTAGAACGTTTATTTGTAACTTCATTTGCTTCAATAAATTTTTTATAATTTAAATGAGCGTTTTTAAGTTTGTCATTTGGAGTTGGCGGATTTAAAATAGCATTTAAAAATATTTTTTTATCCTCTATGCTTTTCAGAATTTGATTATTTTCCACAATAACTTTGTTTGCTTCTTTGTTTGCACAAAAAATAATAAATTCTGTTAAACTTTTAAAACCACATAAATCGGCTGCATACTTAATTAACTCTTTCTGTTCTTTGCTAATACGAACATCTATTCTGTCATTAACTAATGTTGCCATATTATTTACTTTAAAATGTCTACTAATGATACTTACTTAGTCTTATTGTCTTAGTCTTATTGTCTTAGTCTTATTGTCTTAGTCTTATTGTCTTAGTCTTATTGTCTTAGTCTTATTGTCTTAGTCTTATTGTCTTAGTCTTATTGTCTTAGTCTTATTGTCTTAGTCTTATTGTCTTAGTCTTATTGTCTTAGTCTTATTGTCTTAGTCTTATTGTCTTAGTCTTATTGTCTTAGTCTTATTGTCTTATTGTCTTATTTTTTATTATAACAGCTTTCTCGATGTTTCATACTAGCAATACAAATGTACGTAAATTTTACGTACAAAAAAATATTTATTATCAATAATTGCAATTTGATAAAAATAGTATTTCTGCATATAAATGAAACTCTTTTTACAGCTTCAATACTACTCTTTTATTTTTATATCTTTTCTTGATTATCATATAGTTTATTTTCTTTAGTATTTAAACAAAACCTCGTATTACCCCTGTTAATAAACAAACCTTTTAAACGATGATAAAAGTCATCGAATTGTTATTCACAGTTACTTATCCAAGTTATCCTCTTAATTTATAATTGTTTTTTAAGTTGAATATCTAACTTTTTTCAAGACCTTCCGATATTTAAGATCCTACTTAAAGTTTAAAATAATTACCCGAATTCCCAAACACTATACTAAATCAAGTCAAAAACCGTTTTCTTACTATAACCTAACCTCCTAAAACTTATGAAAAGAAAATTTTTAAACATCCTTGCTTTATCTTCGATACTCACCCTAATCGGTTTTTTAATGGATGGCGATGCCAAAGAACCAAGTATGCTACTCCGATTTACAGAATTTTTCGGAATGGTGGGCATTATTTTTTTATTGGTTTCGACATTCTATTTTGGCTCCGGATTGGTCTATAAAACGATTCGAAAAGCATAATACGCTCATACAAAAACAGCCTTAAAGCAATTGCTTTAAGGCTGTTTTTTAATTTGTTGTAATTGTTATTACAACTCCTTCACCAGTTTTTCAACGGCACGTCTAAAGTTGCGAACCGCTATCGGGAGTTTTTCCGTTGCGATGCCATAAGTGTCTATCGTAATGGTCTTTTGAAATTCCGGATTCCCGAATGCCAGAACCAATTTATCTTCATTTTTATTTCCGGTAGTGTAAAAACTGTCCCAATCATCGGTTAGCAACTCCTGCGGAACAGTATTGATCAACTCTTTAGCTTTATTCCATTTCTCCAAAGAAAGCCGTTTCCCCTGAAACACATACCCCTTGGTCTTATTAAAGCGTTGCGAATGCCATACTTCCCGGGTATCGGCCCATAATCCGGTATCGGTTACTTTGTAGATGATATAGGACCCCAGGTAATCGCCACTTTTAAAAATACCGAAGATGAGGTAATCCGGATCGGGTTTCTTTTTAAAACTCCCTTTTAACAATTGTCGGATGGCAGTTAAATGTCCCAACAAAACAATCGGAACGATTACAGTGGGCAGCCAGCTAAACGGAAAATTTAAAATCGCGATATTCGGTTGATCAAAAGCTAGTTTTTGTATCGGAGAAGGCGTAGAAAGTACGGCGCAAATCACAATATTCAGCAAAAGCCCCAGACAAACAAAATTCCAGATTAGAATAGCACGTCTGCTGATTTTCGGTTTTGTAAAACCAAAGTATCCCACTATCGGAGCGGTGATCCCCGCCAGAATATCAAAATTTATTCCGCTAAACGTCATCAGTTCCGGAATTGTTTTAGCGACAAAAAGTCCGTATAAAACCATTTCAACCGGGATCCGAATTACATTTAAATAGGTTAAGCGCTCCAGCGACAAGCTATCGATAAATTGCCGCCCTTTTACCGTGGCAAATAATAACACGATACTCAATAACATCGGAAAGATCCCAAACAACATAATTTTAGGAGGAAAAGAATCGGTATCCGTATTATAGATATCATACCGAGTCAAAACAGCCTGAAGGAACATCCATAGAAATAAACCCAATACAATCCATTTTCCCTTTTTACGTGTTGCTTCCGAACACTGCATTGTCCAGCCAAGAAGCAATATCGTGATTACCGTAGTAAGACCAAACGTCAGTGAGATGTATTTTGATATATGCTCCATAAAATTATTTGTAGTCAGGTAAGTTAGGTTTTATTTTTCACATTTCGTTGCAACAACACCTGACAGGTTTTAAAAACCTGTCAGGTGTAAATAACTATTGGTTTGTTTTCTTATCCCGCCATAAACCGAATTCCGGTACTATACATTCCTTTTAGGAAACGTCCATTCGAAAAACCCGGTTGCCATCGTGGCATTTTCTGGATAATCTGTATCGCTTTCTCGTTTAAAGCTTCATTATCGCTTTTAATCACTTTTATATTTTCGACGCCTCCGTTTTTATCGATGCTCCATCGTAACTGCAAGCTTGCCGAATTATCCCAATCGCCACTACTCGCGTTAGCCAGAAATCTTCGCAAGACCGATTCACCTCCATAGTACATCGTTTTTACTTCCAGAACACTAAAAAAAGCCTCCTGACTTTTTTCATCCAGTGCTTTTCCATTTTCCTGTACTACTTTTCGTTTGTCATTTTCGACTATTATTTTAACCGGAACCGGTTTGGAATCCACATAAAAATGATATTTCCCCGGATCGGTTTTATCCTGTGAAACAATCCGTTGTTCATTCCGGTAATAGTCGATATTGGAGGTAAAAGCATCATTTTCCATTTTCACCACAATCTTAATACCTTTGTCTTTGTCAAATAATTTCCAGACACCGTATTTCTTTCCGTCCTTATCGATACGGTTAATCGTCTCACCTTCGTATTTGATTTCGCTTTGTCCTAATACACTGACTGAAATCATCAGGCATAATGCCATTACTTTTAATTTTATGCTCATTTATTAATTTATTTATATTCTATTCCCTGGAAAGCATTCTAAAAAACAGACTTAGTCGTTAAATACAATCGATGTGGTAAAATTCACCCGTACAAAACTTCCGCGCTGAATACCGGGTTGCCAACGCGGCATACTTTGGATAATCCGAACAGCTTCTTCATTTAAAGCACTATTCTCACTTTCCATTACTTTTACATTGGTAACGATTCCATCATTATCGATTGTCCACATTAACTTTACTTTACCCGAATGTCGTAAAGTACTCTTTCTTACGGCTTTTTCGATAAAACTATGCATCCCCTGCTTTCCCCCGTAAAATATTGGTCGCAACTCCTGAACACCAAAAAAAACTTTTCGCCTCTTCTCATCGAGAACTTCTCCATTATCCTTTACTACTTCAGTTAGCTTATTCCCTTTATCTACTATCGTTACCGGACTCCCTTTTAAATCTTCGTAAAAGGTATACCCTTTCGTTTCTGTGTTATAGGTAAGCACTAAATCATCTTTAAAATAGTACTCGATAGTAGACACAAAAACATCGTCTTCGGTTTTACCGACGATTGTAATACCTCTTTCTGTATCGAACAATTTCCAGACCCCCTGTTTCTTTCCGTCTTTATCCAAACGGTTAATTGCTTCCCCTTCATAATTAACAGCACTTTGCGCAAAAGCCCCCATTCCAACCAGTACACATACGGTTAGCATTTTTAATTTATTGATCATAAAAAATTTAGATTATAAAGGTTGATACCGATTGATTTCGCTTTGTTCCAACCATTCTGTTGCTTTTTGCTGAAAATCCAAAAAGTGTGTGGTTTGCATATGCGCATCGATTGCGGCTTTACTCTCCCAACATTCATAAAAAAGAAACTCCAACGGATTATTCGTGGAAATATGCAATCGGTATTCTTTACATCCGTCTTCCTCTAACGATGCTTTTACCAATTCCTGCAATGTCGCCAAAACCATTTCCTGGTATTCCGCTTTCGCCCTAAGTGTGGCCACTATAGTGATCATATATCTTACTATTTAATTTTTTCGCAAACATCGGATATTTTTTCAAAATGTAGCTCACGAAACATCTTGTTTCTTTTCTCTTTCCTCCTTCCTCTTTTCTCCTTCCTCTTTTCTCTTTCCTCTTTTCTCTTTCCTCTTTTCTCTTTCCTCTTTTCTCTTTCCTCTTTTCTCCTTCCTCTTTTCTCTTGTTTCTACCCAACAGCAATCACCAGTCGCTTTCCGGCATCAATCGTTTTGTTCCAATAGTTATGAATTTCGGCTAAGGGTGCTACTTCGGTTGCAATCTGTAATTTCCCGGCGGACGCCAGTTGAAATGCCTCCGGCAATACTTCTGCTATATATAATTTCATTTCACTTTCGGAAAGACTCCCGATGCCCGATCCGAGAATTTCAATCGCCGTACTGCGCAATACATCCGATCGCAATACAATTTCCTCTCCCGAAATACTGCCCACCGTTACGATTTTCACCGGATGCGTATAACCACCTTTGCCTTTTAATGCCTGAAGTAATAACTCCACCGAATGGCCCCAGATATAATCGATCACAATGTCGATCGGATTTTGCTGCTGAATCGCCTTTAGTTTTTCCACGATAACGGCATCTTCATTTTGTAGCGACACGATTTCATCCGCGCCTAAAGTCCGTAGTTTTTCCAGAGAATCCGTATTCCTACCCGTAGCGATTACCTTCGACGCGCCGTAATGTTTGGCCAATTGCACCGCCACTTGTCCGGTTACACCCGTCGCACCGTTGATCAATACAACTGCACCGGGACGGATTTTGGCACGAAACACTAATGCCATCGCCGATCCGATGACCGCATTGGGCAAAGCCGCCGCCGTTGCTACATCAATATTCGAAGGGAGTACAAGGTATTTATCTTTGTGGATCAGCGCTTTTTCGGCCAGCATTCCGCTAATTCCCTGGGCGTAGACTAAGGTTCCGTCGGCCAGCGTTCCCACGCCGTCAAAACCAACCACAGTCGGTAGTTGCGTATAACTGGCGTAATGCTTTCCGCTGGCGCGTAGTTTGTCCAGATTTTTGACCGATGCGGCTTTCACATCGATAACGATTTCATTTTCGTTTTTGGGTTGTGGATCGGCGAATTCGGCATAAACCGGAACCGTTCCCAATTGTGTTAAAACAGCTGCTTTCATCTTTTTATTTTTAGACAAAATTCCGGCAACCGACTGTAGTAAAACGATAACAATTGTTAAGATCGTTACTTGGATTTTGCTGTTTTATTCCGGATACGACTCAGCGAAACGGCCGTTATTCCGAGATAGGTCGCGATATAATGTTGTGGAATCCGTTGGAAAATATCCGGATTCTTTTGTAAAAGATTGCGATACCGCTCTTCGGGTTTATCCCGCAAAAACGACAGCAAATGTTTCGAATAATAGATAAACCGCTTTAAAATATAGTGATCAAACCAGGCTTTAAATTCGGCATCCTCTTCCCATAACTGCTCAAAACGTTCTTTTTCGAGCACATAAAGGACGCTTTTTTCAAGGCTTTCCAGATAAAAATCACTCGGCTGATTCGTAAGCACACTTTCCAATGAAGCCACCAGACTTCCTTCGAAAAAAAACTGATTCGTAATTTCCTTACCGTTATTGTTCATCCACAAACGCAGGCAACCTTCTTTTATAAAATAAATCCGACGCGCTTTTTCGCCTTCCCCGAGTAAAGTCACCCGGGCATCGACCGTAATCAATTCAAGTTGGTACTTTTCGGCCAGGTAAAGCATCATCTTCCCTGCCGTTACATCGTCCTGAATCGTTATCGCCATACTTTTGTCGTTTCTAAAGTTTTAAAACAAAGCTATTTAAGTCCGATGCAATTTATACCGGATCTGAATAATCTAACTATAGCATAAAACTAAAAAAAATAAACCCCACTTCCTATTAATTATTATTTTTGCGGTGATAAAAAACAACAAAACTATTTATGCTTATAATTGGTATTGCCGGAGGAACTGGTAGTGGAAAAACGACAGTAGTCCATCAGATTATGAATGAATTACCCGAAACCGAAGTAGGGATTATTTCGCAGGACTCCTACTATAAGGCCACCCACAACCTCAGCTTTGATGAGCGAGCGCTTATCAACTTTGATCATCCCAGAGCAATTGACTTTGAATTATTGGTAAGCCATCTAAAAGACTTAAAAGACGGTAAAACCATCGAACAACCGGTATATTCGTTTGTAACGCACAACCGAACCGACGACACCATCGTAACACATCCGCGTAAAGTAATGATTGTAGAAGGAATTTTAATCCTGACCAATCCGGAATTGCGCGATATGTTTGATGTAAAAATCTTTGTACATGCCGATTCCGACGAGCGTTTGATCCGTCGTTTAAAGCGTGACATTGCCGAGCGTGGCCGCGATATGGAAGAAGTATTAAACCGCTACCAGTCGACATTAAAACCGATGCACGAACAATTTATCGAGCCATCGAAAGCCTATGCCGACATTATCATCCCGAACGACAAGTACAATACGGTAGCTATCGACGTGGTGCGTGCGGTGATCAACCAAAGAATATCATAATTTATCGTTACCTTTATAAGCCATGAAAAAAGCATTCGAAAAAATAGTTACCCAGTATCCTTTCCTGAAAATATTCGGGAACCGCTATGTATTGGTGAGCCTTTTTTTTGCGATCTGGATGCTGTTTCTGGACAACTACTCTTATCTGGAACACCGCGTTCTGGACAAGGAAATAAACGAACTCGAAGACAATAAAAAATACTATCAGGACGAGATTAAAAAAGACAGCGAAAACATCAAAAAGCTGAAAAATCCGGATCAGATTGAAAAGTATGCCCGCGAAAAATATTATATGAAACGGGACAAGGAAGATATTTATATCATCGAGTTTGAAGAAGATGTGCCCGAAGAGGACACAAAATCACTTTAATTTTGCATTATGAGCAACAAACTGTTTACGGATTTTGAGGCGGTATCGTCCAAACAATGGAAAACACAGATTCAATACGAATTAAAAGGAGCCGATTACAACGAAACCCTGGTTTGGGAAAGCCCCGAAGGGATTAAAGTACGTCCGTTTTATCATATTGATGAAGCTGCGGAGCCTTTAGCTATTCCGACCGAGGTATCCGGATTTAAAATCGTACAGAATATTTTTGTACACGATCTGGAAAAATCGATTGCACGCGCGAAGGAAACCCTATCCCGCGGTGCCGAAAGTTTGCGTTTTACATTAGAAAATGAAAAAGTCGCTATCGAAAAGCTATTGACGTCGCTTCCGTTGGAAACCACTCCGGTGTATCTGAATTTTCATTTTCTGGACCTTCCGTTTATCGAGAAGATCAATGGTATCGCTAAAAAGCACAACGCCACTATTTACCTGCATGTGGACCCGATCGGGCAACTGGCTCAGGACGGTAATTGGCATAGCAACCTCGACACCGACTTTAATACGTTAAACGATATTGCGTTAAAATGTACCAACCTGAATTTTCTGAGCATCAACAGCAGTTTGTATCAGAATGCCGGAGCCAATATCGTACAACAGCTGGCCTATACGCTTTCGCATGTAAACGAATATTTTAACCGGATGGTTACGATCGGTTCACCGGTAACACTTCAGGTAGCCGTAGGAACCAACTACTTTTTCGAGATTGCCAAACTACGCGCCCTTCGCCTGTTATTTACTACGCTGGCAAAAGAATACGACCACAAACACGAGTGTCATATCATAGCCGTACCGACAAAACGGAACAAAACCCTTTACGATTATAACGTCAACATGCTTCGAACCACCACCGAATGTATGAGTGCGATTTTGGGTGGTGCGAATTCGGTTTCGAATCTGGCTTATGATGCGATTTATCATAAAGACAATGAGTTTGGCGATCGTATTTCGAGAAATCAATTATTGGTTTTAAAACACGAAAGCTATTTTGACCTGGTAAACAACCCGTCGGACGGTGCTTATTATATTGAATCCCTTACGAATCAGTTAGCCGAAAAAGCCCTTACCCTATTTAAGGATATTGAAGCCAACGGTGGTTTTATCACTCAATTAATCGAAGGTACCATTCAACGAAAAATTGGAGAAAGCGCCAAAAAAGAACAGGAATTGTTCGACAATGGTAAAGAAATCCTATTGGGAACCAACAAATACCCGAACAAAGAAGACCGTATGAGTCATGATCTGGAACTGTATCCGTTTGTAAAGGTAAACCCGCGCAAAACGTTAATCACGCCAATCATCGAAAAACGACTGGCCGAAAAACTGGAACAGGAACGATTGGAAACCGAAAAATAATACGTTTACCGGGCGCATCAGCATCATAACAGCAGCTTTGAAATGAGAAAAAATATTCAACATATAACTTTAGACAATTCCAGAACGCAGGCGGAAACCGTTAATGTGGCGACCACTGTCAACGCCGAAGGAATTGAAATCAAACAAACCTATTCCGAAGCCGATCTTCAGGATCTGGAACATCTACACTTCGGAGCCGGATTTGCACCCAATTTGCGCGGACCGTATGCGACCATGTATGTACGCCGTCCCTGGACGATCCGTCAGTATGCCGGGTTTTCGACCGCTGAAGAAAGTAATGCTTTCTACCGTCGAAACCTTGCCGCCGGACAAAAAGGACTATCGGTCGCTTTTGACCTGGCCACACACCGCGGTTACGACAGTGATCACGAACGTGTAGTAGGCGACGTCGGAAAAGCCGGTGTAGCGATTGACAGCGTAGAGGATATGAAAATTCTTTTCGATCAGATTCCGTTAAACGAAATGTCGGTTTCGATGACAATGAATGGTGCCGTATTACCCATTATGGCCTTTTATATTGTAGCCGCCGAAGAACAGGGTGTGGAAGCAAAACTATTATCCGGGACTATCCAAAATGACATTTTAAAAGAATTCATGGTGCGGAACACTTATATTTATCCGCCAACACCATCGATGAAAATCATAGCCGACATCTTTGACTATACCAGTAAAAAGATGCCGAAATTCAACTCGATTTCCATTTCCGGATACCATATGCAGGAAGCCGGAGCCACAGCCGATATCGAGTTGGCCTATACTTTGGCCGACGGATTGGAATACATCCGAACCGGATTGGCCGCCGGAATGAAAATTGACGAATTCGCACCGCGTTTATCGTTTTTCTGGGCTATCGGTATGAACCATTTTATGGAAATCGCCAAAATGAGAGCCGGACGAATGCTTTGGGCTAAATTGCTAAAACAATTCGATCCGAAGGATGATAAATCCCTTGCCTTGCGAACCCACTGTCAGACTTCCGGATGGAGTTTAACCGAGCAGGATCCGTTTAACAACGTAGCGCGTACGGCAATCGAAGCCGCCGCTGCCGCTTTCGGAGGAACACAATCGCTTCATACCAATGCATTGGATGAGGCAATTGCTTTACCAACAGATTTCTCGGCACGTATCGCTCGTAACACTCAGATTTTCCTTCAGGAAGAAACCAAAATATGTAAAACGGTCGACCCCTGGGCCGGTAGTTATTATGTGGAAAGTCTGACGCATGAAATCGCACAAAAAGCGTGGGCGTTAATCGAAGAAGTAGAAGAATTGGGCGGTATGACAAAAGCCATCGAAGCCGGAATTCCAAAACTGCGTATCGAAGAAGCCGCTGCACGTAAACAGGCGCGTATCGACAGTGGGCAGGATATTATTGTGGGTGTAAACAAATACCGACTTGAAAAAGAGGATCCGTTACATATTTTAGAAGTCGACAATCAGACCGTTCGAAAACAACAGATCGAACGTTTGGATCATATTAAAGCCACCCGTAATTCCGAAAAAGTACAGGAGTGTTTAGCCAAGCTAACCGAATGTGCCAAAACCGGACAGGGGAACTTATTGGAATTGGCCGTAGAGGCTGCGCGAAACAGAGCCACCTTAGGTGAAATCAGCGATGCACTCGAATCGGTTTTCGGAAGATATAAAGCACAAATCAAATCCTTTAGTGGCGTGTACAGTAAAGAAATTAAAAACGACGAAAGTTTTGAAAAAGCCAAGCAGTTAGCCGATGCTTTTGCCAAATCCGAAGGCCGTCGTCCGCGTATTATGATCGCCAAAATGGGTCAGGACGGACACGATCGTGGTGCCAAAGTAGTAGCCACCGGTTATGCCGATGTTGGTTTTGACGTCGACATTGGTCCTTTATTCCAAACGCCGGCCGAAGCAGCCAAACAAGCTGTAGAAAACGACGTTCATATTTTAGGGGTATCCTCACTGGCAGCCGGTCATAAAACACTGGTTCCACAGGTGATTGAAGAACTTAAAAAATACGGACGGGAAGATATTATGGTGATCGTGGGTGGTGTTATCCCGGCACAGGA
The DNA here is from genome assembly GCF_039778605.1 of Flavobacterium sp. WV_118_3. Lineage (NCBI taxonomy): Bacteria > Pseudomonadati > Bacteroidota > Flavobacteriia > Flavobacteriales > Flavobacteriaceae > Flavobacterium > Flavobacterium sp. WV_118_3. Next base: position 432,197 of record NZ_CP156060.1, on the reverse strand, counting down.
TTACCAATATTTATTCGACAGTGGTGCTGTAGCCGTTTTCGGCCCCGGAACAAAAATTAGCGAAGCCGCCATTAAGATCCTTGAGATCCTGATGGACGCTTAACCATACAAAGCCAACCTTAGGGTTGGCTTATTTTTTGTATATTGTATGCTATACCTTATTACTACACCTGACAGGTTTTGAAAACCTGTCAGGTGTAAAATCTTCTACGCCATGAAAACATTAGTTCCACTTGAATACAATAAATACTATCACATTTACAATCGCGGCATCAACAGTTGCGCCCTATTTCGGAAACATGAAAATTATGAATACTTTCTAAAGTTATACGAACATCATATCGATCCCATTGCCGAAACTTTTGCCTGGTGTTTAATGCGGAATCATTTCCATTTTATTGTTCGGATCAAAAACACTACTGAAAATATATTCTTAAACCCTATTTTACCTTCACAGGCATTTTCCAATTTATTTAATGCCTATACCAAAGCGTATAACAAAAGCCAAAACAGGCATGGTGCTTTGTTTGAACGTCCTTTTAAAAGAAAGGAAATCAATACAATCGATTACTTTCTAGACAGTGTTGTTTATGTACACAACAATCCAATCCATCATAATTTATGCAAGCATCCGGCGACCTATCTTTGGAGTTCGTACAAAACCATTTTATCTGCTAAAAAACAAAACTAAAACGAGAAATGGTTCTCAAATTTTTCGGAGGAATTGAAAATTTTAAATATATTCATCAACTGAAAAATCAAAACCTCCCGATCGATGGTATTTGGGGGATTAATTCGTAATACCGCTACACCTGACAGGTTTTAGAAACCTGTCAGGTGTGACAACAACAACAACAGCATGTCAAAACTCCCTCATATCGGTACCAGTATTTTTACGGTAATGTCGCAAATGGCCAACGAACACCAAGCCATCAACCTGTCGCAAGGCTTTCCCAACTTTCCGGTTGACGAACGACTAACCGCCATTACGGCTAAACTGGCCTATGAAAACGTACACCAATACACACCAATGGCCGGTCATAGTGGCTTATTGGACAAAATAACGCGACTGACATCTGTTTCTTATAATCGGAATATAAACCCGGCAACCGATATGGTCGTGACTGCCGGAGCGACCGAAGCTATTTTTGCTACGATCCAGGCGTTGGTCAACCAAAACGAGGAGGTCATCATTCTCGATCCCAGTTACGATTGTTATGAAGCACCGATACTCCTAAGCAATGCCCTACCCGTTCGCGTGGCTTTAAACGACGATTATACGCCCAACTGGGAAGCCATCGCATCCCGAATGAGCGCCAAAACCAGAATGTTGATCATCAATAACCCGCATAACCCGACGGGCAAAATATGGTCGGAAGCCGACTTTATACAGTTGGAAAAGCTGTTGGAACTCTATCCGGATGTCATTTTGCTTTCGGATGAGGTTTATGAATACATCACCTACGAGCAACCGCATATTTCGGTTAACACCCGAATCAAACTCCGTGACAAAAGTGTGATCATTTCTTCATTCGGAAAATCACTGCACATCACCGGTTGGAAAATCGGTTATGCCATCGCTCCGGAACACCTGATGCGCGAAATCAAAAAAGTACACCAATTTCTTGTTTTTAGCGTAAACAGTCTGTCGCAAGCGGCCATCAGCGAATATCTCAATGTTGTTGATTTTAATGAAATCGCAACAATGTACCGTCAGAAAAGGGATTATTTCCGGGAATTGATGGGCCAAACTCCTTTTGAACTCTTGCCTTGTGAAGGCTCCTATTTTCAGGTGGCTTCCTATGCTTCGTTTTCCAAACAAAACGATATCGATTTCAGTAAAGAACTGATCACCCGATATGGTGTGGCTACCATTCCGATTTCAAGCTTTTATGCCGATGGAAAAGATCTGAAACTGGTTCGCTTTTGTTTCGCCAAAGACAACAACACGCTGGAACAGGCGACATTACGATTGCAAAAAGTAGCCTTCTAGATCATTTTAACAGATTATTAGGGCTACAGTCTTATTAATTCGATAATTTTGAACAAGATTTATTCCGATGAAAAAGTTTTTGGTAAGCCTTTTAATGCTGCTGTATTTAATTCCTGCTGTAGGAGTTAATCTTTCCGCGCATTTTTGTGGTCAGGAACTTGCTTCGATCCATCATTCGGTAACCGATACGGACAAATGTCTTTGCGGGATACAACCGATGAAAAAAAGCTGTTGTGAAGACAAACAACTGCAATTTAAAATCAACGATAATCAGCAGAAAGCCGAATTATTGTCGCCAAAATTCAGTAATCCATTTCACGTTCCGTTTACGATTCCTGCGATACTGGAATTAACTTTCGTCTATCCAAGAAACGAAAACCGGAATCATTCATTTTACAATCCACCCGAACCTTATTATAAGCAGGACATTTACCTGCTCAACAACGTATTGCGAATTTGATTTTTAGAATTTAACCGACAGAACCGGCCATTTGCGTCGGCTCTATGCATTACACCAAATTCATTAATTCAAAAATTTCAATACCATGAAAACCTTCAAAAATATATTTTTGGCATTTGTTGCTACCTTCTTTTTTACCGGATGCGACGCCCAGATTAAAAATCAAAAAACCGAAACCGTTAAAGTGTACGGCAATTGTGGGATGTGCAAACGTACCATCGAAAAAGCCGCTAACGAAAAAGGCCTTGTGAAAGCCAATTGGGACATTGACACCGACATGCTTACCGTTACTTATGATCAGACCAAAACCAATACCGATGCTATTTTAAAAAAGGTCGCCTATGCCGGATACGACAGTGATCTTTTCCGCGCACCGGACGAAGCCTATAAAAACCTTCCGGAATGTTGCCAGTACGACCGACCGGTAAAAGCAATGGCGGTAGCGAACAACCATTCCGAACATCAAGGGCACAACATGGCCGATATGTCACAAAACAACGACGTTTTGAGTGCGGTTTATACCAACTATTTTGCGGTTAAAGATGCCCTTATCAAATCGGATGGCAAAACAGCCTCCGCCAAAGCAACCGCGTTGAATAAAGCCATTACTGCTGTTCCGATGGGCCAATTAAAACCGGCACAACATACGATCTGGATGAAAATTCTAAACGAGTTGAAAACAGATGCGGAACATATTGCCGAAACCAACGATGTAAAACACCAGCGGGATCATTTTGCTTCCCTTTCCGAAAACTTGTACACACTGGCAAAATCGGCTACAAATGGCAATACGATTTACTATCAGAAATGCCCGATGTATAACAACGGAAAAGGCGCGTTTTGGTTAAGTCAGGAAAACACCATCAAAAATCCTTATTACGGTTCCGCCATGCTAAGCTGTGGCAGTACGGTTGAAACCCTAAAACCGTAATCCGATGAAAAGTCTGTTATCACTTTTTATAGTGTTTTTTACGGCAAACAGTTGGTCGCAAAATGTCAAAGAATACGATCTGTATGTTTCAGATACCATCGTAAATTATACTGGTAAAAAAGTAAAAGGAATTGCCATAAACGGCAGTATTCCGGCACCAACCTTACATTTTACCGAAGGCGATACCGCTGTGATCCGCGTACACAACAAAATGCACCATGAAACCTCCATTCACTGGCATGGCTTACTATTGCCCAACGAACAGGATGGTGTTCCGTATCTGACCACCGCTCCGATTAAAGGGATGGGTACGCATACGTATAAATTTCCGATCAAACAAAGCGGAACCTATTGGTACCATTCGCATACGATGCTACAGGAACAAAACGGAATGTATGGCGCTTTTATCATCCATAAAAAAGAAGAAGTCCCAATGCCCGAATATACCATGTTGCTAAGCGACTGGACCGATGCCAATCCACATGAAATTGAACGTTCCTTACACAAAGCCAACGATTGGTATGCCATTAAAAAAGGAGCGACTCAAAACTATGCTGAAGCCATTGGTAAAGGACATTTTAAGACCAAACTGACCAATGAATGGAAACGCATGCATGCAATGGATGTGAGCGATGTGTATTACGAACGCTTTTTTGTAAATGGAAAAACCGAAGACCAGGCTCCGCAATTTAAACCCGGTGAAAAAGTACGCGTACGTGTGATCAATGGTAGTGCTTCGACCTATTTCTGGATCAATTATGCCGGTGGAAAAATAGACGTGGTTGCCAGCGACGGTATGGATGTGCAACCCGTTCCGGTGGATCGTTTTATTGTGGGCGTATCCGAAACCTACGATATTATCGTTACGATTCCCGAAAAAGGCAACGCTTTCGAACTGGTTGCCACTGCCGAAGATCGTACCGGTCAGGCATCGCTATGGTTGGGAAGCGGTTTAAAGCAATTGCAACAACCGTTACCGAAATTAAAGTATTTCGAAGGTATGAAAATGATGAACGACATGATGACCGTTGGCGGTACTATGAAAGACATGGGCATGAACATGAGCCTACAACAGATGGACATGAATGCCGTGATGTATCCCGAAATAACAGGAAAAGAACAACCTAAAAAATCCACTGCCATGCCCGAAATGTCACAACACGATCACGGGCAACACGGCAACACCAATCCGGATATCGTAACATTGAATTATACCATGCTGAAATCACCGGTAAAAACAAACTTGCCGGAAGGCCCGGTTCGAACCCTGCATTTTGAACTTACCGGGAACATGAACCGTTATGTGTGGACGCTAAACAACAAAACCATCTCCGAATCCGATAAAGTACTGATTAAAAAAGGAGAAAACATCCGTATCGTCATCACCAATAATTCGATGATGCGCCATCCGATGCATTTACACGGTCATTTTTTCAGAATCCTAAACGGACAAGGCGATTATGCGCCGCTTAAAAATGTACTCGACATCATGCCGATGGAAACCGACACGATCGAATTTCACGCATCGGAAGAATATGGCGATTGGTATTTTCATTGCCATATTTTATACCATATGATGGCCGGAATGGGACGCATCTTTACCTATGAAAATTCACCTCCAAATCCGCAACTACCCGATCCGAAAAAAGCACTAAAGATGGTTTATAATGACGACCGCCGGTATTATTTTTCTGCGGAAGTCGGCTTGGAAAGCAACGGTAGTGATGGAGAAATGCGATTGGAAAACACGCGAAACTTTTTTGATGTAGAATGGCGTTTGGGATTCGACAAAAAATCCGGTTATGAAACCGAAGCCCATTTTGGACGTTATCTGGACAAAAATCAATATTTATCGGTCTATACCGGATTTGACTTTCGCTATCACAACAGTCTGGAACGAAGTAAAAATCTATTCGGACAAATGAGTACACAAGACCAACGTGCCGTGGCTTGTATTGGAATTATCTACCAACTTCCGTGGCTGGTCAATGCCGATATGCGACTGGATCATGAAGGAAAAGCCCGACTACAGTTTACCCGTAAAGACATCCCGGTAACCGAACGGCTCCGCTTATGGGGATCCTGGAACACCGACTTCGAGTATAGTGTGGGTTCCCGTTATATTTTGACCAAATACTGGTCGTTATCGGCTCATTACGACAGCGATATGGGATTGGGCGGTGGTCTGGTTCTAACCTATTAAAAAAAGCGGATTGTAACAATCCGCTTTTGTAACCAATTGCATTTATTCTATTGTAGAAACACTATTACTATGCATGCATAATATTATTTTTTAGTATATTTACCATTACAAAAAACATAACCTATGAATTTTACTGCAAAAATGCTTCGCGATAACGCACTGGAAGATAAAGTAATCGTCGTTACCGGTGGCGGAAGTGGTCTTGGAAAAGCCATGACCCGATATTTTCTGGAACTGGGCGCCAAAGTAGCCATTACTTCCCGTGATCTGGACAAATTGCAAACTACGGCAACGGAACTGGAACAGGAAACCGGTGGTAAATGTCTCGCAGTCGCCTGTGATGTCCGGCATTATGAGCAGGTAGAAAACATGCTACAGGCCGTTTTAAAAGCATTTGGAAAAGTAGACGTTTTACTCAACAATGCTGCCGGGAACTTTATCTCCCCAACCGAACGCCTATCGGCCAATGCTTTTGATACGATAATCGATATCGTACTAAAAGGATCCAAAAACTGTACATTAGCTTTTGGAAAACACTGGATCGACACCAAACAAACCAATACCAACATTCTGAATATCGTAACGACCTATGCCTGGACCGGATCGGCTTATGTGGTACCGTCGGCTACAGCTAAAGCCGGTGTATTGGCCATGACACGCAGTCTTGCGGTAGAATGGGCCAAATATGGTATTCGTACCAACGCGATCGCACCGGGACCATTCCCTACCAAAGGTGCCTGGGACCGACTATTACCCGGCGATTTAAAGGACAAATTCGATTTAGCCAAAAAAGTCCCTTTAAAACGCGTAGGCGACCATCAGGAACTGGCCAATCTGGCGGCTTATCTGGTATCCGATTTTTCAGCCTACATTAACGGTGAAGTGATCACCATCGATGGTGGTGAATGGCTACAGGGCGCCGGACAGTTTAACCTGTTGGAAGCTATACCAAAAGAAATGTGGGACATGCTCGAAGCCATGATCAAACAAAAAGGAAACAAATAAAAATATAGAAAGCCGTTCCATCAGTTGGAACGGCTTTTTCGTTTACAAATACTTTTGGTAGATCGCATAAAGAATACTCAAATCATGTTCGCTTAGTTCAGCGGACTCCTCATTTTCCTGAATATAGTGAATTTTAAATGCTTTGATGGCCGCGTCGGCATTACTTACATCATAACCGATGACCTTCAGTCCAATTTTTGGATCAAAACCGGCTGGCGGTGTGATCAGTTCTTCTTCTGTGTACCAATAACCAAATCCTTTCTCGGCAATGCTTTTCCAGGGAAAATGGTGGGGATCCACTTTTCGCGTAGGCGCCAGATCGGCATGTGCAATAAAATTGGCCTGCGGAATATTGTAGGTACTTTTCAGATAATCCAATAACTGAATCAATGTCGCAATTTGTATATCCGGCCAGGGATCGGTGGTGCCATTGTTATCCAATTCAATCCCAATTGAGGACGAATTCAGGTCAGTATCATTTCCCCATTTTCCTACTCCGGCATGATAGGCTCTAAAATAATCATTTGCCATTTGTACGATACTTCCATCACGTCCAATTATATAATGCGCACTTACCTCACGTTTCGAAGACAAAAAAGTCCGGATGGTTTGCCCAACCGAATCCTGAGCCGTATGATGCAGCACCACATAATTCGGTTTTCGGATGCCAAAATTCACCGTGCCAATCCACCTTTTACGACCGGTTGTATCAACCGCTTTCAATCCCTGATTCTCAGGCGGAACTTGCCTGTAAACACCGGCATAACCGCGAGCTTGTTTTTTATAGGACGGGCCATCCACATAATATTTGCTTCCCGAACAGGAAAGCAATACCAACGAAAGCAACAAGCTTGCTACTACAACTAACATTCTCATAAGCTTATATATTTAGATGAATATTCACTATTGGAATCCTGACCTTACAATTTACAAAAAATCACACCAATAAAACAAATTGTTATAAAATCAAACTTAAAACAAAAACAAAAATACAAGGCGCGTTAAAATTGTAAAACAAAAATCCAAAAACCGTCCTCCGTAAATGTCAGATAAATACCGTCGAACAGAACAACAGCCTTACCGGGAACTTTATTACATTGTTAACAAATAAGATTTTCATAAACCATAATATGCTATTATCTCTTTTTTAGAGTTATCTGAATTCCATTCACTCCATTCATTAGTATAGGGATTATACCCACATTTTAAAGGTTTTGAAAACTTATTGTTTGGTTCTTCAACATAAGCTCTGCAGTCTGTACAAATATGTCTAAACTCACAATCCTTACACACCTCGATTATATCTTTTTTAATACTCCAGCAATCTTTAAAACAATAATTATCAACGACATCTAGTAACTTCGTATCCTTAATATTGCCATAACTTTCTTTCATGGACGGACAATTCTTTATATCTCCATCATTATCGATGGCGATTTTTTTATTCAGACAAGTATTAAAATGATTGGATTCTGTAAACGTTTTTATATTAATTGAAAAATAGTCTTGAGAGATTTGACCGCAATCAGTACATGAGTTAATCGTATGATTTGTAATGTATATTCTCGGATTGTCATTTATTATTTTCTCATTACAGGAATGAAAAACAATACTTAATATAATATTACTCTTTGCTAATAGCTCTTGAATACCCTGCATATCATTAGAGTCATATTTAGCATAAATCACGATAACTGAAACGCCACCTTTATGTAATTCTATCAGTATTTGTTCACATAAGGGAATATTTATATTGGAGTAAAATCGGAATTCAATGTACTTACAACTTAAATCGTTTAACTGATCAATAAGATTGATAAGCGCTGCTTCGTTTAAATTATCCGCTTCTATAATGGCATTATTTATCGTTTCCGGGCTATCCCATTCCAAACTTAAATCCGGATAATACTCCGGATATTTTGTAAAAAAACCTAATTCTTCTTTCACAAATAAATCAATCCATTGTTTCAAATTGTCAGCTACATCAATCGTAGTATTCCCGCTTAACAAAAAGTCAGCTACAAAATTTGGAATAATATAATTCTTATTTCTTTCTAAATCTGATATTGAACTTCGTTTACAACCTTTTACAATTATACAGGTGGCAAATAATTTAAAATACTTCATCTTTTAATATTTTTGAAATAGGTTTTTGTGGTCCGGAACACATCGATAATTTTGTTTTATACTTACCTATGTAATCAAAAAACAACTCCTGTATTTCCGTTTCTTTCTGCTTTTCAACTTTTTCTAATAATGAGTATATGGCGGGTAATTTACTGTTCATTAAAGTTTACAATTAAAGATTTAGCTATTTCTTTTTCTAAGTAATAATTACAGGGATATGAGGTCATACCAAATTGACCTATAGGGTTCACTTCCAAAAAAACAAAATCATTATCCGGAGTCAGTATAATATCAACAGATCCTGTGTTAAGATTCAAAATAGACATCAAATTATCTATTCTTTTTTCAACTTCTTCAGGTAATTTAAAGGGTATATTTCGATTAGGATGCAAATCATTATAATTTCTAAAATCTACGGAAGTCTTTTTATCTAATTGAGAAAAAATTGCCATTGAATAAAACTTCCCTTCTATAAAAAAGCTCCTGATTTCAATTTCCTTTTCGATATATTTTTGAAATAGTGAAGGAAAAAATCGTTCTTCAATTTGCTCTAGAAAACATTCCTCAATTATGACCGTTTTGTTTATATAATTATGTGATTTCCCGGAAAAACTCATTGCTTCTCCCAAAGGTTTCGTTATAATTTTTTTATGCTTTTCGTAAAATTGCAATAAGTCATTCTTATTATTACAAATAATACTTTCAGGTATTTTCAATCCAACACTGGCAGCAGTTTTTAGAACAGTTACTTTATCTATAGCTATTGCATTAAAAAAGGGTAACGATTTAATATTTTTAGTTTGTAAAAAATCGAAAAGGAGCTTACATGACTTTCTCATTTCGATTATTACATTATTCTTAATATTTGCTAAAACTCCAATATCAACATCTTCAAACTTTTTCAATTCATCGTTAAAGGAGAAATTATACGGAATCCATCTTCTATTCCAAACAGATGTAAGATTGTTTAACAGGATATTCCCAAGACTTAATTCAATGCCGTTATCAGAAAGCATTACTTTAAAATTCAGTTCAGAATTCAAATAGGATTCTCCATCAACCCTAACAAAGGGCGCTTTATAATAACAAAGCCAATCAATGACATCATTAGTGCTTTGATCAAAATGGGCACTTAAAATTAAGATCATTTTACTTCTTTCAATTCGACCATTATTTTTCTCCCCCTATAGTCAATATCCAATTTTACAAAACCGAATTTTTCATTAAAATAGTACTTGCAAGAAGAAACTATTTTTCCATTCGCTAACGATTTACAATGAATAACAAAACAATCCATTACTCCCATTGTCTTCAACTTAATTTGTTCCTTTCCAACTATTTGATATTTATTATGAATTTGGGATTCGCTTATTTTAAGATCTTGTCTCATATTGTCCTGGACATGTAAATTACTTGTCCATTCTTTATTTAACGCTAACGGGAAATTAACAACCGGAAAAGGCGTTACTTCAAAAAAAGAAAAACCGGAAGATGTCCTTGGCGGATGCAAAAAAATCATTCTTTCATCTTCAATAATCCCGGACAATTCCGAAAGAGCACCAATTGGGCAATCATCATAATAATAATCGTATTTTATTATTGTCTGGTCTTGCAATATAGACTTATACGTACCCTTAAAGACGGTAAGAATAAATTTATTTATTCTTGTCGCATCATCATCAATATCCTTTTTTTGAACTAAAACAGGTTCTCTTCTTAAACCTTTCAATTCTAAAATGTATTCTATATTGTCTTTAAAAAAATGTATGGAATAGATAAACTTCGATCCGCTTTTATAAATCGTATTGTCCAAATTATTAACATTCGGTTTTCCGTTATCGATAAACATCTTATCTTCATAGCAGTTCCTTTCTCTAAAATTTTTACACGACACACAAAGAACTCCTAAAAAAAACAAAAAGCAACTCTTTTTAAAAAAAGAGCTGCTCAAAAAAAAGTTAACAAGTTCCTTCATCATACCAATCGCCAGAAGCGTCGTTTTGAGTTCCGTAATCATTTCCGTAAATCCATTCCAGAATTGCACTTATGGTTGTATTCGTTTTGTACGGCTTTGTAGTTTGCGTGCCCGCAAAAGACCCTCCATTAACAAACTCTTTTTTTGTAATTACATTCTTTTGAGTAATCACATTTTTTTCAAAATCATCTAGGCTCATAATATATAAATTTGCATTAATAATCAGCAATATACTAAAATTATATAACATTTTGTTATATTCAAAACACAACATCTATTACCCCAACGCAACATTTCATATTATTTTTTATAAAACATCTGACAGAAACCAAAGTGCTAAACATTATATATAAACCATTCATCGGCCTTCTAACTTTATTACATTGTTAACAAATAAGATTTTCATAAACCATAATAAATTGTATTTTTACGGTTCAAAATTTTTAAAGACAGATGGGTAAAATCATTGCTATAGCCAATCAAAAGGGAGGCGTTGGAAAAACTACAACTTCAGTAAATTTAGCTGCCGCGTTAGGCGTATTGGAAAAAAAAGTTTTATTGATTGATGCTGATCCACAGGCAAATGCCAGTTCCGGATTAGGTATCGATGTTGAAAGCGTAGAAATAGGAACCTACCAGATTTTAGAGCATAGTAATACCCCGGACGAAGCTACTTTGGCGTGTTCGGCTCCCAATGTATCTTTAATTCCGGCTCATATTGACCTGGTAGCGATCGAAATTGAGTTAGTCGACAAAGAAAACCGTGAATACATGCTAAAACAAGCACTGGAAAGCACTAAGGAAAAGTACGACTATATCATCATCGATTGCGCACCGTCATTAGGTTTGCTAACGCTTAATGCCTTAACAGCTGCTGATTCGGTAGTCATTCCGATCCAATGCGAATATTTTGCGTTGGAAGGTTTAGGCAAATTACTGAATACGATTAAAAGCGTTCAGAAAATCCACAACCCACAACTGGATATCGAAGGATTGTTATTAACGATGTACGATTCCCGTTTGCGTCTTTCCAATCAGGTAGTAGAAGAAGTACAAAAACATTTTAACGATATGGTATTCGAAACGGTTATCCAGCGTAATGTGAAGTTAAGTGAAGCGCCGAGTTTCGGAGAAAGCATCATTAACTATGACGCGACCAGTAAAGGAGCAACCAACTATATCCATTTAGCAGAAGAAATAATCAAAAAAAACAGTAACTAGTTTTTATGACAAAAGCAATAAAAAAACAAGCATTAGGAAGAGGCTTATCCGCATTATTAAAAGACCCGGAAAACGATATTAAATCCGTGGAAGACAAAAATGCCGATAAGGTTGTTGGGAATATTATTGAGCTTGAAATAGATGCTATTGAAATAAACCCGTTCCAGCCGCGTACCAATTTCAATGAAGAATCGTTACAGGAATTGGCCACTTCTATCCGTGAGTTAGGGGTAATCCAACCGATTACGGTTCGAAAAATGGAATTCAACAAATACCAGCTGATTTCCGGAGAACGTCGTTTGCGCGCTTCAAAATTAGTGGGTTTAACAGCGATACCGGCTTATATTCGTTTGGCAAACGATAACGATTCGCTGGTGATGGCTTTGGTGGAAAACATCCAGCGTCATGACTTGGATCCGATCGAAATTGCCTTATCGTACCAACGTCTGATCGATGAAATTCAGTTAACACAGGAACAGATGAGCGACCGCGTGGGTAAAAAACGATCAACGATTGCGAACTACCTGCGTTTGTTAAAACTGGATCCGATTATTCAGACGGGAATCCGCGACGGTTTTATCACGATGGGACACGGACGTGCGATCATCAATGTAGAAGATCTGGACGTTCAAACCGATATCTATCAGAAAATCGTAAGTCAGAACCTATCGGTACGGGAAACGGAAGCTTTGGTAAAAGCCTATCACGAAAGTTTAAAACCGGCTCCGGCCAAAGCACCAAAAGGAAACACTTTTACAGTAGCCGAAGAAAATAAACAGGCGATTACCGAATTTTTCGGAGCCAAAGTGGATGTAAAGGTAGCCGGAAACGGTAAAGGAAAAATCACCATACCTTTTCATTCCGAAGAAGATTTTAAACGAATTATTAAGCTAATAGAAGGTTAGTGCGTCGCTTTTCCTCCATACTGATGCTGACCTTACTTTTAATCGGTCCGTTTGTTTTTTCACAAAATAAAAAAGACGACGCGCTGCTACAAGTAAAAGACACGGTCAAAGCTGTTCGCATCAATCCCCTTGCGCCATCGAAAGCCGCTTTTTATTCGGCCGTAGTACCGGGATTGGGTCAGATTTACAATAAAAAATACTGGAAGGTTCCCTTAGTCTATATCGGACTGGGAACCGGTTTGTATTTCTACAACAGCAATAACAACAAATACCACGACTTCCGTAACGAATACAAAAAGCGTCTGAACGGTACGGCCGATCCGAACGATCCGTATTTTGGCGGACTGGATAACAACCGACTGATCGAAGCGCAAAAATTCTATCAGCGAAACCGGGATCTTTCCATTCTGGTAACGGTTGGGATTTATATTCTGAATATTGTGGATGCCAACGTAGACGCACACTTAATGCAATTTAACGTAAACGACAACCTGTCGATCCGTCCCGATATTTACCAGAATAATCTGGACTACAAACAAAATCTTGGACTAACGTTAAATTATCATTTTTAAAGCATACTGATCAATGAAAATAGCACTTTTGGGATATGGGAAAATGGGAAAAGTGATCGAACGCATCGCCTTGGAACGCGGACACGAAATTGTACTTCGCAAATCCAGCAGCGATAGCTATGACGGTCTCGAAAATGCCGATGTTGCCATCGATTTTAGCGTACCGACGAGTGCCGTACGTAACATTTCCACTTGTTTTGATACTAATATACCGGTAGTATCCGGAACCACCGGATGGCTGGAACAATATGATGCCGTAGTTGAAGAATGCCGCAAAAAAAACGGTACTTTTTTATACGGATCCAATTTCAGCCTGGGCGTAAACCTGTTCTTTGAACTCAACAATTACCTGGCAAAAATGATGGCCAACCTAAAGGAGTACAATGTAACGATGGAAGAAATCCACCATACACAAAAACTGGATGCGCCCAGCGGAACCGCTATTTCATTAGCAAAAGGGATCATCGAAAATTCGGCTTATACGGATTGGACAATGGAAACTGCGAAAGCCAACGAGATACATATCGAAGCCAAACGCATCGAAAATGTACCCGGTACGCATACCGTTACCTATAACTCTGAAGTCGATTTTATCGAAATCAAACACGTGGCCCATAACCGCGAAGGATTCGCCTTAGGCGCAGTTGTTGCTGCTGAGTGGATCGTTGGTAAAAAAGGGATTTACACGATGAAAGACGTATTAAACCTGATGTAATAATATAAAAAAACAAATATGACACTAATCCAATGGTTTATATTTTTCCTTGTAATACAAATCGTTCATTACGTAGGAACCTGGAAATTATATGAAAAAGCCGGACGTAAATCCTGGGAAGCTGCAATTCCGGTTTACAACGCAATCGTGCTGATGAAAATCATCGACCGTCCGCGTTGGTGGACAATCCTTCTTTTTATCCCGATTGTCAATCTGATTATGTTCCCGGTAATCTGGGTGGAAATCTTACGCGCTTTTGGAAAAAAATCGACTGCCGATACTATTTTAGGTGTCGTAACTTTAGGGCTATATATTTATTATATTAACTATACACAAGACGTAACTTATATTCCGAATAAAAACCATGTCAAGACAGACAACACCTTAAGTTCGCTGTTATTTGCTATTGTGGTAGCCACATTAGTCCACACCTATGTGATGCAGCCGTATACGATTCCATCATCATCCCTGGAAAAATCGCTATTAATCGGAGACTTTCTTTTTGTGAGTAAATTCCATTACGGAGCCCGTACGCCACAAACAGCTGTAGCTTTACCAATGGTACACGATTCTATTCCATTGATTAAAGCAAAATCCTATTTAAACTGGCCACAGATTCCAACGTTCCGTTTTCCGGGAATCCAGAAAATCGAGCGCAACGATATCGTAGTATTCAACTGGCCGGTAGATACCGTTAAAACGATGTTTGGAGACAATTCCGGACAATATACTTACAAACCCGTAGACAAAAAAACCAACTATGTAAAACGTTGTGTGGGTATTCCGGGCGACAGTCTTTCGATAAAAGATGGTGTTGTTATGATCAATGGAAAACCATTACCATTACACGATCGTCAGAAACTACAATTTTCGTATGATGTGGTAACCGATGGTAATCGTTTCGACTACAATTACCTGATACACGATTTAAAATTAAATCCAAATGAAATTGGTGCGATATCTGAGACTCAATTTATATTTCAGTGTCTTACCGATGAAACAGCCAACCGTTTACGCAACAATCCAATCGTAAAATCGGTTACTAAAAAACTGACTACAGCAGGCGAATCCGATATTTTTACAGGACATCCGGGCTGGAACCGCGATAACTTCGGTCCGATTTATATCCCTGGGAAAGGACAGACAGTTGCTTTAAATACCCAATCGCTTCCGTATTACAAACAAATCATTACTGAATACGAACACAACGATCTAAAAGTAACCGGCGACGAAATTCGCATCAATGGCAAAGTTGTCAATTCCTACACCTTTCAACAGGACTATTACTGGATGATGGGAGACAACCGTCACAACTCGCAGGACAGCCGTTACTGGGGTTATGTACCGTTTGAAAACGTGGTTGGAAAACCGGTATTTATTTGGATGAGTTTAGACCAAAATGTACCTTGGGCTAAAGCAATCGATAAGATCCGTTGGGAACGTTTGTTCACTACAGTGGGTGGAAGCGGCGAACCGGTATCGTATTTCAAATACTTTGTTATCGTATTGGCAGCCTGGTTCGGATATGATTTCTACAGAAAAAGAAAAGCAAAAAGAAATTCGTAATTCAAAATCGCGATAAAACGGTTTACCCTGTAAACCAACTGAAATGAGAAGTAAGATGAAGCCGGTTAGCGATAACCGCTGATTTTACTTCTCTTTCGTCATAAAAAAACTAGCCTATGGACATTTTACTACATCCGACCTACTTCCCTTCTATCAGCCATTTTACTGCTATGGCAAAGGCGGATACGATTACTTTTGAAACAGAAGACAATTTCCAGAAACAGACCAACCGTAACCGGATGTATATCTACAGTCCAAACGGAATACAATTGTTAAACATTCCGGTAAAACATACTAAAGAACTGCATCAGAAATTTAAAGATGTTAAGATTGAAAACGCCTTTAACTGGCAGAAACAGCACTTTAAATCGCTTGAAGCGGCTTATAGAACGTCACCATTTTTTGAATATTTTGAAGATGATATCCGTCCGGTTTTTGAAAAACAACATACTTTTATGATGGATCTTAATTTTCAGATCATGGAAATCGTAACGGATTGTTTGGGAATGGATTTTAAATACGCCAAAACGGAAGAATATTTCCACGAAGTAACCGACAAAACGGATTTTAGAAACTTAGTCAACGGAAAAAAAGACACTGCTGTTTTCGAGCCCTACACTCAGGTTTTTGAAGAAAAACACGGTTTTATAAACAACCTTAGTATACTCGACCTGTTATTTAACGAAGGGCGTTATGCCATGGAATACCTCAAAAATCAGTCGCTTTAAAGGCGACTATTTTTTTGCTTTTTCGGTATCGGATGTAACCGGATGCTGTGGTGCTTCATCGCGTAATGTCAATCGGGTCGTGATCGGAAAATGATCGGAATTGATAAAATTATCGTGGTTCACGAAGTTCTTTACCTCGATACGTTTGTCGACAAAAACATAGTCAATGCGCGCCGGATAATAATCATAATCATAGGTCTTTCCGAAACCTTTACCGGCTTCTTCAAACGCATCTTTCATGTTTCCTTTAATGTTACGGTACACATACGAAAACGCACTGTTATTCAAATCACCACAGATAATTAACGGGAAATGACATTCCGCTTTATGTTGTTTGATCAACTCAGACTGCATTTGCTGAATCGCAAAGGCTTCACTAATCCGTCTGAAAATCTTTTTAGATTTCACCTCATCGATTTTCTCGTGGATATCGGGACTTATCTTGATCGACTGCAAATGCATGCTATATACGCGAAGGGTGTCTCTCCCTTTTTTGATATCGGCAAAAATTACGTTATTATTCGAATTTGGAAATTTAATATTCCCACCGTTTACAATCGGAAATTTCGAAAAAATAGCCTGACCGGTTTTTACCTTGTCGCCCTGCATATAAATAAACTGATGTTTATAGCCTTCAAAGTGTACCGGCTGCGTATTCGAATATTCCTGCAAACATAAAATATCCGGATTCTGTGACAATACAAACGCTTCGATCTTATCGATTACATTATCCTGCTTGATCCATTCGAACACGTTAAACAGTCGTACATTATAACTCATCACGACAAAATCATCCTCTTCAGCGATCAGATCTTTGGATGAGAATTTATAGAATTTATTAAAAAAGGTAATCCCGATCAGGAAAACGCAAAGCGAAAGTAGTACCTGTTTTTTAAGCTGAAGCAGCCAATAAAAAAGGAATAGTAAATTAAGGATCAGCATCAGTGGCAAAACCAACGTCAATACCGATAAAAACGGGAATAATTTTGGTGCGAGAAACGGCAACACATAGGCAATAAAGCTCAATACAGTGAGTACTATATTGAAAAAGAAAACTACTTTATTAAACCATGACAGATTTTTCATACTTCGCCGTTATCCGCTTATTATTTCGAAACCGGATTATTTCCCTACTTTAAACAGGAACTCCTTTTCTTCTTTTGTGAGACTATCATAACCGGATTTACTGATTTTATCCAGGATATCGTCGATTTTTTTTTGTGTCATATCCTTATCAGCTCTCGTTACAGTGCTGGTTTGGGACTGTTTTTGGGTATTCCGGTGTACCGTTTTAAAAGGCGTTGTTTTTTTCGGTCGGAATAATTCTGAAATGTAATCTAAAAAAGCCGAAATTCCTTTGGTCAAATCGGTACCATTCTGTAGCATTTTAATATATAAATAACCCAAAAAAGCACCACCCAAATGTGCAATATGTCCCCCGGTATTGTTTAACGGAATCTGAATCAGATCCAGCAAAACCAATGCCAGTGCAAGGTGCCACATTTTCACATTTCCGATCAGCAACAATCGGATTTCCGAAAACGGCGTATAGGTTGCCGCACCTACCAGAATCGCCATGATCGCTCCGGAAGCACCAACGAGTATTGTATTATTCTGAAAAATAAAATCGGTCGCTACAAACAACAGTCCGGCAAAAATCGCGCCTAAAAGATACAATCCGAACAATTGTTTTTGGGTAAAATAGGTAGTAAACAAACGGCTGGCAAAATTCAGCACGATCATATTAAACAACAGATGAAAAAAATCGGCATGCAGAAAAGCATACGTCAATAAAGTCCAGGGCCGGGTTATCATGGTCATCACATCCGATGACAAACTCGTCCAGTTCAGTATCACACTAAAAAGATCCGGAGCAAACGCTTTCAGAAGAAAAAACGGAATGGCAATTCCCACGTTCCAGAAAATCAGCTTTTGTGCGATTCCTCCCAGTCGGTATTGCATTTTAAAATCATCCAGTATATTCATTCTATTCTTTCTTTTTTGTGGTTTTTATACTACTAATTTAGGTTTTATTTTTGGAACCGTTAGCGATCCCAACGATTATTGTTGAATTGATTTTTTTTCCAGAACCACATCATCAGAAAACCGACAATTGCACCGCCAATATGGGCAAAATGCGCAATACCACTAGGTCCGCCAA
Source organism: Flavobacterium sp. WV_118_3 (assembly GCF_039778605.1). Taxonomy (NCBI): domain Bacteria; kingdom Pseudomonadati; phylum Bacteroidota; class Flavobacteriia; order Flavobacteriales; family Flavobacteriaceae; genus Flavobacterium; species Flavobacterium sp. WV_118_3. The sequence continues at coordinate 413,635 of NZ_CP156060.1, read as the reverse complement.
AAATAGAACGGCCACTCATTCCCAGATACAAATCGACTAACAACAAGCCCGGAACAAAATATTTTGCTTTAATCGGAACCGGGATAAACATCAATGCCAGTTCGGCATTCGGGAACATAAAGGCAAAAGCCACCAAAAGCCCGTAAATAGCACCGGAAGCGCCAACAGCAGGCGCCGCAAAAGCAGAACCAAATTCGGTAACTTTATCCATTCCTCCTAAAACGGCACTCCAGTTTGGATTTATCTTCCCTTCCGATAACAACTGTACTACTTCCGATTGGGACACTCCATTTTCCATCAAAATATTTAATCCATCGTGGTACAAATAATAATTCACGCCACTATGCAGTAAAGCTGCACCCAATCCGCAGGAAATATAGAAAAACAGGAATTTTTTTCCACCCCAGAAATGCTCCAGTGTCGACCCAAACGAATACAAGGCAAACATATTAAAGAAAATATGCATCCATCCGCCATGCATAAACATATGCGTTAGCGGTTGCCAGAATTGGAAATTCGGATTTTCAAAATACCATAACGCCAAATAGTTAAAAGCCGCCGGAACAAACATGGTTCCCAGGAAAAAGATAACGTTAATAATAATTAACTGTTTTACGGTTTCGGTGATATTCATCATAGTGCAAATCGTTTATCAATGTCTTCCACCCGCATTGTGATGAAAGTCGGTTTAAGGAAAGGAGAAACATTTGGTTCTTTACAGGCAAACAAGGTATTCACCATCGTTTCCTGTTCGTGTTCGGTTAAATAGGTACCGGTTTTTACCGCCAGACTTCGCGCCATGGATTTAGCAATCCGGTCACACTGACTAAAACTGTTTTCCGGTAATTCGCCCTGCAAATCTCCGATAAGTTCTTCCAGTAAAATCGCTACCTCACTTTCGGCCACATTTACCGGTAATCCGGAAATAGTTATCCGATCGTCATGAAATGTCTCAAAAACAAAACCGGTGCTTTCCAGCGATGGTTTTAGTTCGGTAATAATAGCCAGTTCTGCTTTGGAAAAATACAATTCCAGCGGAAACAGCAATTGCTGACTCGAAGCCTGATGTACCGTTATATTCGTCAGAAACTGTTCGTATAGAATACGTTGGTGCGCGCGTCGCTGATCAACAATCAACATACCCGATTTAATGGGACTGACAATATATTTTTTATGAATTTGATAGGTTCGGTTATTCGATACCTCATCGATGGTATGCTCATCAAAAAGCGAACCGGTCACCTCCTCGCTTTCCAGCTGGATTTCTCCGATTTCCACCTCTTCGGTCGCCTGTTTAAGTCCTACATACAGACTTTCCCAGCTTGGTCCGGACGATTCTTTTTTATAGCTGCCACCGGAAAAAGAACTTCCGGAACCCGATGTCTTTTTTTCGGTTGCAAAATTCCCGGAAAAAGAAGCCGAAAAATTGGTAACCGGTTTTGTATCTTCTTCCAAAAACGGATTAAAATTGGCATCCACCTGAATCAAAGGTGTTTCTGCGTCTTTACCGGTATAATCATACGGCGTATCTAAAGTCGCATCCCGTTCGAAATCCAGTACCGGTGCCACATTAAACTGTCCGAGGCTATGTTTTATAGACGAACGCAAAATGGCATAAAGCGCCTGTTCGTCGTCAAATTTAATTTCTGTTTTTGTCGGATGGATATTGATATCGATCGTATGGGGCGGTAAATCCAGATATAGGAAATAACTTGGCTGGCAACCGTCTTTTAACAATCCTTCGTAGGCAGCCATAACCGCATGATGCAGATAAGGACTTTTAATAAACCGATCGTTGACAAAGAAAAACTGTTCACCGCGGCTCTTTTTAGCAAACTCCGGTTTTCCTACAAACCCCTGAATTTCGACAATCTCGGTACTTTCTTTAACCGGAACCAGCTTTTCGTTGGTCTTCCCGCCAAATACATTTACGATCCGTTGTCGGAAATTCGAAGCCGGCAGGTTAAACATTTCACTTCCATTGTGAAACAGTACAAAATGAATATTGGCATGCGCCAACGCGACCCGTTCGAACTCATCAATCACATGGCGAAACTCCACGGTATCCGATTTTAGGAAATTACGTCGTGCCGGAATATTAAAAAAGAGGTTTTTTACGGAAAAGGACGTTCCCTTTGGCAATACGGCTACTTCCTGCGATACAAACTTACTTCCTTCGATCACAATATGCGTCCCCAGTTCTTCCTGATCCTGTTTGGTTTTCATCTCCACATGAGCAATTGCCGCAATCGAAGCCAAAGCTTCCCCGCGAAACCCTTTGGTATGAAGTGAAAACAAATCTTCCGCATGACGAATCTTGGAGGTCGCATGACGTTCAAAACACAAACGCGCATCGGTAACACTCATTCCTTTACCGTTATCAATTACCTGAATAAGCGTTTTACCCGCATCTTTCACGATTAATTTAATTTCTGTTGCACCGGCATCCACCGCATTTTCTATCAATTCCTTGACAACAGAGGCAGGACGCTGCACCACCTCACCCGCGGCAATCTGATTGGCAACATGATCGGGAAGTAATTGGATAATACTCGACATTCGTATGTTTTGAAGCTGTTTAGATTAAAAAAGGGTTTTCCTTCTGAACCACCAAATTTAAAGAAAATGACAGACATTTAACGAATGAAGCCTCTCAATTTTTTGTTAATGGTCAACCCTCTAAAAACAAAGAACCTGTAACGCAAAACATTACAGGTTCTAATTATATAACTTGATTTTTTATGCTTTTTTCCGAAGATCTGCCATTTTGATGGCTGCGATAGCCGCTTCGGTTCCTTTATTCCCATGAACACCACCACTTCTGTCGATCGACTGTTGTTCGTTATTATCGGTTAAGACGCAGAAAATCACCGGCACATCGGTTTGCACGTTCAGGTCTTTGATTCCCTGTGTTACACCTTCGCAAACAAATTCAAAATGCATGGTTTCCCCTTTTATTACGCATCCGATTACAATAACCACATCTACATTCTGGGTTTCAATCATTTTTTTGGCACCGTAAATCAGTTCGAAACTGCCGGGCACATTCCAACGAACCAGATTACTTTCCAAAGCGCCACAATCCAGCAAAGCGGCTTCGGCACCGGAATACAATCCTTCTGTTACTTTATCGTTCCATTCCGAAACAACAATCCCAAACCGAAAATCTTTCGCGTTTGGGATTGTGTTTTTATCGTAATTGGATAAATTTTTATTAGCTGTCGCCATATTATTCGGTCATTGCGATCAACGCATCGATATTAGCACCTTCTGCAGAACCTTCGTATTTTTCTTTAATTTGCGTAAAGAATTTGGCTGCATCCGCTTTTTTATTCAATGCCAACGCAACTTGTCCGGCTTTAAATAAAAATCGTGGTGTTGTATATTCGTTATCATTTGCTTCAGCCGCTTTTTTATAGTACGTTAAAGCATCTTCTTTTTTATCAAGTTCTGAAAAAGCATCTCCGATACCTCCTAAAGCTAAGGCTTTAAGCATCATATCATCGGAAGAAAACTGCTCCAACTGCTGAACCGCTTCTTTGTATTTTGCCGTATTCAGGTATGCCATACCTGCATAATAATGCGCTAAGTTAGCCGCTTTTGTTCCGGAATAGTTATCTACGATTCCAAGGAATCCTAATTTACCTTCACCGCCTTTTAATGATAAGGCGAAAAGTGAATCGGCAGCCTGTCCTTCAACAGCTTGTTGGAAATATTGTTGTGCCTGGAACATTTCATTTGCAGCATCGTCCTCTTTCGGTTCTACTACAAATTTGTCATACAAAAGATAACCTGCCGTTGCAATAGCAATAGCACCTACAAATCCGAAAATATATTTCTGATTTCTAGCCACCCATTCTTCCGTTTTGGAAGCACCTTCGTCCAATTTATTAAAAACTCCGGCAGTAGTACTTCCTTTTTCGTCGATTTCTACTGCTTGTTCAAATTCATTTTCAACAGCTTCTTCTTGCGGTTTCGGGGCTTTGTATCCTCTTTTGTTATATGTTGCCATTTATTTTAAATTTATTGAGCTGCAAAAATATACTTTTTATTGAAACTTAAAAGCCCTTTTTATCGATATTTTTCAATAATTTGCACCCGCTTTTAAAAAAAACTGACATAAATATCAGCATTAACCACTTTCCTATCCGTGTATTTAAAGACGCTTTCACTGTTTAATTATAAGAATATTGCCGAAGCTACTTATGCTTTTGATGCCAAAATCAACTGCTTTGTCGGCAAAAATGGTATTGGAAAAACCAATATACTGGATGCTATCTACCATTTGGCCTACGGGAAAAGTTATTTTAATCCGTTGGCGGTTCAGAACATCCGACATGGAGAGGAGTTTTTTGTGATCGAAGGTCAGTTTGAAAAAGACCAACGTACGGAGCAAATTGTCTGCAGTTTAAAAAAAGGACAAAAAAAAGTATTAAAACGCAACGGCAAACCTTATGATAAATTTTCGGATCATATCGGTTTTATCCCGTTGGTTATTATTTCCCCGTCGGATCAAGACCTTATTATAGAAGGTAGCGAAACCCGTCGTAAATTTATCGACAGCGTGATTTCGCAATCAGACAGTTTGTATTTACAACAACTGATCCAATACCAGCGCATACTGACACAACGCAACGCCTTGTTAAAATACTTTGCACTAAACCATACGTTCGACAAAGAAACCCTTGCCGTATATAATGAGCAACTTGCCGTAATTGGTCAGCAGGTATTTGAAAAGCGACAGTACTTTATCCGCGAATTCATTCCTATTTTCAACCGTTATCATCAGTTGATCACTAATTCCTCCGAAACGGTACAGATTGTTTACGAAAGTCAGCTTTTTGAAAAAGACATGTTAGCGCTTTTTGACGAATTTTTATCGAAAGACCGCGCCTTGCAATACACCAGTGTTGGCGTTCATAAAGACGACCTTTCGTTTGAGATTGATCATTTTCCGATTAAAAAATTCGGTTCACAAGGACAACAAAAATCGTTTTTAATTGCTCTAAAACTGGCGCAGTTTGAATTTATCAAAAAACTAAACGGTACCGCTCCTATACTCCTTTTTGACGATATATTTGACAAACTGGACGAAAGTCGGGTACATAAAATTGTCGAGATGGTTAACGATGAAACATTCGGACAACTCTTTATTTCCGACACCCATCCGGAACGTACCGAAGCTATTGTCAAGTCGACTTTACAGAGTTACACCCTTTTTCAACTGTAAAAAAAGCAACTTTTCGTTTCTATATTTACGAAAAACAACTCCTCAACCTCTTTTTTTACAACAAACCTCACATTTGTTTGGATTTTAATTAAATATTCGTGATATTTATTTTTTTGATCCCCAATCTATTAAATAAAAACCAGGACTTTCCTAAATTTACAGCCCCAAATACCACTACCTGCCTTTCTTTTTAATGCTGTTCCAACATAGTAACTGACTCATAAAAGATAGCTGATGAAGATCCCTTTACAAAAGCGAAAAAAAGTACACATTGCCCTTTTTATTTCCATCCTCATCATCCAATTGCTTTTTTTCTGGATGTGGTACCAACAAAACAACGAATACAACACCTTATCCGAATCGGTTCAGAATGCCAGCAAACCCAATGAGGCGGTTTATTTCTCCAATCAGGCGACACGAAGTTTTCTAAACGCCCAAAATGCGTTTAACGACTACCTTCTCAGTTATAAAAAAGCCTCTTTAAACCAATATGAACACTCCATTCGGGAGATGACCGTTTATCTGGACAGCCTGGATCGGCTTTCGGCTGTAAACAAAGATTTTTTCAAGGTGATCAAATCGAAAGAAACAACCGAAAAACAAATCTATCATATCCGCAAGCAACTGGATTCGCTGATGCGAAAAGGAGTCATTTCTTTAATGGGTAGCGATTCGCTTCCGTCTAACTTCAACATTCGGAAATTCAATTATGCCAAAACACTGAATTCGATCAGCTACGACACGACACTTACGTCCGACAAAGACCGTAAAAACGGTTTTTTTGCCCGGATCGGAAAAGCTATTTCCGGAAAAAACGACATTATGAAAGAGCGTCTTCAGGTACGTATTAAAATGGTATATGGGAATACCGAAAAAGTCGGTTCATTTGAGGACCAACTTAAAAA
>NZ_CP156060.1:0-105000 GCF_039778605.1 Flavobacterium sp. WV_118_3 | reverse complement strand
TCGCGGTACTTTCATCACTCCGTCACCCCATCACAATTATAAGTAGTACGGGAATATTAACCCGTTGGCCATCGACTGTCCCTTTCGGGTTCGCCTTAGGACCCGACTAACCCTCAGCTGATTAGCATAGCTGAGGAAACCTTAGTCTTTCGGTGTGCGGGTTTCTCGCCCGCATTATCGTTACTTATGCCTACATTTTCTTTTCTAAACAGTCCAGCAATACTCACATATCACCTTCAACCCAGTTTAGAATGCTCCCCTACCACTTGTATATACATACAAATCCATAGCTTCGGTAGTATACTTATGCCCGATTATTATCCATGCTCGTCCGCTCGACTAGTGAGCTGTTACGCACTCTTTAAATGAATGGCTGCTTCCAAGCCAACATCCTAGCTGTCTGGGCAGACAAACCTCGTTTTTTCAACTTAGCATACATTTGGGGACCTTAGCTGATGGTCTGGGTTCTTTCCCTCTCGGACATGGACCTTAGCACCCATGCCCTCACTGCTGAAAATCATTATATAGCATTCGGAGTTTGTCAGGAATTGGTAGGCGGTGAAGCCCCCGCATCCAATCAGTAGCTCTACCTCTATATAACTAAATCAGCGCTGCACCTAAATGCATTTCGGGGAGTACGAGCTATTTCCGAGTTTGATTGGCCTTTCACCCCTACCCACAGGTCATCCGAAGACTTTTCAACGTCAACCGGTTCGGACCTCCACTGTGTGTTACCACAGCTTCATCCTGCCCATGGGTAGATCACACGGTTTCGCGTCTACCACTACTGACTATAGCGCCCTATTCAGACTCGCTTTCGCTACGGATCCACACCTGAAGTGCTTATCCTTGCCAGCAACGGTAACTCGTAGGCTCATTATGCAAAAGGCACGCCGTCACCCCACTTAAGGGCTCCGACCGCTTGTAGGCGTATGGTTTCAGGATCTTTTTCACTCCGTTATTCACGGTTCTTTTCACCTTTCCCTCACGGTACTGGTTCACTATCGGTCTCTCAGGAGTATTTAGCCTTAGCGGATGGTCCCGCCAGATTCAGACAGGGTTTCACGTGCCCCGCCCTACTCAGGATACCACTATTCTTATCTTCTCTTACTTGTACGGGACTATCACCCTATATCGTTAACCTTTCCAGGTTATTCCAATTCAATCCGCAAGAAATATCGTGGTCCTACAACCCCAAAACTGCCGTAACAGCTCTGGTTTGGGCTTTTCCGCGTTCGCTCGCCACTACTTACGGAATCACTTTTGTTTTCTTCTCCTCCGCCTACTTAGATGTTTCAGTTCAGCGGGTTCGCCCATCTATCGATGTACTATGTCTTCAACATAGTGGGTTGCCCCATTCGGATATTTACGGATCAATTCGTATGTGCCAATCCCCGTAACTTTTCGCAGCTTATCACGTCCTTCTTCGCCTCTGAGAGCCTAGGCATCCCCCATACGCCCTTATTTTGCTTATTGTACTTACTTTTTTTAAAATATACCTTAACGGTACACCCTAAATTCTGTGCTTTCTAATTTTTTTGTTTTCTTATCTCAATATGTCAATGAACGGTTTCTTTTAGAGGAAAGAGTCTAGAACAAAGATCAAAGACAACGTCTTTTATCTTGATTCTTGTTTCTCTTTTCTACCTCCTAAGATAGTGGAGAATATCGGAGTCGAACCGATGACCTCCTGCGTGCAAGGCAGGCGCTCTAGCCAGCTGAGCTAATCCCCCATTCTTTCTTATTTTGAATGTTGAATTTCGAATTTTGAATTAATCCCTAATCCAAATCCCAACTTCCAGAATTTCCTTATAAGTAAAAATTGTAGTCCCGGGCAGACTCGAACTGCCGACCCCTACATTATCAGTGTAGTACTCTAACCAGCTGAGCTACGAGACTATTTTTAAATTATTTTAAATTTTGAACGTTAAATTTTAAATGATATATCTAAAATCTAAGCATCACTCTTTAAAAATAGTATAAACTCTTTTTTTTACTTATTCTTCTTTTTTTTTGAACTAACAGCGAGAGTAAAATCTCTTGTATGCATAAACCCTAATTATCGTGTCTCTAGAAAGGAGGTGTTCCAGCCGCACCTTCCGGTACGGCTACCTTGTTACGACTTAGCCCCAGTTACCAGTTTTACCCTAGGCAGCTCCTTGCGGTCACCGACTTCAGGTACCCCCAGCTTCCATGGCTTGACGGGCGGTGTGTACAAGGCCCGGGAACGTATTCACCGGATCATGGCTGATATCCGATTACTAGCGATTCCAGCTTCACGGAGTCGAGTTGCAGACTCCGATCCGAACTGTGACCGGTTTTATAGATTCGCTCCTGGTCACCCAGTGGCTGCTCTCTGTACCGGCCATTGTAGCACGTGTGTAGCCCAGGACGTAAGGGCCGTGATGATTTGACGTCATCCCCACCTTCCTCTCGGTTTGCACCGGCAGTCTCGTTAGAGTTCCCGACATGACTCGCTGGCAACTAACAACAGGGGTTGCGCTCGTTATAGGACTTAACCTGACACCTCACGGCACGAGCTGACGACAACCATGCAGCACCTTGTAATGTGTCCGAAGAAAAATCTGTTTCCAAATCTGTCACACTACATTTAAGCCCTGGTAAGGTTCCTCGCGTATCATCGAATTAAACCACATGCTCCACCGCTTGTGCGGGCCCCCGTCAATTCCTTTGAGTTTCAAACTTGCGTTCGTACTCCCCAGGTGGGATACTTATCACTTTCGCTTAGCCACTGAGCTTGCGCCCAACAGCTAGTATCCATCGTTTACGGCGTGGACTACCAGGGTATCTAATCCTGTTCGCTCCCCACGCTTTCGTCCATCAGCGTCAATATATTGATAGTAACCTGCCTTCGCAATTGGTATTCCATGTAATATCTAAGCATTTCACCGCTACACTACATATTCTAGTTACTTCCCAATAATTCAAGTCTTGCAGTATCAATGGCCGTTTGATCGTTAAGCGACCAGATTTCACCACTGACTTACAAAACCGCCTACGGACCCTTTAAACCCAATGATTCCGGATAACGCTTGGATCCTCCGTATTACCGCGGCTGCTGGCACGGAGTTAGCCGATCCTTATTCCTACAGTACCGTCAATCTACCACACGTGGTAGGGTTTCTTCCTGTATAAAAGCAGTTTACACACCATAGATGCTTCATCCTGCACGCGGCATGGCTGGATCAGGCTTGCGCCCATTGTCCAATATTCCTCACTGCTGCCTCCCGTAGGAGTCTGGTCCGTGTCTCAGTACCAGTGTGGGGGATCTCCCTCTCAGGACCCCTACCCATCATCGTCTTGGTAAGCCGTTACCTTACCAACTAACTAATGGGACGCATGCTCATCTTGTACCGTTGGAACTTTAATAATCAAATGATGCCATTCAATAATACTATGAGGTATTAATCCAAATTTCTCTGGGCTATCCCTCTGTACAAGGTAGATTGCATACGCGTTACGCACCCGTGCGCCGGTCTCAGGTTAGCAAGCTAACCCTACCCCTCGACTTGCATGTGTTAGGCCTGCCGCTAGCGTTCATCCTGAGCCAGGATCAAACTCTTCATCGTATATTTTTAATATTTTACGATAATCTCTAGGTCTAATTTGTTATACTCGAAAAATCTTACTCTCTCTTTGTATGCTGTCAATCCAATATGTCTATGAACTTAATTCTCTTTGTTTTACCACTAACGCGTCTCCTTGTTAGCGGCTGCAAAACTAAAAATTCTTTTTGTTTCTCGCAAGATTTTTTTGAAGTTTTTTTTTGAAAAAATTTTCTTCGTTTATCTTACTCAATATCTTTAAGAACTTCCCTGTTTTGCGGGTGGCAAAGGTAAATCACTTTTTTATTTCTCGCAAATCTTTTTTGACTTTTTTTCTAACCTTAGTCAATCCCAATCTGCCGTACTATACTTCAATGAACTCCCTTATTGCGGCTGCAAAACTAGAACCTTTTTCCATCTTTACAAACTTTATCAAACCTTTTTTTAAATCTTTTTCTTAACAACCTCATTACAAAGACATAACAGCAATACCTTTTTTTCTTTCTCCAGGGCTTTGCTCGCGCAAATCCAAGGATTGGGCAGGTTTTACGCATTTTTAAACTATATATACCGGGTAAAAAAACACCTGACAGATTCCAAAAACCTATCAGGTGAGGTGAAATTAGTACAATCATACCTATATATAGGTGCGTTTTCTGAAAAATAATGCCCGATAGCTTATCAAAAACTGTCGGGCATATAAAAAATATCGTATATTATTTCTTTTTTAGTCGAAACGAATTGCTTTTACCGGTGATATCTTCGTAATAATATAAGACGGAATCAGCAAAACCAGCAAACAGACGACTATTGTTCCCAGGTTTAATAGTAAAACCGGAAGCACCTCAATTACTACCGGCGCTTCGGTAACATAATAATTCTCCGGATTCAGTTTTACAATTCCAAAATATTTCTGAATCAACAACAATCCGATTCCGATTCCATTACCCCAAAGCAGTCCTCTTATAATAAGGTATAATGCATTGTATAAAAATATTTTTCGAATCATCCAGTTATCGGCACCAATCGATTTTAGAATTCCGATCATTTGTGTACGCTCCAAAATAAGTACCAACAAAGCCACTACCATATTAATTGTCGCCACAACCACCATCACGATTAGTATCACTACTATATTAAAGTCGAACAATTTCAGCCATTCAAATATATTATAATATTTCTCTTGAATCGTTCTACTATTATAGGTAGGCGGAATTTCAGCGTAAATCGCCTCACCCTTTTCTTTTATCTTCGAAAAATCATCAATAAAAACTTCAAACTCCCCTACGTCATCTTTACTCCATTTATTGATACGCTGCACATGTCGGATATCACCTATTATATAAGACGCATCAAACTCCTGAAATCCGGAATTATAAATCCCGACGATTTCGAAACGACGCAGGTTGGGTAATTTATTTCCTTCTTCCTTCATAAAAAAGGTATTAAACTTATCCCCTAACTTTAATTGTAAGCGATCTGCCAGGTATTTTGAAATGATCACTTCATTATTAAGTGCCTCTTTTAAATTCGGAATCCGACCGGCAACAATATACTCTTGAAGATCATTCCATCGGAAATCCTTCCCAACACCTTTAAACACGATCCCTTCGAAAGCCGTCTCCGTTCGTATAATCCCCGCTTTGGACGCTGTGGCCTGTACATGACTGATACCCTCTATATTTTTAAACTTCGGATAAAACGATTGGTGAATCGAAATGGGTTCCACACTTACCTCGGACTGATTATCATCGTAGTTGGTAATAATCACATGCCCGTTAAAGGCCGCGATTTTCTGGCGTATTTTTTGCTGCAATCCAACGCCCGTCGCCACGGAAACAATCATCATAATGATTCCGATGGCAATAGCTGCAATTGCAATTTTTATTATTGGTGCAGATATACTACTTTTATAGTTTTTAGTAGTAATTAGGCGTTTTGCTATAAAATATTCTAATCTCAAAACTTATGGTATCAAATTCCGTTTTCAAAAATACAGTTTTATTCTTGGTTTTAGCGATAGTATCCTGCGGAAATTCTGCGATTAAGCACAAAGATCCGAAAACTAATCCGACAAACGAGGCCACAACTACCAATCGACCAAAGGAACCGATTCTTACCGGAGCCGATAATTTTGAGAAATACCAGTCACTTCTTAGCGGCAAGAAAATTGGCATTGTAACCAATCCGACCAGTATTGTCAACTACAACGGCGACAAACAAAAGCTAAGTAAGCCGCTTCATCTGGTTGACTTTCTATTGAAAAGCAAATTGGATGTTATAAAAATATTTGCACCGGAACATGGTTTCCGCGGAACCGCCGATGCAGGAGAATTGATCAAAGACGGAAAAGACACGCAAACCGGTTTGCCGATCATCTCCTTATATGGTAACAATAAAAAGCCAAAACCGGAACAATTAAAGCAAATTGATGTTATGGTTTTTGACCTGCAAGATGTGGGCGCTCGTTTTTACACCTATATCTCCTCCTTACATTATGTAATGGAAGCCTGTGCCGAAGAAAACATTCCTTTAATTGTCCTGGATCGTCCGAACCCGAACGGTAGTATAATTGATGGTCCAATATTGGAAAAAGAATTTACCAGCTTTGTAGGCATGCATCCGATTCCGGTTTTACATGGGATGACTATCGGGGAATATGCCCGAATGATCAATGGGGAAAAATGGCTAAAAAACGGGGCACAATGTCAGTTAGAAGTTATTGCCTGTACAAACTATAAACGGACTATGCCGTATAGCCTACCGGTAAAACCGTCGCCCAACCTTCCTAATGATCAATCCATCAACCTATATGCCAGTCTTTGTTTGTTTGAAGGCACCAATGTGAGCATGGGACGGGGTACCGACAAACAATTTCAGATTTACGGTTCTCCATTTCTGCCAAAATCCGAATTTAGTTTTACGCCCGGGCCGAATTTAGGAGCTAAAGATCCGGTACATAACGGTAAAATGTGTTATGGCGAAGACCTCTCAGGTATTCCAAAGGTAACCAAGCTCGAACTAAAATGGCTGATCAAAGCCTATCAAGAAACATCCGATAAAAAAGTATTCTTTAACAACTTCTTTTCCAAACTAGCCGGAACGCAAAAATTACAACAGCAAATTGAATCCGGATTGCCCGAAACAGCCATTCGGAAGTCCTGGGAAAAAGGTCTGAATTCCTTTAAAAAAATGCGCACCGCCTACCTTATATATGAAGACTAATTTTTCAGTTGCTTGAAATTCCCGATTAAAAATACCATTTCCCGACGCACGTTCTTAATTACCTCGCTTATTGTGATCGTAATTACGACCGTTGCGGTCTTTATTTTAAGCAATCTGATAACCCAAATCACCGAAAAATCCAATGAAGAAATTGCCCAGCGTAGTTTCCTAAAAAAATACGAAGTCTTACAACAGGAATTCGGTCGCTTGCTGGAACAAAAGAAAAACGTACAGGAAGTCCTTAAAATAAGTAATGATCAAAACATAATCAACAACCTTACGGTACTCAATGCGATTCAACTAAGCAATCCGGTTGTATTATGCAATTGGTTTCAGATTAACAACGGTACGATTTACACCAACGATTCTGAAAAAGGTACTTTCCAAAAGCACCTGAATCTTTTGGTTGATCCTTCTGATAAAGAAGAGAACTCCAGCATACTTTTAAAACAGGGCGATACCTTAATATGGCGCAACTATTTTAAAATTAAAAAAGACGCCGCCACTACCATTCGTTATGGTTATGATATTGATTTAAAAAAACTACACGACTATTTTGCATTAATCGATGGTAATGCGCCCAACTATGCGTTTGTTTTCGACCAAAACGGAACCTGTATCTTCCACCCGGAAGCGGAGAAAAACGGTAAAAACATTTTTGATTTTACCAGTCTGAATCCTTCGGATACGCTTATCACGAACAAATCCGGATTTAATGAAACCGTCGCTTTATCGGAATACCTGCAACTGGATGTAATACGGTTTGTAAAGCCTTTAAAACTGGAAGGCATTAACTGGTATGTGTGTATCAACTTCCCGAAAATGATCGCCGATGAAAATGTAAATAAAGTCAAACAACATGCCTCGGCCATATATTTGATCACTACATTTATTCTGGTTTTTATCTTTTACCTTTTTAATCGTGCCAACCGAAAAGAATATCTGGAAAAAGAAGCCCTGGTTGCTGATAAAAACAATCTTTTACTGGAAAACGAAAAGGTTCACAAAGAAAATGCATTGATTCAGTTACAACAACTCAAGGAACAAATCAATCCGCATTTTCTGTTCAATACGCTCAATTCCTTATATATGTTAATTGACGTTGATGCGCCAAAGGCTAAAAAATTCACTTTAAACCTGTCGAAAATATACCGTTACCTGATTGACCCGCCACAGGAAAATATTGTCCCGTTAAGCGATGAACTTTCTTTTATCGAGCAATACATCTTTTTACAGATGACCCGTTTTAATCAGGAGCTACAATTTTCGATTGAAATTGAGGACGATTCGGGACTAATCAAAAACATTCCGTATTTATCGTTACAGATTTGTATTGAAAATGTAATTAAACACAATTTGGCCACCATAGCATCGCCTTTAAAATCCCGCATTATTGTTAAAAAAGATGCTGTATTTATTATCAATAATTTACAAAAAAAGACCAGTACTGAACAAAGTAATAATTTTGGCTTAAAATACTTACAAAGTATCTATAATTATTATTCTAAAAAAGACTTCAAAACCTTTGAAGAAAATGGAGAATTTATTTGCATTCTACCACTAATTGAGTAAGAATAAGTCATTCACTCCCAAATTAGAGCCACTCACTCCGTTTTGTTTTTATATCGTCACAGGAACTTCTAAATTTCGAGACAATTATTTAACCAAAACTTAACATAAATGAAAAAAAAGACACTCATATCAAGCACAAAATATGTATTGGTATTGTTGTTTTTATTGAGTAATGTTACTGCATTTTCCCAGAAAAAGAAACAAAAAGAAACAAAAACAGAAACTACTAAAGACACAATTGCAAAAACCAAAGGTTATGCTGAATTACTAAAAAAAGGATCCTTGAAAAAGGGGCTTTTTAACGTTATTCAGGTAAAGACCGACATTTATTTCGAAATCCCCGACAGTTTGATGGGGCGGGAATTTCTGGTGGTAAATAAATTGTCTCAGGTTCCGATGCAGGTGAATGAGGCTGGATTAAACAAAGGAATGAATTACGAAAACAAAGTAATCTCGTTCTATAAAGATACCGTTGCCAAAAAGGTATGGGTAAAATCGTCACTTCCAAAAGTTTCCTCTCCGGAAACGGATGCCATTACGGCATCGGTAAAGGATAACTTTTCCGAATCAATCATTGAAGTTTTTGATATCGAAACCAAAAACAGTGATTCCACCTCGGTAGTGATCAAAGTAAACAAAGTATTCGACGGAAAACAAAAAAGCTTTAACGATGTACTGAGTAACATCGGATTTGGCGGATCGGTCAAATCGGATCTGTCGTATATCGAAGCTGTTAAAACCTTTCCGGGTAATATTGTTGTAAAATCGCAATTAACGACCTCTGTAAGTGAAGGCGGACCTGCTTTATCCGTAACTTTAGGGGTGACTAGCAATATTGTTTTGTTGGATAAAGTCCCGATGAAGCCCCGTTTTCTGGATAAGCGAATCGGGTACTTTACCGAAAAACACTGGTATTTTAATGACAACCAGCATGCGATGGTTGAGAAAGAATTAATTACGCGATGGCGATTGGAGCCGAAAAAAGAAGATGAAGCGCGTTATTTAAAAGGGGAGTTAGTAGAACCGAAAAAACCGATTGTATACTATATCGATCCGTCCACACCAAAACAGTGGCGTCAATATATTATAGACGGTGTTCATGACTGGCAGGCCGCTTTTGAGAGAGCCGGATTTAAAAATGCCGTAATCGCCAAAGAACCAACGGAAAGCGATACGGATTTTGACATTGATGACGTTCGTTATTCCGTTATCACGTATGCAGCTTCCCCAAAAGCAAATGCCATGGGACCATCGGTTGTGGATCCAAGAAGTGGTGAGATTATTGAAGCCGACATTATCTGGTGGCACAATGTAATGACCTCATTACACAGCTGGATGCGAATTCAAACGGGACCAATTGACCCGAAAGCCAGAGAGAACAAATTCAGCGATACTCATATGGGAGAAGCGATTCGTTTTGTATCCTCACACGAAGTGGGTCACACGTTTGGTTTAAAACACAATATGGGTGCTTCGTTTGCTTTTGAAGTGGATTCATTGCGTTCGAAAGTCTTTACCGAAAAAATGGGAGGAACCGCTCCATCGATCATGGATTATGCCCGTTACAATTATGTGGCACAACCGGAAGACGGTGTAACGGCAATCACCCCGAAAATTGGTGAATATGACAAATATGCTATTGAATGGGGGTATCGTTGGTATCCGAATGAATCGGAGGAAAAGACAAAGCTAAGTGCTTTGATTGGCAAACATCAGAACGATCCGATGTATTTCTACGGAGAGCAACAGGATGGTGGTGCCATTATCGATCCGCGCTCACAGTCGGAAGATTTAGGAAACGATGCTGTTAAAGCAAGCGAATATGGATTGAAAAATCTGAAACGCGTTGTAGACAATATTTTAACCTGGACGTATGAAAAGGATGCTTCCTATTATGAAACCGGAAAACTGTATATCGGAACAATCGGTCAATGGCAATTATACAACCGTCATGTTTTAAACAATATCGGAGGTGTATACCTGAACACTACCGTTCACGGTGATCACAAATCCAGTTATGTTCCGGTTTCGGCTACGATGCAACGTAAAGCAACCGATTATTTGCTTCGAAATGTGATTACAATTCCGCAATGGTTGTTTTTTAATCCGATCCTTGACAAAACCAATCCTTTAAAAGATTCTCCTGTGGGTCCCTACGAATACACACCGTATACCCTTTCGAGAGAATTACAATATGGAATACTATACGATCTGTTTAGCGACGAGCGTTTACTTCGTATGATTGAAAATGAGCTTTACCAGCGAAATGGCGCAAAAGACAAATTGTTTACCGTTAGTGATCTTTTTAAACGTGTTCATCAACAGGTATTCAGTGGTACAATTCAAAATAAATCACTATCGATCTTGGAACGTATGACACAGAAAAATTATGTAGATGTATTGATCGTTTCGACCAATAAATTATTCGAAAAGACAGATGCTAAAAAATTAATGTTTACCAAAACGCTGAACATGCCAATGCTTTGCAATCATGTTCATGAAGACCAGATGATACGGAACATTAATCAGTCATCATTAAAAAGAGTTACCGAAGTAACCTCTGAAAAGAAAGGAGAACTAAACAAGGTATTACAACTTTTAAAACTAAAGAAAAACACTGGAAATCTGGAAACCCGAAACCACTATTCGGATTTAATCAATCGAATTGAAAAAGCACTAAACAATCCTCTATAAACTAACAATTCAAAAATGAAAAGACTATTAATTTTAATGACACTCCTCCTCTCCCTTGCGGGATATTCCCAAGAGAGCAGGACGATTACAGGAAAGGTAATCGATGCACAGGACAAGTTACCAATGCCTGGCGTTTCGATTTATGTAGAAAATAAATCGATAGCCACCAAAACCGGTCAAAGCGGAATTATTGAAAGTACCGGCGTGGGTACGGTAACCGACATGGACGGTAATTTTAAACTGGAAATCACCAAAGATGTAAAAAGCCTGCGCGTTAGTTTTATAGGTTATGAATCCTACCTGATCGATTTGACTTCACAAAGCCACTATACTGTTAATCTGAAGTCCGATTTAAATCAATTACAGGAAGTAGTTGTAACCGGTTATCAAAAAATTGAAAAGCGTAAGCTAACCTCTGCTTTGGTAAAAGTAGATATGGAAAATATCCAACAAGCCGGTGTAGCCAGCGTCGACCAACTTTTAATAGGTCAGGTTGCCGGTGTAGCCATAACACCAGGTAACGGAGCACCGGGAGGCGCTGCAAAAATCCGAATCAGGGGAACGGCTTCACTATCCGGTCCTCAGGATCCGTTATGGGTATTGGATGGACTTCCATTAGAAGGGAACGATGCTCCAAAATTTAATGACAAAGAGAATATTGATCAACTAAATAATTTTTCAATTGCCGGTTTAAATCCGGATGATATTAAAGACATTACCATCCTAAAAGATGCTGCCGCTACCGCCATATATGGAGCGCGTGCTGCTAACGGAGTAATTGTAATTACAACCAAAAAAGGTAGAAAAGGACGTATGGCGGTTAATTTTACTGCCAATACATTCGTAACACAAAAGCCTGATTTTTCAAAGTTAAACCTGATGGATGCCAACCAAAAGGTTGATTTCGAACTCGGTTTGGCTAGTCGTCCGGAATTAACATACCGCGATGATAAAGGTGCTATTTCGCGTATTTTGAACACCAGTGGTGAGCTAGGTGCCTACCGTGCCGGTGGTTTTTCGGCTCTGACACCTGGAACACAGCAGGCGATCAATGCGTTACGTGCCAACCAAACCAACTGGGGTGATTTATTATACCGTACAGCTGTGAACCAACAATATGGATTGAGCTTGTCTGGTGGTGGTGAAAAATCGGATTACTATTTTTCATTAGGGTATTACGACGAAAAAGGAGCCACTATCGGAACCGGATTCGAACGTTATAACATTACCTTGAAAAACAATTATGAAGTATCGGATAAATTAAAAGTAGGCGTTGGCCTTTTCGGAACGCAGAGTAAAAACACCTCGTATATTTCCGATACAGATGCTTTTACCAACCCGGGAAATTATTCAAGAAATGCCAACCCGTATTTGTCACCATTGGATGCCGACGGTAACTATGTGTACGACAAAGATATTCAGGGTTATTCGGATCGTTATGTACCGTTTAACTTTCTGGAGGAGCGTAACAACACTTCCTATCAATTAAAAACGAGAGCGTTAAAAGCGATTTTCGATTTGGAATACAAGGTAACCGACGATTTAAAGTTAACCTCTCAAATCGGTTTACAAATGGACAATTCCGACACTGAAAAATATGCCGGTAAGGAAACGTATTTCACCCGTAAGGAACGTGAAAAAACGAGACGTTTTAAAAACGGAGGCTTTTATTATTTCCTTCCGGATGGTGGAATCATCCAGAATTGGGACACTGATTTTTTCCAGTATAACATTAAAACACAGTTAACCTATAACAAAACACTTGGCGAGAAACACGAACTGGATCTTTTGGTAGGTAACGAATTACGCA
This sequence comes from Flavobacterium sp. WV_118_3, assembly GCF_039778605.1. Classification (NCBI taxonomy): domain Bacteria; kingdom Pseudomonadati; phylum Bacteroidota; class Flavobacteriia; order Flavobacteriales; family Flavobacteriaceae; genus Flavobacterium; species Flavobacterium sp. WV_118_3. The sequence goes on along the minus strand of NZ_CP156060.1, from coordinate 92,133 downwards.
GAACATACAATACGAATATTTATTCCAGAGGCTACGGTTACAACCGTCAAACCGGAACAACATCACAAATCCTGTTCCCGGACCAATCATTAGCAGATAGCCCTGAATACAAAACATACGCCAGAACCCATAACGAAAATGCCTTTGCATCGTTTTATGCTACGGCATCCTATACCTACGACAGAAAATATACTGTTTTCGGAAGTGTACGTTATGATGGTTCCGACTTATTTGGTGTAGATCCGAAGTATAAATATTTACCATTATGGTCTATTTCCGGATCATGGTTGGCTTCGGAAGAAAGCTTCCTGAAAGACAATGTTCCGACGATCAGCAACCTTCGTTTTAGAGGTTCTTATGGTCTACAAGGAAATATCGACAAAAACACCTCGCCATTTGTAGTAGGAAACTACGGAAATGTGAGTATTCTTCCGGGACAAACGGAACAAACTATTGTCGTAACGAGTCCGCCAAACAGTAAATTACGTTGGGAAAAAACCGAAAACGTAAACGTTGGTTTCGATTTAGGCGTATTGAAAAACCGTATCAGCGTGGCCGCCGACATGTATGGACGTAAGAGTACCGACCTTTTAGGCGTACGTGCTTTACCGCTTGAAAACGGTTTCGAATATACCAATATGAACTGGGCTCAGGTTACCAATAAAGGTTATGAGATCTCATTAACCACAAAAAATATTGACAACCAGAATTTCAAATGGACGACCAATTTCAATTTAGCACACAACAAAAGTAATATCGACCGTATAGAAGTACGTGCCAACAGTTATTTACCATCCGGTGAAGGTTATCCGGTAAATGCCGTATTTGCATTGAAAACCGCAGGAATCGACGCCAATGGTTACCCTCAGTTTGTAGGTAGCGACGGGCAAGTGGTGAGTGCTATAGAGTTCTTCCAGTTATACGATCCGTATGCCGATATTATACCAGGTGAATTAGCGCAATCCCGTTTAACCGAGAATGCAGATAAATTCAGAAGTTTATTCTCCTATGTAGGAGATCGTGATCCAAAATACACCGGAGGTTTGATCAACACATTTAAAATTAAAAACTTTGATGTAACGGTTTCGGCCGCGTTCAACTTAAAACAAACGGTAGTAAAAACACCGCCCTACAACGGAACACAGCTTGACAGAGGTCAGAACTATACTACTGATGTCCTGAATGCCTGGTCACCAACCAATACCGGTTCAAATTTACCAGGTATCGTTGGAAAAGGAGATCCGTTTACCGACAACTCCTGGATGGCCTATCAATGGTTTTCAAGTAGTAACCCAATAAACACCTATGCGTTATTGGATACCTGGGTAGAAGAAATGAGTTATATGCGAATCAGCAGTATCCGTTTGGGATATTCCCTACCGAAAACGGTTACGGATAAAATGAATATTCAGAATGTACGTTTTAGTGTGGAAGGAAGAAACCTGTTTGTGATCAGTTCGGATTACAAAGGTTATTTTGATCCGGAAACCTTTGGTAACATCTATGCACAACCCATCCCCAGATCGGTAACGTTAGGGTTAAACGTAACTTTTTAAAATTAAGATCATGAAAAAACTATCAAAATATATCGTTCTGGCTTTAGCGGCAATCGGGATGACCAGTTGCGATGATTATCTGGATATCAAACCGGAAGGAAAAGTAATCCCGGAAACACTTCAGGATTTCAGAGCCGTGATGACCCGTGCTTATGGTGTATATCCACAACACAAATCACTCACAACTTTACGAGGTGACGAATTGTCCTTAAACGAGTTTGACGATCAGTTGGCCTATATCAAAGATATTTATATCTGGAAAGATGCGAATCCCGATCCGGTTACGACAAGTTTTCAATGGGCACAATTGTATAATGCTATTTTCTATACCAATGTGGTAATCAACGACGGTAGTTCCAAAATTCCAACATCCGATGAAAAAAATCAGTTATTAGGAGAAGCGCACGCGTTAAGAGCTCTTACTTATTTTGATCTGGTAAACCTTTTTGGCAAACCGTATAATGTGGCGACTTCGGGTTCCGATCGTGGCGTTCCGTTGGCATTACAAGTAGATTTGGAGCAGGATTTTATTCCGGAAAGCGTAGCGAATGTTTACAATCAGATTTTATCGGATATTGAACAGGCTAAAGGTTTATTAAACCAGCCGACACAAACCACCGGTTTAAACTATCGTTTTTCGAAAGCGGCTATTTATGCTTTGGAAGCGCGTGTGCGTTTGTATCGCAACGAATGGCAAAATGCTTTGGATGCAGCCAATACGGCACTGACCTATAAAAACCAGTTGGTTGATTTGAACACCACTGCTGTTCTTCCAAACAAATACAACACGGTTGAATCGGTTATGGCGTTGGAAGATAATTTTATCAACTCGCTAAAAAATGCCTCATTTGCATCAACCGATCTGATCGGAACCTTTAATCAAACAGGTGATTTACGTTTCCCGTTATATTTTCAGGCATCAGGCAGTCGTTTCAAATTCCTCAAAGGTGGTGAACAAGAACAGAAATGTACCTTCAGAACGGCAGAACTTTATCTGATTAAGGCGGAAGCACTTGTAAAATCAGGTGATTTGTCACAAGCGAAAGCAACCCTACTGACATTGGCGCAGAAACGTTATACACCGGCTGCTTATACGCCATTAGAGACACAGGTTAATGCGATGGCGGCAGATGCTTTTACCAGCTACCTGTATGAAGAAAGAAGACGAGAACTAACTGTTGAAGGCCACAGATGGTTCGACCTTCGAAGAGTAAACCAAAAACAGATTATACACCAGCTGGATGGAGAGAATTATACTCTGGTTCAAAACGATCCGAGGTATACTATTCCGTATCCGAAAAACGCACAGTTAAATAATCCAAATTTATAATTTCAAGAGGTCCCGGCAATAAACCGGGACTTTTTTTTACTTTTACATAAAAAAGTAAAAATGAAGATTGCTATTGTTGAGGATGAACACCTTGCTTCCGGTTATCTGAAAACCATTTTAGAACGACAGGAGATCCTTTCGATATCAGACATTACCATTCTCCCCTCCGTAAAAGAGGCCATTGCTTTTTTTAAGGAAAACACCGTTGATCTTGTTTTTATGGACATCCATTTAGGCGACGGTAAAAGTCTTGACATCTTTGAGACGATTTCCATTCCTAGTCCTATCATCTTCGTTACCGCTTATGATGCTTATGCGATCAAAGTGTTTAAACATTTTACGATCGACTATCTCCTTAAACCTTTTGAAGAGGCGGAATTACTGGAAGCCCTTTCCAAATACAAAAAAATAAAAAGTGCTTTCGATATTAACCAAACCGTACAATCGTTGGCAACTATCGAAGATAAAAGTACCGATCCGTATCAAAAACGCTTTCTGGTAAATCACGGTTATCGCTTTATCTCGATCAACGATTCCGATATCAGTTCATTTATGGGCTCTGGAAAACACCTGTTTATTTTTACAACAAACGGGACAAGTTTTTTATATGATGACACGATCAAGGATATTATCGGCAAATTAAATCCGGAGTTTTTCTTTAAAGTAAACCGGAAATATATCTTACACCGTTCGGCGATTAAAGAAGTTATCCGTCATTCCAGTCAAAAAGTGGAAATTGTAGTCGATGCTACCATCAAAGACAGTGCCCCGATATTGGTTAGCAAAAACGAAATCAATGCTTTTAAAAAGTGGTTGGATCAATAAAGATGAATCCTACTCCAATTAAAGTACAACCTGAATATCCGGATTGATTTTCAGTAACTGATTTAGAAAAGCATTTCTTTCTTTTGGTGAAATGATCACACTTTTCTTGCCCTGATATTTAATTTCGATACGATCGGTAATCGAATTGGCCGGAGCGCTCAGTATACTATCGGTTTTGGTAACCGAAACAATATCGGAAACCGCAATTTTTATATGCACCAGAAAACCCGATTTCACCACTAAAGTTGTATCGGTGATGATATATTTGGTCTGCCGCATCAGATAGGCTATAAAAATCCCGACAGCTAGAAGTATCAGCAAACCAGGCCACGCTCCTTTAGAAATAAAAACCATACCGGGTATGAGCAATGACATCGCCAGTATGAGTATAATTCCGGAATCTATTTTCGATCGGTAGACATTCATGTTATAAAGGTAGCTTTTTTTTCATTTCCTCCACTATATTATAGGCTGCCGGACATATGGCCACATTTTTTAGTGTCAGATTGGCAATTTGCTGGAATTTTTTTCGATCCGTATGCGGAAATTCCCGGCACGCTTTTGGCCGGACATCATAAATCATACAATAATTCTCATGATCCAGAAACGTACACGGCACACTTTGCAAAACATAATCGTTATCCTCATCGATGCGCAGGTACTTTTCGATAAACTGTTGCGGTTTTAAGCGAAAGTGTTTCGCAATTCGCTCCACATCAGCCAACGTAAACAAAGGCCCGGTCGTTTTACAGCAATTCGCACATTTCAGACAATCCGTTTTGCGGAATTCGGCATCGTGCAAATCCTGCATCACATAGTCCAGATTTTTGGGCGGCTTCTTTTTCAGCTTATCGAAATACTTTTTATTTTCGTTATGCTTATCTTTGGCAAGCTTAGGTAGATTTTTTATAACATTGTCCATATCGGAGATCATTCACCTGGCAAATAAACAAATAACCATTATAAGATACAAACTAAATAATGAAAGACCTTATTGGAAAAGCCATTCTGGATTATCAGACAAACAATGCGCCGGAAGACATTATTACCGAAACATCGATGACAGAAGCCGACAGTATGTCTGTAGCTTATTTATTCCGCGGTTATGAGGATATGCCTGGTATTGAACAAAAAGCATTACAGTTGGTCAAAGGAAAAATATTGGATGTAGGTTGTGGTGCCGGAAGTCACAGTTTGTACTTACAGGAAAAAGGATTGGACATCACGGCAATCGACATATCCGAAAATGCCGTGGAAGCTTGTCGGCTAAGAGGCTTGCAAAACGTATCGGTTCAGGACGTCATGACACTATCCGAAACGACACAATACGATACGATTTTATTGTTGATGAACGGTACCGGATTGTGTGGCAAACTCAATCGTGTGGCCAGCTTTTTACAAAAACTAAAATCCCTTTTAACGGCAAACGGACAAATCCTGATCGATAGTTCCGATATTATTTATATGTTTGACGAAGATGAGGACGGAGGCAAATGGATTCCGTCGGACATGGAATATTATGGCGAACTGGTTTTCCAGGTGCGTTATAAAGGCCAACAAGAGGATGCTTTTGACTGGGTTTATATCGATTACAACACCTTACAAAATGCGGCGCATGCCAATGGCTTACAATGTGAGCTGGTCAAAGAAGGAGAACATTACGACTATCTCGCCCGACTGACACATCTTAAATTATAACATAAAAAAAGAGCCCGAATATGGGCTCTTTTTTGTTTTATATAGGAATAAAAATACCGTTATTATTGCATGTATTTCATCATCATACCTTGTAGTGAACTTCCCCACTCCTGACTAGCCGCCATGTTTTTCTCTGCGATTACACCAGCTTTATCAGTCATTTTTTTACCTACCGGTGTTTCATAGAATTTCAAGATTTGCTTGATATCGTCATGAGAATACTCTTCCATATATACCTTAGCGATTTTATCATATAAAGACGGTAAAGAAGCATCAAATTCAATCAGGAAAGCAGCTTGTTTTTCCTTTGGAATCATTTTCAGGATCTGGTCTTTAGCCAATTTCATCTGACTTGCCGAACCGGTTACTTCAATTACCTTTAATACGTCTTTTTTGAAGGCCTCATTGGTTTGTGCCATTCCGATTTGCGCTGCAAGTACCAAGGCAAATGTTAAAACTATTTTTTTCATCGTTTTTTAATTAATTAATGGTCGATAAATATAAGTCTTTTTATGGAATATTCAAATATTTATGCGTTTGCAGCGAAACCCTCCATTTTGGATTATTCATCACATAATCGACAATTAAAGGCGTCATTTCTTCCTTTTTACTCCACTCCGGTTGCAGGAACAATATGGCCTTATCGTTTACTTTGGCTGCCTGTTCTTCGGCAAATAAAAAGTCGTGTTTATTATGAATAATCATCTTTAATTCATGCGCCTGCGCATACACATCTTCCTGAGGCAATTTTGTCTTTTTTGGAGACAAACAAATCCAATCCCAGGTTCCGGATAGCGGATAAGCTCCCGAAGTCTCAATATGAACTCTAAGATCCTGCTCTTTTAATTTCGCCGTTAACGGTTCCATATTCCAGGTTAACGGTTCTCCACCGGTAATCACAACGGTTTCTGCATATTTTTTAGCATTGGCTACAATCAGATCCGTTTCGGTTGGCGGATGCAATTCGGCATTCCAGCTTTCCTTTACATCACACCAGTGGCATCCTACGTCACAACCACCTATTCGGATAAAATAAGCCGCCGTTCCGGTGTGATATCCTTCCCCCTGAATGGTGTAAAATTCCTCCATTAAAGGCAACATCTCACCTTTTTCTACCGCTAATTGAATTTCTTTTTTCAGCATTTTTTCTAAAATAGTCTGCAAAGATACGGATTTTGCTTTTTTATCGCTGTAAAACATAAAAAGCTTATTCAGAATTAACTAAAGTTTATCAATTGACTGAAACACAAAATAAAAAGCCGATGAAAATTCATCGGCTTCTCTACTATAACAAACGGTTGTTATTACAATTTTTTCAAGGTATCGGTAGCGTATTTGTTACCTGGTTCCAATACTAATAACTCCTTAAGGTTTTCTATAGCTTTGGCTTTTTCACCATTGTTGGCATAGTAGGCTCCAACATACGTATAGGCTTCGATCAGGTTGTTTTTAGCTTTTTCCGTTTCTCCTTTTTCTTTTACAATTTTAACATATTGCTCGTATGATGAAACCATTACTTTTTTAGATTCCGGCGTATCCATCACACGGTTTACTTTGGCTTTGTATAAGTGTGCATCCTGAGTTGTTGGCGAAGCTGCAATTACATTTGTAAAGGCTGCATCTGCTTTTACCAACTCGTCTTTTGGCGATGTTTTCTCATCATAATCAAAGTATAGTGCATATCCTAAATAGAAGTTATCATACAGGAAGTTTTTCGATTTTTGGTTTTTAACCGCCACTTCGAAGATTTTTCCGGCTTCTCTATAGAATTTCTCTTTGAAAAGTTTTAATCCGATTTCGTTTAATTCAGTAGCAATAACAGGATCTTTTTCAACCGCTTTGTTAAGCTCTTCTATTCCCTGATCGTACATTCCTTTTTCATATTTTCCATCTGCTCCTTTAGACAAAGCGATTTTAGCCAAACCTAAATACAGGTAATCTCTGGCGATAATTTTCTTCGCTTCCACTTTAGAAATATACTCATTTAAAGCTTTCACACTTTCCTGGTGGTTTCCATTTTCGTGAGCCGAGTATCCTAAATAACGTAAGATTCTAGGATTTACTTTGTCTAACTGTTGCATTTTTTTGGCTTCCGCTTCCAAAGCTTTATAATCTTTTGCTAAAATCAGGAAGTCGGCATGACGCATACGAGACTCTAACGAATAATCGGTCAAGCTCATATATTTCTCATAGTACTCCAATGCTTTTTTCACATAAGCATTATAGTTTGATGTTTCACTAGCACCCCAGTGGTAATACGTTTCCGCTAATTCTCTGTAAACCGGACCATAATTAGGATTTGTAGCCACGATTTCGTTGAATGATTTTACTGCTTCCGGGAATGCTTTTGCATTTTTAGTGATCACCGCCAATTTGATTTTAGCCATCAACAAGGTGTTATCATAATCGTAGGCGTTACGATAAGCGCTATACGCTTCGTTGGTATTACGTTCTCCGTAATACGCATCACCCAGACTTAAATACGCCTGCGCGGATTTTGGATCAACAACTAAAACTTTTTTCAGGTTTTCAACTGCTTTTTTATAATCCGGTCTTTCCGATTTTGTATAGGCTCTACCGATTAATAAAAATTCTTCGGTATCTTTCTTTTTAATATCTTTTGTGGCTTTGGCAAAATTAGCTTCCGCCCCAAAACCATCACCGTTATCCAGGTTAATTTCTCCCAGACCGATGTAGTTGATAGCACCTTTATCTTTGGCTGCCAAACCTTTTTCAAAGAAAATTTTAGCGGAGTCGGTCGCTTGTTCGTTAAGATATAAATCTCCAAGATAGAAAAAGTTTCTACCATTATTTGGATCCGACACTACTAACGATTTTAATATCTTTTTTGCTTTTTCATACTGCTCTGCATCAACTGCTTTTTTCGCCTGCTCCAAATCCTGTGCAAAAGTGGCTGTACCAATCACAGACAGTAACAAACTAAAAACTTTTACATTCTTCATTTTTATAGTCTTATTTATTATTATTTGGTTTTCTAAATTTAATTACGCACCTGGATTTCCCTTGTTGGCATAATAGCGGGTACCAGTCCAGACTTTAGCATAATGCGTTGACCTTTCTGCCCTGCTACAAAAGAGGCAAACCCCATGCCTAAACCGGTTGTTCCCTGAAAATTTAACATATATAATTTTCGGGTAACCGGGTATTCTCCAGTTGCAATGTTATTTTGTGTTGGTTTAAAGAACTTATTATTCTTAAGTTTATTGTTATTTACCCCTAAAACTTTAACATTTAAAACGGCATTTTGCAATTCCCGTGGCGTTTGTAACAACCAGTTAACGCCAATAACACCAACCGCATCGCTATGGTCGGCGATATAATTGAGTAATTCTCCGTTTGATTTTAGTGAGAAAACGCCATTTGCAGGCAATTCTTTTACTCCGGCAAATTCTTTTAGCGTTCTAACCGTACTGGAATTGGCATTATCAAACACCAGGTTTTTGATTTTTGTGGACTTTTTCCCCAACATCACGGACACAATTTCCTCAGTTGTAATCGTCGAATCGGCCTGTTTGGCATTTACAATAAACGCCACGGCATCGGTTCCGATTTCGGTAATACGGGGAATAATTTGTTTGCTTCTGAAATTTTTCAATTCCAGCGAATCCAGAGTTCGGGGTAAAACGACGATCTGGGATTTCTGCTGGTAAATGGATTGTAGTATTTCGGTCTCCGTTTTTTGTTCCAGCGTTAGTTTTGCCCGATCGTATTCATTTTGAAAAAGTATTGCTTCGTCATCAATAATCGGAAAGATGGTTTCCTCAACCAGAACCGTTGCTTTACCGGATACCGGAGTTTCATCAAATTCCTCGGTCGCAGCTTCTGATTTTTTACATCCCATCTGGATAGCAAGCAAGCTAATCCCGAAAAGTAATCCCAATCTAAAAATATTCTTTTTCATAAAGAAAATCAACTCAATTTTGAATAAGGTTAGCTACAAAGTTAGTCCTTTTTTACTAGTACCGAAATTGAAGTTGCTAAATTAAAGTTATAATTTACTTAATTATCATCCTGTTGTAATAGCCTAACAAAACGAATTGCGGCATAAACAATCAGTATCACGGCCAATATAACCCTATTCCTGTATGGTAGCTCCACCGGCATTGATTTCCAGATGATCAGTGTTGCAGCCATAAAAAGATACAAACACAGGAAGACAAGTCCTAAAACAAACAGAAATCGCTGTTTAGGCGATTTCTGTCTAAAATTTTGATATATATTCATAGAAAATTATTATTCTCCTACTTGAATTGTAATTGGTAAGTTATACGCTACACGAACAGCTCTACCATTCTGAACTCCCGGTTTCCACTTAGGAGCGTTTTGTAACATACGAATTGCTTCTTTACCCATTCCGTAACCCGGATCTCTCAGCACTTTAATATCGGTTAAGCTACCGTCTTTTTCTACAACGAAACCAACAATAACCCGCAATACTTTCACGCCTTCGTCTACCTCCGGTGATCTAAAGTTTTTCTGAACGTATTTGTTGAATCCGGCCATACCTCCTGGGAATTCCGGCGCCACTTCTACGGCCATATATACTTTGTTCGGGTTTTCTTCTACGATATCAGAACCTTTCGGTCCTTCTCCGGATGGTTTATCGATATTGATATCCCCGGCTTCTTTATCCCCTTTGATATTCTTTTGTCCAGGGTCGGCCGTTTCCAGGTCTTTTACCGTTGGCGGATCTTCATCACGAACCAATTTTTTATCCACAACCTTTGGTGGTGGGAATTTCACCTGATCGTTAATCGATTTTGGTGGTTCCGGCGGTGGTGGTGGTAATACCGGTTCATCTTTTGGTGGAGGTGGCAATAAAGCCGTCTCGATCACCTTGTCCAGCTTCTCCTCTTTTTTGCTACTAAGTGTATCGGAAAGATATCTGGTAACCAAAGGAGCGCTAACCGCAGAACCGAACAACAAAATCCCGATAGCCAGAGCTCTTGTTGTGGTTTTAGGGTTTTCTGAACGTAACTGATAGGCACCGTAAGCCTTGTTTCGGCCTTCGAAAACCATATCAATCCACCCTTTTTTAAATATGTTTAATCTTGACATAATTTCGTTTTTTAAAATTAGCGCAAAGGAATTAATTCATTCCTTCTTTGTCTAACATTTTAAGTTCTTCAGGTGTAATATCCACAATTGCATAAGTCGGAACCGAAGTAATTGCCATTTCATCCAAAATATCCACTAAGTTTTTATAGTTGGATTTTTCTGTTGGTTTGATTACTACGATCAGACCTTTTTTCGGATCAGCTCCGTAGATTCCTTTAACTTTCTCAATCTGATCTAAAATCACCTTACGAATTCCTTCTTTTCCAAAACCAGCTGCTGTTGGCCCTTCAAGAGGCGAACCCGGCTGACCTTTAAACCATAAGATTTTATTGTCTTTTCCGATCAAAATCGTTAACGAACGATCATCAGGAACTGTTAATTCAACATTATCCTTTTTATCTGGATCTTTATCCGGCATTGCCAAATTCATTGACTGAGGTTTTGACAACGAAGTCGTTAACATAAAGAAAGTAATCAATAAGAATGCCAAATCCACCATCGCTGTCAAATCGACACCGGCGTCTTGTTTTTTACTTCTTACTTTCTTGCCTTTACCGTCACCGCCGCCTGTATTTAATTCTGCCATTTCTACAGTTTCTTTTTAAATTAAAAATCTTCGCTTCTCAAACCGGTAACCAGGAAAAACCTGTTTACTTTTTGTTTCTGTAGAATATCGATTACCCTTTTTACGGTTGGATATTCTTCTTTCGCATCACCTTTGATAGCAATCTTAAGCTCGGCATTGTTTAACTCTTTTGTCGCTAAACGGGCTGCAAGTAACCACTCTCTTAATTGATTGTCGGTCGAATCATACGGAATACCTGGTTGAAGACCTTCTTTATTACGCTCTTCTCCGGTTAAAGCCAATAATTGCTTTAAACTACCAACTGGCACTCCAAATCCATCTACAAGAGAGAATTGTTTTTTCTCCTTGTCTGAAAATTCTATATTGTATTTTTCACCTATCTTTTCCAAAGTCAGAATTCTGATATCCTTACCTACTACTCCGAAGAATACTTTTTCCTTACCTACGGTGATGGTTGCCAAATCGGAATCCGGCAATTTTGTTTGTACCGTAGAAGCAGGCGTATCTACCGGAAGTGGCTCAGGAAGCTTTGCTGTAGATGTCATTACAAAGAAAGACAAGAGTAGGAACGCCACGTCACACATCGCGGTCATGTCGATCCTAGTGCTCTTCTTTTTCATTTTTGCTTTAGCCATTCTCTATTAGAATTATAATTGCAGTCAAAACAATTGACCTTTTCACTGCAACTGATTATTAAATTAACTCTTTACTCAATTATGCGTTGTTACGCGCTTTGAAACGTCTGTAAGTTTGCGTGATTGCAAAACCAGCCTCGTCGATAGAGTAAGTTAATTTATCAATCTTAGATGTAAAGATGTTGTAAGAGATAATCGCTAAAGTAGACGTACCAATACCAGTAGCCGTGTTGATAAGTGCTTCCGAGATACCTGTTGCTAATGCTGCCTGATCCGGCGCACCTGCTGCAGCTAATCCAGAGAACGCTTTAATCATACCCGATACCGTTCCCAATAGACCCATTAACGTACCGATAGATACTAAAGTCGCGATAATTGTTAAGTTTTTCTCTAACATTGGCATTTCCAATGAAGTAGCTTCTTCGATTTCTTTCTGGATTGTTTCAGTAGCTTTTTCGCTATCAAATCCTTCTTTTTTAACTTCTTGGTATTTCGTTAAACCAGCTCTAACTACGTTAGCTACTGATCCTTGTTGTGTATCACATTCTGCGATAGCTTCTTCAATTTTACCTTGGTTGATTAACCCCTGTACATTTTTAACGAAAGATTCGATATTCCCTTTACCAGCTGCTTTAGAGATAACGAAGAAACGTTCGATTGAAAATACTACAGTCATCAAAAACAATCCCATTAACACAGGAACGATGTATCCACCTTTGAATACCATTCCTAGATAGTTTCCGGGTAGTGGATGACCATTAGGATCACCATTAACAAAGTTTGATGGATGACCCATTACGAATTTCCAAATCAAAATTCCGATTACGATACAGATTACGATAGCGAAACCTGCAAATAAACTTGATCCGTTAGAGCTAGCTCCCTTCCCAACATTTTCGTTAGATACTTTTGTCATTTTTTTTAATTTTTAGTTTTTTGATTTTATTATAACTACCTTCTTACAAAATGAATATTTTCGCCTTATAAGATTCGCAAATTTATGTTTTTAGAGTAAATAAAAAAATAAAAAGCATTTTTTTTAAGCACGTACAACAAATTATTTAACAATGAGTATACTTTTCTTTTTAAATTCCCAAACAACTATTAACATAACTTTAAATTAATAACGCTTTATTGTTACTATTATTCTTTCAGTATTGTTATCTTTTACTGTTTTTTTATAATAAAGCCGTAATTTCATCATCATAAAGCCATAAACAGGAACAAAATGGTTTTGTATATTTGTAATAAGTCAATTTCGTAATACTATTGCTACAATCAACATGACAGCTACCAAATTTTCAGAATCCATACGTACTGGATACGACTGTAAAGGAGAACATATCATACTGGGAGGCGCCCTTCTAAATGGTGAAGGCGTTCCGGATACACTGATAAAAATCCCATTAAAAACCATCAACCGCCACGGATTGATCGCCGGTGCTACCGGAACCGGAAAAACCAAGACCATACAAGTACTTTCCGAACAATTATCTCAAAACGGAATTCCCGTAGTGATGATGGATATCAAAGGTGACTTTAGTGGTATCGCTATGCCCGGTGAAGTAAAACCTTTTATTACCGAACGCCATGAAAAAATGGGCATTCCTTACGAAACCAAAGCGTTTCCGGTAGAATTACTCACCTTATCCAAACAAGACGGTGTTCGTTTACGGGCTACAGTTTCCGAATTCGGACCAGTACTATTCTCCCGTATTCTGGATTTAAACGATACCCAAAGCGGTGTGGTTTCCGTTATTTTTAAATATTGTGATGATCATCAGATACCTTTATTGGATCTGAAAGATTTTAAAAAGTTGCTACAATATGCTACTGAGGAAGGTAAAGCCGAATTCGAAAAGGAATACGGTCGGATTTCAACGGCTTCTACCGGTTCCATTTTACGAAAAATCATTGAACTGGAACAACAAGGTGCCGATATTTTCTTTGGGGAATTGTCGTTTGACATCAACGATCTGATGCGAATCGACAGCAACGGGAATGGCTATATCAACATCATCCGACTTACTGATATACAGGATAAACCCAAGCTTTTTTCGACTTTTATGCTTTGTTTATTAGCCGAAATCTACAGTCAGATGCCGGAACAAGGCGATAGCGGACGTCCGGAGCTTGTTATTTTTATTGACGAAGCCCACTTAATATTTGATCAGGCCAGCAAAGCCTTATTGGATCAGATTGAAACCATCGTAAAACTAATCCGTTCCAAAGGAATTGGGATTTACTTTATCACCCAAAATCCGACCGATGTTCCGAATGGCGTTTTGGCGCAATTGGGTCTTAAAATACAACATGCCTTACGTGCCTTTACCGCCAACGACCGTAAAGCGATTAAAATGACTGCTGAAAATTATCCGCTTTCTGAGTTTTACAAAACCGACGAAGTAATCACGCAATTGGGAATTGGTGAAGCTTTGGTTACCGCTTTAAACGAAAAAGGGATTCCAACTCCATTGGCCGCTTGTATGATGCGCGCACCGATGAGTCGTATGGACATTCTGACTCAAAGTGAGATCGATACGATCAACAACAATTCGAAACTGGTTAAAAAATATCAGGAAACAATTGACCGCGAGAGCGCTTATGAAATCCTGAACAAAAAAATCGAAACCGCTCAGGAAGCCGCTGTTCAGGAACAGCAACGCAAGACCGAAGCAAAAGAAGCGCAGCGTTCGGAACCGCGTCAGGGTTCGGCTATGAACCCGATCGTAAAAGTACTAACAAGCGCCACTTTTATACGAGGTGCTTTTGGCATCCTTTCCAAAATACTTAACAAATAACCATGAAAGGCTATCTAACTATAGGATTATTAATTCTCTCCAATATTTTTATGACTCTGGCCTGGTATGGTCATTTAAAATTTAAAGAATTGAAATGGTTTGAAAATGCCGGATTGATCACCATTGTATTGATCAGTTGGGGATTGGCGCTTTTTGAATATATGTTCCAGGTTCCGGCCAATAAAATTGGGTTTCAGGGTAACGGTGGACCGTTTAGTCTGATGCAATTAAAAGTAATTCAGGAAGTCATCACACTTGTCATATTCGTGATTTTCTCCCTGCTGTTCTTTAAAAACGAAACGTTCCGCTGGAACCATGCCGTTGGTTTTTGCTTTCTGATACTGGCTGTATATTTTATCTTTAAAAAATAACCGATTATGAAAAAATATCAAATCCAAAGCGCTCCGTTTATAGTTCCCACGACAGACGGTAAGCATATTGAAGAACATCACGGTAAAATCGCTACCGGCAATACCGAAATTTCGATTGCCCGTATGATCGCACCGCCACATTGGAGCGAACCGTTCCAGACACCCGAATTTGACGAATACACTTATATCATTACAGGCAAAAAACAATTTATCATCGAAGGTGATACAATTATTCTGGAAGCAGGTCAATCGATCCGAATTGAAAAAAATGCCCGAATCCAATATTCCAATCCGTTTGACGAGCCTTGCGAATACCTTTCGGTGTGCTTACCGGCTTTTACAATCGAAGCCGTACATCGTGAAGAATAAAATAGCACACCTGACAGGTTTTAAAAACCTCTCAGGTGTAACTAATAAAAAGGGTTACTCTAGAATAAAGTAACCCTTTTTATATTACGACTGTTGTAACAGTTCTAAAATTTTCTTTTCGACTTCTTCCGTTTCCCATTGGGTTTCGATACCCGGAATTTTCATGATCTCTTCCATTATGGCATTCTGATGATTTCCAATTGCCAATGCTTCCGAATACGGTCGGTAGCTAAACGTTACCCGATCATATAACGGCAACCATTTTTCCGGATGTTTTAACGCAAACCACTTTTCGATTTTCTTTTGTAGCAGGAATTTTTCATCGGCCGTTTTCGTACTCATTTCCATAAAATTACGGTACGACAATTCGGCAATAGCATCGGCATTAGGCTTACGAATTACCTGATATTCTTTAAAAATAGTCTCCCAATCATCTCCAAACTGCTCCATCAATCCGGCTAAACAGGTAATATCTTCAAAACCGGCATTCATCCCTTGTCCGTAAAACGGTACAATAGCATGTGCCGCATCACCGATTAACGCGACTTTATCGCCATACGTCCACGGATAACACCGCATGGTTACCAAGGAACTGGTAGGATTTTTAAAGAAATCATTAACCAACTCCGGGATTACCTGTAAGGTATCCGGGAAATATTGCTGAAAGAACCCTTCCACTGCTTCCCTGTCGTGAAGCGCTTCAAAGGAATTTTCTCCTTCAAATGGCATAAATAAAGTACAGGTAAAACTTCCGTCCATATTCGGCAAAGCGATCAACATAAAAGCCCCGCGCGGCCATATATGAAACGAATTTTTATCGAGTTTATGTGTCCCGTCCGGATTGGCGGGTATATTTAATTCTTTATAACCGGTGTCGAGAAAATCCTGAGAATAATCAAAACGGTTTTGGCGTTGCATGCGGTGACGTACTCTCGAAAAAGCACCATCAGCACCGAAAACTTTATCGTATTTCAGTTCTTCCCAGGCCCCTTTTTCGGTTTCGCCGATATGAAGTGTCGCATCGGCCAGTGTTACATCCCAGATTTTCTTTTCAAAAAAGAACTCCACGCCGACTTCTTCAGCCAGTGTCAGCATCAAACGGTTTAATCCGCCTCTTGAAATCGAATAAATACTTTCGCCATCAATTCCGTAAGGCTGATAGGCCAGCTCTTTATCTACCAGATGTATCGCTCTTTTATCCATCGGAATGGCTACTTCCCGAATACGATCTCCTATTCCTGCGCCATCCAGTGCTTTCCAACCTCTGTGTGACATCGCCAAATTGATTGATCGGCCGGAAAAGGCTATTTTCCGAACATCCGGGCTTCTATCATAAACGTGAACAACATGTCCCGCTTTTCTCAGATATATTCCCAATAATGTTCCTACCAAGCCAGAGCCAACAATGGCTATACGTTGCTGCGTTTGCATGAAATCTGTTGTAAATAATTGGCGTAAAAATACTTAATAAATAAAGAACCACAGCCGTTTTATACTGATTTTATTATAATTTTCACTTTTACCGGAAACCCAAATTCCACCCTTTCACAAAATCTTTAAAAAACAACAAGAACCTTAATTTTTTATTAAATTTTAAACATTTTCGAATAAATAGTATTATTTTTAAGATAACAACTTAAAAACTATTTATTATGAAAGATTTAGTCTGGTTAATTATAGTTGTCTTACTACTGGGATGGCTGGTTGGTTATTTCGGTTTTCGGGAAGCTGTTGGCAGTTTCATCCATATTTTATTAATACTGGCCGTTATTGGTATTTTATACCGATTGGCGACCGGCAAAAAACTATAAAAACAAAAAATCCCCGAATGGGGATTTTTTTATCGGTTGAATTTTATTTTTTGTCCGACGTTTCGTTTTTGCGATTTAGCCAGAACACCACACATATGAAACAACATTCTTGCTCCAACATTTCCGTCCCAGTCATCATCACCCGGAGCGACTTCCACCAGGTCAAAACCAATGATTTCTTTATTCGTTTCCGCCAATCGGCTTAACAAATAAGCTGCCTGCTCAAACGAGAATCCTCCCGGTACCGGTGTTCCCGTATTCGGGCAATACCATGGATACATACCGTCGATATCAAAGGAAATACACACTTTTTCCGGCAAGGATGCAATGATATCATCACATTGCTGCGCCCAGGTTTTCCCTTCAAACGTTTCGGCTTTCAAGTCCATATCGGTATGTACCAATACGCGGTTTCCTTCTTTTTGAGCCACTTCGACTTCCTGTTCGCAGAAATCGCGGATGCCAACCTGAACAATTTTAGAAACCTGCGGAATTTGCAATGTATTATACATAATCGAAGCATGCGAATAAGTAAACCCTTCGTAGGCAATTCGCAAATCCATATGTGCATCCAAATGCAGAATACCAAAACTTTCGTGTTGTGATGCCAACGCCTCATAGTATCCTAACGGTGTACTGTGATCACCGCCAAGTAAAACCACTTTTTTACCTTGTTTCATCCAATGTAAAACACGGTCTTTCACCTCGTTTTTCAAGTCTTTACACACCTTATTGATCTTATCCAAATCCGATTGTAAAGCCGGGAATGTTGCAACATCTTCACCTGCTTCCAATGCTTCGATAATCGGTTGCGCCAGACTTTTATATTTTGCGGAATTCGTCGCCCAGTGTTCCGGCGCTTCATCCATATATATTCCTAATTTCCACAATTCCGGAAACTCCTGATGTTGTAAATCTACCTGAAAAGAAGCGTCTAAAATGGCATTCGGTCCTTCAGAAGTTCCCGCTCCGTAGCTCACGGTAACTTCCCACGGCACCGGTACAATTATAATCTCACTTTCTTCGGCAGTAAAGGGTAATCCAAATACACTTGCATCGGCCAATCCCGGTTGTGACGGATCAAAACTTTCTATTTTTTGCTGTTTGTTCATTTTACTTTTTATAATGGTACGTTTACAACTAATGTGTACAAAGATAGTAGCATTAGCAGAATTCAGAAAAAAATATTTCCAAAAAAAAGACCAGAGATTTCCGGTCTTTTTAGATTTTATAACTATTTGCTTTTATTCAAAATTCCTTCGCGTAAAATTTGTCCAAATTCATACATGTCTTCGAACGAACAATAGAACGGTACCGGAGCCAAACGGATCACATTCGGTTCCCGCCAGTCGGTGATCACGCCATTTTTCATCAGATAATCAAAAAGTGCTCTTCCTTCACCATGTAAAAACACCGACAACTGACACGCTCTTTGCGTCGGATCGGACGGTGTGATTACTTCGAATTCACTTTCCACTTCTTTATCCACTTCCTGAAGAATAAATTCCAGATAAGCCGTTAGCAAATCTCTTTTTTCGATTAGCTTGTCCATTCCTACTTCGGCAAACATTTCGACAGATGCCAAATACGGCGCCAACGAGATTACCGGTAAGTTACTAATTTGCCATCCATCGGCACCACGAACCGGATCGAATTGCGGCTCCATTTTAAAACGGCGCTCTTTATTATGTCCCCACCATCCGGCAAAACGTGGCAAGCTGGTATCGTTATGATGCATTTCGTGGATAAAACAACCGGAAGCATTTCCCGGTCCGGAGTTCATATATTTATAACTACACCAAGCCGCAAAATCAACATTCCAGTCGTGTAATTGTAATTTAATATTTCCCGCTGCATGCGCCAGATCCCAACCTACATACGCGCCATATTTATGACCCGCTTCGGTAATCGTTTTCATATCAAAAACCTGTCCGGTATAATAATTCACTCCACCAATCAACACCAAAGCCAACTCATCACCTACCTCATCGATCTTCGCCAACACATCTTCCAGGCGGATATTGTGCTCCCCTTCTCTGCGTTTGATTTCCACGATGGTATCTTTTGGATCCAAGCCATGAAAATGCACCTGACTTTGGAACATGTATTGATCACTTGGAAATGCTTTTTCCTCGCAAATGATTTTATATTTTTTAGCTGTTGGTCGGTAAAACGTTACCATCAACAAATGCAGATTTACTGTTAGGGTATTCATTACCGTCACCTCGCTTGGTTTGGCTCCCACCACCGTACTTAAAGGCGCGGCAAAACGTTCGTGATAATCCCACCACGGTTTGTCAGCATAAAAATGACCTTCTACCGCCAGATTTCCCCAATCGTCCATGATCTCATCCACATAGGCTTTGGTTCTTTTAGGTTGTAATCCCAAAGAATTACCGGTAAAATAGATTACCTGTTTTCCATTTACCTTCGGAAAAATAAATTCGCTTCGATACTTTGCCAATACATCTTTTTCATCCAGCTGTCTCGCAAATTCACGTGTATTTTGAAATGTCATTGTTTATTATTTTGGTTTCGCGTAAAAATAAGAAAAAATAAATTTTTGCGTTTGTTATTACAATACAGATATTTCATACATTTATAACAATTAAATATTTTTTAGTGATGAAAAACAATGTTAATTCCCTTATTATAGGAATAGCGGTTGTTCTGGCAGCGTTCCTGTTTTCCAACGCCTTTAAAAACAGAAACCAAAGCAACGACACCATTAGTGTAACCGGGCTTGGCAAAAAAGATTTTGTATCGGATCTGATTGTATGGAGCAGTTCTTTTTCCAAAAAGAATATGAACCTCAAAGAGGCTTATGCCGCACTCGATAAAGATCGCGAAATCATTAAATCGTATCTGATTTCAAAAGGAATTCCGGAAAGTAATATTGTTTTTTCGGCGGTTAACATCAATAAGGATTTCGAATATACCTATGACGGTAACGGCAATACGCGCCAACAGATTTTTACCGGTTTTTCACTTTCTCAGAATGTGCAAATCGAAAGTAAGGAAGTTGATAAAGTAGAAGGTATTTCCCGTGAGGTAACCGAATTGATCAACTCTGGTGTGGAATTGTATTCCAATCCACCGGAATATTATTACACCAAACTGGCGGAACTAAAACTGGAAATGATTGCCGAGGCGACCAAAGATGCGAATGCACGTGCTCAGAAAATTGCCGAAAATGCCGATGCCAAACTGGGCAATCTAAAAAAATCGGATATGGGTGTTTTCCAAATCATTGCACAAAACTCATCGGAAGAATACTCCTGGGGCGGTTCGTTTAATACGGCTTCTAAAAAGAAAACCGCTAATATTACCATGAAATTGGTCTATCAGGTTCGATAATTCCTGTAAAGCCATAAAAAAAGCGTTCCTCGGAACGCTTTTTTTATGGCTTTACAGGATTAACATCGCATCACCGTAAGAATAGAATTTGTATTTTTCTTTAACCGCCTCTTCATAGGCTTTTTTCATTAAATCGTGACCACAGAAAGCCGAGATCATCATTAATAAGGTTGACTTTGGTGTATGGAAATTGGTAATCATACAATCGGCTACGCTAAAGTCGTAAGGAGGGAAAATAAATTTATTGGTCCATCCTTCGTACGGGTTTAATGTTTTGGCCGACGAAACCGAACTTTCCATGGCACGCATGGTCGTTGTTCCGACAGCACATACTTTTTTCTTGTTCGATTTTGCTTTGTTTACGATTTCGCAAGCCTCTTCGGTAATACGCAATTCTTCCGAATCCATTTTGTGTTTGGACAAATCTTCCACCTCAACCGGGTTAAAAGTTCCCAAACCTACGTGTAATGTAATTTCGGCAAAATTAATTCCTTTGATTTCCAAACGCTTCATCAAGTGTTTAGAAAAGTGTAATCCAGCCGTTGGAGCCGCTACAGCACCTTCTTCTTTCGCATAGATCGTCTGGTATCGTTCGGCATCTTCCGGCGTTACGGCACGGTTGATGTATTTCGGAATTGGCGTTTCCCCTAATTCCAACAATTTTGCTCTGAACTCCTCGTAAGAACCGTCGTAAAGAAAACGAAGTGTTCTTCCTCTGGAAGTGGTATTATCAATAACTTCCGCTACTAACGAATCGTCATCGCCGAAATATAATTTATTACCAATACGGATTTTACGAGCCGGATCTACCAATACATCCCACAAACGTTGTTCCGCATTTAATTCTCGTAACAAAAACACCTCAATTCTCGCTCCTGTTTTTTCTTTATTTCCATACAGACGCGCCGGAAAAACCTTGGTATTATTCAGCACCATTACATCACCTTCTTCAAAATAATCCAGGATATCTTTAAAAAGTTTATGCTCGATGGTTTGCGTTTTTCTGTTGACAACCATCAAACGCGCTTCGTCTCTGTTTTCGGCAGGAAACTCTGCAAGCAATTCAGCCGGCAAATTGAAATTAAAATGAGATAACTTCATTGTACAAATTTTAAATTGAGTGCAAATATACTATCGCGAGACAGGGGTTGTCAAGTGTTTTAAGTTTTATTTTTTAAAACCCTTATTTTACAGCACTTGTTCCGCTATCCGGAAACCGGTTTTACGAAGATCGTCCCAAAAACCGGGATAGGATTTGGAAACCACTTCGGCCTCACTAATGATCAATGATGTTTTTAATGCCAATGGTGCAAAAGCCATGGCCATCCGATGGTCCTGATAGGTTTGTATTACCACATCCGATTGTATTGTTTCGGATACTTCCAAAGTCAGACTATCGTCGGTTACCGCAATCACGGCGCCGAGTTTGGTCAGTTCGTTTTGCAAGGCCACCAGACGGTCGGTTTCTTTTATTTTGAGCGTATGCAATCCGGTAAGACGACACGCTTTATGGAGTCCGAAACTGGTTACTGCTATGGTTTGCGCGATATCCGGTGTGTTCTTCAAATCGAAAGTCACACGCTCCGAATTGGTGGCTGTGATTTTCCGTAAGGTAACTTTATCGTTTTCAAAAACCGATTCCACACCAAAATGACGGTAAATTGCCACTAAATCGCTATCGCCCTGAAAGCTGTTTTCCTTATAACTGGACAAGGTGATTTCTGTTCCGACCTTCGCCATTGCTACTATGGAATAGTAATAGGATGCCGAACTCCAATCGCTTTCCACTGTACTTATTTGCGGTGCAATTTCTTTTTTTGGCTGAACCGTGATACGATTGCCTTCAAAAGTTGTTTCAATTCCTATTTCCTGTAATAGCGACAAGGTCATTTGGATATACGGAATGGATGTTAGTTCACCTTCCAGAGTCAACTCCAAACCCTTTTCAAGACGTGGTGCGACTAAAAGCAAAGCCGAAATATACTGACTGCTTACATTCGCTTTCAGACTTACTTTCGATTCTGTCATTTTTTTTCCGGAGATTCGAATGGGCGGATAGCCTTCGTTTTTTTCGTAGGCTATATTAGCTCCCAATTGCCGTAAGGCATCGACCAAAATGGAAATGGGGCGTTCCTGCATTCGTGTCGATCCGGTAAGTACGACTTCGCGATTTTCCTGAGTTGCGAAAAAGGCCGTCAGGAAACGCATGGCTGTACCGGCATGATGAATATCAATCACGGATCCCTCCGACTCCAGCGCTTTGATCATCATCAAACTGTCATCTGAATTGGACACGTTGTTCAATTTCAGATTCGGATACAAGGCCTGAAGTAATAACAAACGATTGGTTTCACTTTTGGAACCTGTAATCGCAATTTGGGATTTGAGGTTGACGTCAGATTGTCGGAGTTGTACATCCATAATTTTATAGCACGCTATAGGCGTTTTATTTTAATTTTTCGTTGTTGTGATGGCGATCGTGATCTCTTTTGGTTTTCATATCCATCTTCTTATCGAACGCCGCCTGTAAATCCACACCGGTTTGGTTGGCCAGACATAAAACCACAAAAACCACATCGGCCAGTTCTTCGCCCAGATCTTTGTTTTTATCACTTTCCTTTTCGGATTGTTCGCCATAACGACGCGCGATGATTCGGGCTACTTCACCTACTTCTTCGGTTAACTGCGCCATATTGGTCAGCTCATTAAAATAGCGTACCCCGTGATTTTTAATCCAGTTATCAACGTCCAGTTGTGCGTTTTTTAAATCCATTTTTATGCTTTTTTAAGTACAATTTTTTCGGTTTCTTTTTCAATCATTGCTTTGTAGAAGTTTTTTAATCCTTCGTAATGCGTTGCCGGGATTAAGGACCATTTGATATCCAAAGTAGCCACTAATTGAATTTTGTTCCCGGATGCCGTGATATTAAAATTATAACTTCCCATATCCTCTTCCATAAACATACTGATGGCTTCCGGAACCGATTCTACAACATATCCTTCCGGCAACGTTAAATTGATCATGTATTTTTCCTGATGAGGAAAGGAGAAATCAATCGGATATTCTCGTTTATCCTGTTTAAACGGATTTTGTGTTTTTGCCACAAATACCATCGGATCGATATAAATTTTATCTCCAATTTTCTCTACGATACCATCGTGTGTAAAGTTATAATCTTCCACAACCGGTTTGGTCAAATCTGCTTTATTTGCGACTTTATACGATTCGATTTGCAATCCCGGATGTTCTTTTTCAATTTTCTCCAGGTATTTTTCTTCATCTATATTTCCGTAGGCTCTTCTATAAAGGTAGGCGAAATAGTCGAACTGCTGTTCGCGGTACATTCCTTTTAACACCCCGTCACTTCCAATAGTTGCCATGATATTGGTTACGTTTTTAGACAAATTTGTCGGCACCAATTCCACATCATCAGATGTACCATCTTTGCGCACTATTCTACCAAACCAGTTTAAAGCACGTAATGGCAATACATTTGGCGTGGCTATTTTATCGGTTGCATCCAGAAAAACCAGTCCTTTTGCTGTTTGTACACCTGCAATCACATAATTATAAGCATTCCTATTGGGCAAAAGCGCAATACCATTATTTCGGGTGCTTAACAAAATAGGATTGACGTCGATACCGGCTTCCCGTAACATTGCTACCAATATCAGGTTGATATCGGCCGTATTTCCTACTTTTTCTTTATAGGCGGTACGCACTCCTTTTTCGCAATAATATCCAACAACCTCATTCCAGTTCATTCTGCTTTTTACAAAATTGAATACTGTTGTTATTTTTTCATCCGGATTGGTCACTCCTTTTAAAATGGCAGCCAAATCGTCTTCAAAATAGCTTCTCTTGCCCAATTGGCTACCAAAATCCCCTAAATAGATATCTCTTACGATGGTAGCCCAATCGGTCGAATAATCTTTATACGGTTGGTTTGGATATTTAATCGACATCAATTCATGTAGGATCGCCGAGCGATAGTTATTAATGTTATTGATATAACTTTCGTCGGCCATCGCCGGGATATCTTTTAAAGTATAAGTATTTATAAACTCCTGATAACTTTGGCTCGTTTGTGATGTAACAAACCCATATCCTGTATTTTCTTTTTCTTTTTTCTGAATGGTCTGCCCTTTACTTGTTTTATCCATTTTCGGAATGAGCGTACCTTTCATTTGTGATTTATAGATAAAGAACTCCGGAATTTGTGTTACATATTCCGAATAGTTCACCGGGATTCCCATCTGAAAACTCCAGTCACATAATGTTCCAATAAAAGGCGATTCCTGAACATATTTAAACTCAATAACCGATAGCTCCTTTACATTAGGAAATACAATTTTATTTCGTTCCTTATAATCATTGAGTTTCTCAACAAATATTCCTTCGTTTTTCAGTTTTGTTTTTTCAATTTTACCATCAACCAAATTATAGGTATAGGCATTCGAAAACGCAACATTCTCTTTTAGATTATTGTTGATATAGTTATCGATTACAAAAGTAGCCCAGTCATATCCTTCTTTTTTATAAATTTTAAGACGAATTTCCACTTCCGTAACGACTTTATTTCCATTTAGAATATCAAAATAGGTTCGTCCTTTTTTATACAAAATGGCAGCTTCGGCTTTTGGATCTTTCGGATGTTCCGCTTGTTTTAATTCTTCGACCGATACTTTTCCTAAATCAAACTTTTGGGAAAAAGCACTTATCGATAAAAGGAGTACTATGGTTTGAAATACTAGTTTTTTTCTCATTACTATTTATTTGTTTTTGATTAAGCTTATTTTGGCATTATCATTCCGTGCTGTGATTTCCATAAACTTACGGAACTCTTCGTATTCTTCTTTAGGGTATTTTCCCCTTTTTAACAATAAAGAACGTATGACTACCACTTTATCCGTACCCTGAAGGGTGTACTCCGTTTTATAATCGCCGTATTTAGTATTGAGTATGGTATTTTGCGGCAATCCTTCCACAACATAACCTTGCGGTAATTGTATGATTATCTCATCATAATCCTGATAGCCGCGTTCTATCTGAAAAGGCAGCTTGCGGGATCGGTATCGTTGTGGCACCAGTCGGTTTACGTTAAAAGCATTCGCCGGAAACAGGATTCGTTCGCCGGAAAGGGTTGCATAGTGTTCGGCCTGAACATTTACCGTTTCTTTAAATTGGACGTTATCCCGATCGTCTTCAAACTGCAAGGTATTCACTTTCAGATTCTCGATATTGAAAAAATAGTTTTTATAAAATTTATCCTGTTCTTCTTTTGCTTTTCGCGACAACAGGTATTTGCTTTCATATTGTGTTCCGCCGGAGAGAATTACAACTTCTCCTTTAAAATCCCCTTGTGCATCCACAACAAAACTTCCTTTGGATTTCTGACTATTTTCCACATCGGATGTCTCATCTGTTTTAACCAATTCGCCACCTTCCGGTTTTATTAGTAAAGCCATACGCCCGTCGGTAAATTTTCCTTGATAGCCAAATGGTGTTGTCTGACTCGTACATTCCATGAAATAATTTTTGTCTTCGTATGGGATTGTTAAGATCGCATGATTCCCCTGGATTGAAACAAGATCATCCAATACGTCTTGCCTTTGTATTCCGCCATAAATCACAGTATAAAACGACGGAATTCCTACGACTTCCAATAAGGCTTTGGTATAA
This sequence comes from Flavobacterium sp. WV_118_3, assembly GCF_039778605.1. Lineage (NCBI taxonomy): Bacteria > Pseudomonadati > Bacteroidota > Flavobacteriia > Flavobacteriales > Flavobacteriaceae > Flavobacterium > Flavobacterium sp. WV_118_3. Next base: position 66,032 of record NZ_CP156060.1, on the reverse strand, counting down.
TTGGACAACGCTTTACAATCGCCATATCCCAAACGATCCACATCGGCAGCTTTCATTGGTTTCCATCCGCCAATACCCACCTGAACACTGATATAACGGGTTTTATCCTGTACATATTTATAGATTTTTTTGGCTTTCGCAATCGGATCTTTTTCCTGTTCTACCAGTTTTTTAATACTAAGTTGTGTTTCAAGTGGTATTTCTTTTACATCGTTAAGCAATTTTTCATTCATCCATAGACCGAAATCCTTCCAGCTATCTGCAACGCCTTCGGTTCCTTCCAAGGCGAATTTATTCAACCCAAAGCGGACAAAAGGGAACAACTTAGTAACCGAAGGCGCATATTCTTCGTATCGCAATGCCGGTATATTTTCGATAACATATATCCTACTCGCTTGTGTCTGGATTTTCTTAACGTCAAAACCCGAAAAATTATATTCCTTACTTTTCAGTTCCATATCGGTTGGATAACTGATTCTGTATTCACTTTTCATCAGACTTTGATTATACGCATTCACCGGTAACCACGGTCGTATAACCCCAGTATTGTTGGTTTCTATTTCGCTTTTTACTTCAATCGTAAATGGATAGCCGGTTGGTGTATAATCCATAGACAACGCTCTGTTATCGGTAAAAACCGAAAAACCGTCGGCCACACTATGATCTATAAAATCTTTCTTTTTAATCCGCTTTATTTCTTTCCCATTGGTATCGTATACAATAGCCTCCAGATTTGTAATTTTTGATGACTTGTCATAATAAAATGTGCGATCTACACTACTAAGCCCATTGGCATCCAATACGGTAACAATTTGTCGGGTCAGTATCAACATACTTTTTACAGACGTAACCCGTATTGCGGTTTCATCAAGGCGAACTACCGCACTGGCATTAACCTTAAGACTATCGGGAATCCCCATTACACTATAGTCATATTGCTGTGCAAAAGTCAGGGTAGTCATAAGGTAGAATATGACTAACAGGCATTTTTTTATCATGTTAGATTTCGTATACTTTACTTACTCTTTATTTTTAGTATCAATAACAATCGTCACCGGTCCGTCATTAAGCAATCGCACTTTCATATCGGCTCCGAATTGACCGGTTTGAACCGGTTTACCTAATTCCATTTCCATTTGTTTTACGAAAGCTTCGTATAAGGGTATCGCCACATCCGGTTTAGATGCTTTGATATACGAAGGTCGGTTGCCTTTTTTGGTTTGGGCATGCAGTGTGAACTGACTTACCACTATGATGTCTCCATTGGTATCTTTTAACGACAGGTTCATCACCTCGTTTTCATCGCCAAATATGCGAAGGTTGGCGATTTTGGCAGTTAGCCAGTCGCTATCTTCTTTGGTATCGGCATCTTCTATTCCAATCAGCACCAACAACCCCTTTTGGATGTCGGCTACTGTTATTCCGTCAATGGTAACAGACGCTTCCGTTACCCGTTGTATTACTGCTTTCATTCGGTATCCTGTGCTTTTCCTTCTCCGTAAATATCGGTTCGGTAATGTTCGTCATCACCTTCTAAAATCTGGATATAACTTTTATACCGCGACCAGGCGATCTCATCGTTATCCAATGCTTCCTTAACGGCGCAATGCGGTTCTTCTTTATGAAGACAATTATTAAACTTACACTGATCTTTCAAGGCAAAAAACTCCGGAAAATAATCTCCGATTTCCTGTTTTTCCATATCGACAATTCCAAAACCGCGGATACCCGGTGTATCGATAATCCGGGCGCCAAACGAAAGGTCGAACATTTCGGCGAATGTCGTGGTATGTTGTCCTTGTTGATGCTGATCGGATATTGCTTTCGTTTTAAGATTCAACGACGGTTCCAACGCATTGACCAAAGTCGATTTTCCTACTCCGGAATGTCCCGAAAACATCGATACCTTGTCTTTCATCATGGCCTTTAACGCGTCGATTCCTTTCCCTTCGGCTGCCGAAACACGCAGGCATTTATACCCTATATTGGAATAGACATATTGCAAATACAACTGTTCGTCGAGCGTCGCTTCATCGTAGGTATCGATTTTGTTAAAAATCAGAACCGCTTCAATACCATAGGCTTCGGCCGTAACCAGAAAACGATCGATAAAACTCGTTGTGGTTGGCGGATTGTTAATCGTCACCAAAAGGAATACGATATCGATATTGGAGGCGATAATATGGGTTTGCTTGGACAAATTAACCGACTTTCGAACAATATAGTTTTTTCGGTCGTGAATGTTATGAATAATTCCCGCCACTTCGTCTGTGGATTGATCCAGATCAAAATCGACCACATCACCAACGGCAATAGGATTGGTACTCTTAATGCCTTTCATTCGGAATTTTCCTTTTATACGGCATTCAAAAACCTGATTGTCTTCGGTTTTAACACTGTACCAACTTCCTGTAGATTTATAAACGATTCCTGTCATGCCGCAAAGATAACTATCTTATTATTACAAAAAAAGGTTGCTTTTGAGGGCAACCTTTTCTGATTTTAATTATTGTAAAACCATTCGACCTAATTTGTCCTGCGATTTTCGGGACGCATAGATCAGGAATTCCTTTTCATTTTTTCTGTAAAAAATACCCGGACGGATTACCAATTCGTTTTTGATGGCTTCTTCCGGATCTTTTCTGGTGATCACACCGCTATCGCTAAACATAAAGATTGTCGGAACCGCATTATTGTAATTCCCCAATGATTTAATCTCTTCGATATCGGTAATTCCTTTGTTCTTTTTATTATCGTTAAAAAGGATACTCAACTGACCGTCTTTGTAAATCGGAATAGCACTTAGGTATTCTGGTCCTTTCCCCATAACGCCTAATGGGAATGACAATCCTAATGCTACGTTAAAGTTTCCGGAACCGCCCAATCCTGCAAAAATATTCAGTGACGCCACGGTAACGGTTGCCGCCTGTTCTTTTGCTACAACATTACTCCAATCCAGTGATCCGTCTGGTTTCAATGCCATCACGATCATTTCGTTTGTGGTATAAGTAATGGGCTGTACGCCTAACGGACCAATTCCTTGTCGCTGACCTACATAAATAAAACGGTATTCAGAAATAACAATAAGTCCGCCGTCATTTTTCTCGATGATCGAGTGAATCATATACAACGGTTTTAAATCCTTCCCTTTTTTCGCACGACGCTCGCCCAATAATTTTACTTTGGTAGCATAGTCAAACTCATTAAATTTCAGGTTATCGTTGGTATTCTTATCCAGATTAATAGTTGCGCTATAAACCCCTTTAAGCTCTTTATTTGCTTTTCCGTTGTCTCTTACGCTTGAATAAAATCCAACCAATTGTACGGTGTTTTTACTGGTAGAAATCATTTTACAGTTAATAATTTCTTTTCCGGTAAAGTTGATATCCACTACTTCTTTTTTATAACCGTTTTGGTTTTTAAATGCGAATACCTGGAATTTTTCTACTTTTTCCTTTTTCTTTTTATCGCGGTAGCTCTCGTTGATCACTAAAAACACATCGTCTTTCGTGTTGATATCGAAATCCGAAATTGTAAACTCATAATCTTTCTGATCGTCGTTATAACTTACCTTTTCAATATTAGAGAAAACCGTTTTTAAATTCGGATCAAACATCTTCAATTCATATTTCAAAGCATCTTCTTTTTCGTAAAGCGCCGTATGCATGGCTAGCAACATATGCTCATCCGGCGATACTTTGAAATAAAAACCACCTCTGTCGGAACTTTTTGCCACTTCGGCCTCGAACATGGTTGTCATGTTCTTGCTTAATTTTCCATCTTCGGAATATTCAATTCCCACCAACGTAAAGATTTTGTCTTTTCTATGGTACACACTTCCAATCACATATAGCTTACCGTTTAGAATAACGATCTCTTCAAAATCGATATCCTTGTCTTTTAACTCCGGTAGCAAAATTGGTTTGTTCGAAAGCAGTTTCATTCCGCTTGCATCGAAAATCTTTAGGAAATAATCACTTTTCCCTTTTAATCCAAGTGCATAAATCTTGTTATTGGTCTCCCCAATAATTTTAATAATTTTCCCTTTCTCTTCAGTAATTTCTTCACCATAGGTAATGGAAACATTTTCCATTTTGTATTGTGAAAAAGCCGAAAAAGTTGTCATTAAGGTTACTACAAATAGTAATAGTTTTTTCATATAAGGCTTGTTAAAAAATTTCGCGATATTACGAAATTTTACTAATTAAGCCGTTAACTATTTATTATTTTCTCCTGATGCGCGATACTCTCCTGGTGAATGGCTTTAAACATCTTAAGGATAAACTCCTCACTTAGACCACGTTCTTCGCCTTCCAAGACCATTTTACCCAGAATTTCATTCCAGCGTTTGTTTTGCAATACGGCTACGTTGCGTTCTTTTTTTAACGCACCAATACTGTCGGCAATCTTCATTCGCTTCCCTAATATATTCAGCAATTTGCTGTCGATTTCGTCAATCTGCGTGCGCAATCCTTCCAATTTCTGGTTGTACTCGTCGGCTTCATCGGTTATTTTACGGATTCGTAAATCTTTAAAAATCTGTTTTAAAGCCGATGGCGTTACTTGTTGTGCGGCGTCGCTCCAAGCGTTATCCGGATCGATATGTGTTTCGATGATCAGTCCGTCATAATTCAGATCAAGTGCCTGTTGTGAGACTTCCAGTATCATATCCCGTTTTCCGGTGATATGCGACGGATCACAAATTAGCGGCAAATCCGGGAATTTGCTTTGCAACTCAATTGGCAACTGCCACTCCGGATTGTTTCGGTATTTTGTTTTTTCGTAAGTCGAAAATCCTCTGTGGATTACGCCTAATTTTTTGATATTGGCATTGTACAAACGTTCCACTCCTCCAAGCCATAACGCCAAATCGGGATTTACCGGATTTTTAACCAGTACAATTTTATCGGTATCTTTTAACGCATCGGCAATTTCCTGAACGGCAAACGGGTTTACAGTCGTTCTGGCCCCAATCCACAATACATCTACATCGTGTTCCAAAGCCAGTTGCACATGATTTGCATTAGCTACCTCAACGGCCAACAACAAACCGGTTTCCGCTTTGGCGCGCTGCAACCATTTTAATCCGATGGCGCCTACGCCTTCGAAACCACCCGGACGTGTACGCGGTTTCCAGATTCCTGCTCTGAAAACACTTACATCCGAATCCTTTAATTCGTGTGCTATTTTTAATACCTGTTCTTCTGTTTCGGCACTACATGGCCCGGCAATCACCAACGGGTGATTCAAATTGAAAGCGTCCAACCATGTTCTCATTGCAGCATTATTCTCCATAACTCAATTCTTTTTTTAAATGTATTCCTTTTAAAATTTCTTTTATCGCATTTGTTTGTTCCATTTCGGCATAAACCGAATCATAATCACCGGTTTCCAACAGGTTTTTAAAATGATTCAGGTTTTCAATATATTCGGATAATGATTTCAGCACCATTGTCCGGTTTTGTTTAAAAATAGGCGCCCACATAGCCGGCGAACTTTTAGCCAGTCGGACGGTACTTTCGAATCCGCTTCCTGCCATATCGAAAATATCTCTTTCGTTCTGCTCTTCTGCTATAACGGTTTTCCCCAACATAAAAGAACTGATGTGCGACAGATGCGACACATAAGCAATGTGTTTATCGTGTGCTTTTGGGTCCATATAGCGGATTCGCATCTTTATTTTTTTAAACAATTGCAGGGCTTTCTCCTGAATTGCAAAAGCTGTTTTTTCAATTTCGCAAATGATATTTGTTTTTCCTTCAAATAGCCCTTCAAAGGCTGCCGACGGTCCTGAAAACTCCGTACCCGCTATCGGATGCGTGGCTATAAAATTACGCCTTTTCGGATGGTTTTCAACGACTTTACAGATTTGTTCTTTTGTCGACCCCACATCCAGCACGACGGCATTCTCCTTTATCCGATCCAGTACTTCCGGCAAGACATCCACCGCCTTGTCCACCGGGATGGCCAAAACCACCCAATCGGCTTCCGACAATTGTTCCCAGTCGGCCTGACGATCGATGATGCCGCGTTCCAATGCTTCTTTAACATGGCTTTCATCAGTATCAATTCCAAAGAAAACCGCCTGTTCATTTTGTTTTCGAAAGTCGAGTGCCAACGATCCGCCAATCAGCCCCAGACCAATTATAAAAACTTTTTCTTCTGCCTTCATCTATTCAAATCGCTTTAGAATTTCTTTAATTTTTTCTTCCGGAATACATAACGAAAATCGGATGTATCCTTCGCCATTACTCCCGAAAATCGTTCCGGGTGCTATAAACAGGTTTTTATCGTATAACAATTTGTCGACAAAAGCTTCCGCCGATTTTTCTTCTGGTGGTAATTTCGCCCAGACAAACAATCCGACGCTATTAGTATCGAACGTGCAGTTTAATTTTCGCGCCAGTTTAAAAACAAGATTCCGTCTGGTTTGATACACTTCGTTTTGTTTTGCAAACCAGTCGGCATCGCTTTGCAACGCCGCAATCGCTCCTTTCTGAATACCGTAAAACATTCCGCTGTCCATATTGCTCTTCACTTTTAGCACCGCCTGAATTACCTTTTTTTCCCCCATAACCATTCCTACACGCCAACCGGCCATATTAAAGGTTTTACTAAGCGAATTCAGTTCCATCGCCACCTCCATCGCTCCGGGAATACTCAAAATAGATTCCGGATTCTCGTTTAGTATAAAACTATACGGATTGTCATTTACAATCAGAATCCGGTGTTTTTTGGCAAAGGCAATCAGTTTTTCAAACAACATACGATTCCCTGTAGCTCCTGTTGGCATATGCGGATAGCTTACCCACATGAGTTTTACCCGTGAAAGGTCTTGTTTTTCCAGGACTTTAAAATCGGGTTCCCAGTTTCGTTCGGCAGACAAATCATAGAAAACACTTTCGGCGCCGACCAAATTGGCTACCGATGCATAGGTTGGATAACCCGGATTTGGGATCAGCACACCGTCTCCTTCATTTAGGAACGCCATGGCAATATGCAGGATTCCCTCTTTTGATCCCATTAACGGCAATATTTCCGAATCCGGATTTAGGTTTACTTTAAAATGCGTCGCATAAAAATTGGCCATCGCCTGACGGAGTTCCGGTAATCCCTGATAACTTTGGTATTGGTGTGCAGCTGGTTGCAACATGGCTTCCTGTACGGCTTCCATTACCGCAGTTGCCGGCGCCAGATCCGGACTACCAATTCCCATATTAATCACTGGTTTTCCTTTGGCTTGCAACTCCCGTACTTCCCGCAGTTTTTGCGAGAAATAGTATTCCTGAACCTGATCTAATCTTTTTGCTGTTGTAATCATACTACTCCTTTTTTATATTCCCCTAAAACCTTAAATTCTTTCGTTATTTGCTGCAAAGTAGTTCTTGCCTTTTCATAATCGGCATACTTGTCGAACGTGACATCGATAAAGAAAGAATACTGCCAGGGCTTTTCGATAATTGGCATCGACTGTATTTTGGTAAGGCTCAACCTGTACTCGTTCATAACATTCAGAATTCCGGCCAGACTTCCCTGCATATCTTCCAATTCAAACTTCAACGAAACCTTATTAATATCCGGTTTCGGAATAACCGAATTTTGTGCTTTTACAATCACAAAACGGGTTTTATTACTGGTTATCGTATGGATATTTTCGGCCAATACGGGAAGCTCATACAGCTCGGAAGCCACTTTACTGGCCACTGCTCCGATTCCGGAGAGTTCTTTTTCGCGGATTCTTCGCGCGGTATCGGCGGTATCGGCATCTTCCACCAGTCGGATATGCGGATAACGGCTAAAAAACTTTTTACATTGCAATAACGCCATCGGATGGGAATGTACTTCCCGGATATCGTCGATCGTTTGTCCCGGCAACGCCATCAGATTCATCCGGATATCCAGATAATGCTCCCCGATAATGTGCAGTTTATTAAAATCAATAAGTGCATAATTCGGAATAATCGATCCGGCAATCGAATTTTCCAATGCCATGATTCCCAGATTACGATCGTCGTCGAGTACATTTTTCACCAATTCGTCGAACGACATACATTCGATAAGGTTTTTACTTTCGTTAAAGTATTCTTTCGCTACCTGATGGTGGAAGGAACCTTTGATTCCCTGTATTGCAATTTTCCTTTCCATAAGCCAAAAAAAAATCCCGATGGAAAACATCGGGATTGTATTATAGTGTTATAATTCTTTCGTATACTTCGATCAAATAACCATATGACAATCCCTTTCTTCTTTCCAGAAAAAATAAAAGAAATTGTTATAATAAAAAGTGTTACTTGAATTCATGGTTTTTTTGCCATTGTATTTGAATGACAAAATTAGAAAAAAAATATTTTCCCCTGTCCGATTTTTAAAAAATTTATGATTTTTAAAATAATCAGCATTAATTTCTTCTTATTTTTGCTCCAAATCAGGTATTAGTATGTCTATTGAAGTTTTAAAAATATCCAAGAATTACGGTGAACAAAAAGCATTGGATTCGGTTACATTTTCGATAAAAAAGGGAGAAATTGTAGGCTTCCTTGGGCCGAATGGTGCCGGAAAATCAACCTTAATGAAAATACTGACCACTTTTTTGGATGCCGATGAAGGTACGGCCACTGTTAACGGTCATGATGTTACAACAGCACCAAAAGCTGTTCAGAAATCGGTTGGCTATCTTCCGGAACACAATCCTTTATATCTGGATCTATACGTTCGCGAATACCTGGCTTTTAATGCCGATGTATATAAAGTAGCGAAATCCCGTATCGACGAAGTGATTGCGCTTACCGGATTAACACCGGAAAGTCATAAAAAGATAGGAGCACTTTCCAAAGGATACCGGCAACGTGTTGGACTGGCCACGGCTTTATTACACGATCCGGAAGTATTGATTCTCGACGAACCTACCACAGGACTTGATCCGAACCAGTTGGTTGAGATCCGTGAGTTGATCAAAAATATCGGAAAAAACAAAACCGTTTTTCTTTCGACGCATATTATGCAGGAAGTAGAAGCGATTTGTGATCGTGTGATCATCATTAACAATGGTAAAATCGTAACCGATAAAAAACTGGATAGCCTGATGAATGAAGATAACGAACAGGTTATTGAAGTAGAATTTGACTATCAGATTGAAGCCCAATTAATTGCTAAAATTCCAAACCTGCAATCGCATCGAAATGTTCACGATACCATTTGGGAACTTACTTTTACAACGGAAAAAGACATGCGTCCGGCCGTTTTTGATTTTGCACAGGAAAATGGTTTAAAAACCTTACAGCTCAATCTGAAAAACAAAAATCTGGAAGCCGTATTCCGCGAAATGACGCAGAAAAAATAAGTTTAATTATAGACTACATGCCCGGTATAATGCTGGGCTATTTCTACTAAAGACGGGTTGTTTTTTAGCACGACATTCCCAGTACTGTAAATATTTCCTTTTATATCCTGTTGCGGATTTACAATGATATCGTTGGTACTTCGCTGAAACACATAAATATGCTGAGCCATCAGGTTTTGCCCTTCAAAACGCTCTTCCCCGGAATAAAAAGCAATAGTCAAATCGGTCACTTTTCCGGATATCCGATATAACGTCGCCCGGTTATCTTCGACCTTTAGATTCGTACATTTCAGTTGCAAATCGAATACCCCGGAAGCCGTATCGGAATACATTCCCGACTGTAACGTCAGATCGTCAAAATTCAATATCCCATCGGAGGTTATATCAAATTGGGAAGCCGAATAAATCCCCGTCAGATCCGGCACCGTGATATACACCTTCGTCACATTTTTATCCCGAAACCAACTACAGCCATTGGAATTTCGGAGGTACAATTTATTTTCCGAAACAGAAACACTGATTCCCGACATCAGATTGGAACCCGTTTCGACGACTACTTTTGTTTGGCTTCCTTGTTTGATCACCACTCCGATTCCTTCTCCCACATCAATTTTCTCAAAATCGGCCACCTCGATTTCGTTGGTAATCATACTCCCGGAAGCCATAAAACAATCCGGTGCTTTTTCGGAATTACAGGAGAACAGCACAAAAAGGATGATCAATAAACAAGAATAATATTTTGTCATTTGTTTCATTTTACAATCGGATTCCAAGACTACATTCGAGCGCTTCGGCTTTCGCAGCATGTGTTTTTAAACCTACTCCTGCGGAAACGTTACGGGTCACATAAAATTTGAGTCCTAATCGCTGGTAAAAGGACGCGCTTATTTTTGCGGGATCATATACATAATACCCCAGTTGTGTTTCGAAAGTAAAGCGGTTTACAAACAGTTCGTGTCCTATAAAAACACCGGCTCTTTTATAATCGACATTAGGATCGCTGTTTTTTTCGTAATAGGCGATCGCCATATAGCGGATGTATTCTTTCAGATAGAGCGACCAGAAGAAATCGCCTCCGAACTGAATGGCACTTTTTTTACTGATCCGTTTATCGACATACCCCGAAAGCACATAAAACGGATATTGTCCGCTACCAATCACATCGCTTTCATTCACACCACCGCGAAACACCACGTTATACCGCAACGGTTCCGTAAAACGGGTAGTATCTTTTAGCACGGTATATTCCGGCTCCTGTTGATCGAAATTATAATTGAGTCCAACGGTAAAAGCCATGGTATTGGTACTGGTATTCGGTGCTTTGACATTGGCATTCGAATGATGCACCAACAATAATCCGGTTTGTACTCCGAGGCCTTTCCACACATGCTGTTTGTTGTAGTTCAGCATAAAATAAGTCGAGGGCATCAAGCGCGTACTATAGGCAAAATTCCGAAAGTTGGTTTCCTTATCATACGGATTGGTACTATAGGCAATCCCCTGACCGATTCTAAATTGCAGGTTTCGCTTTAGAAAATAGAAATTATAATGTCCGTAAAGTCCGTAAAGATTTCCTAGCGCTTCGTTTTTATTTCCCTGATACTGAAACGACAGTCCGTAATCCGGGAAATTATAGTCCGACTGCCAGGCGGCACTCCCATAGGTTTTGCGATTGATTCCGAGTAAGATTCCTTCCGGATGCGACGTAATAAGATGTTTTATCGCATTATTATGCGGCAATATATTCCCATAGAAGTAATTGGCTTCCACAAAATAGCGCTTCTCTTTTGCATTTTGGGAAAAAGCGAAACCATAAAAAAGCAGGAATACTAAGTATAAATAATGTCTCATTTTGTCTTTGGCAAGCAGACAAATATAGACAAATCAGAATATATCCATCATTTTCTGACACAATTCTTATCTTAGCAAGACAACAATTCCTGTTTTTACTCCCTATACATTTTATCCTCTACAAATACCGTAAATCTATACGATTTACGATTTTAAGCATTAGTATTTTTCTTTTTATAAATTAAACCATGAAAAACATACGAAAAATTTTATTCTGCTGTCTGATTAGTTGCTATACCTATGCGCAAATGAATATAGACTATTATTATACCAATAAGAATCTAAATATAAGTACAGGTCCATTTGAAACAGGCACAACTGTAACAGTAAATTATCACGATTTCCCGCCAAAGAGTTCCTCTTGGTTTTGGTTAGTTGTTATGCCTCATAGCAAATCTGCAGTTTATAATCCTCTTGCAGGAGGTGGTCGTCTGGATTACTCCGGTTATATTTATGGAAACGGCAGTTGGTCAACTACTTTTAACAATGAAGGTGAGTTCTCCATTCTTATAGCAAAAAATCCGGTCAATGTTATATTTCAAGGAGCTATATTCTTTAAAATTGTCAAAAAAAAGCTATCGTTGGACAACATCGTAACAGCAAAAGAAGCCGTCCATATTTCCCCAAACCCGACTAATGGCTTGTTCAAAATAGCAACAGCGGAAACTATTTCTGAAATACAGATTCACGATCAAATGGGAAAATGTGTCCTAAAAACAGCTTCAAATTCCATAGACATTACGGCACAGCCCAACGGAATTTACTTTGCAACCATTCAGGATAAGAATAGTAATGTCGTAAAACGAAAAATAATAAAAAAATAAAAACACCTGTAAGGTTTAAAATCTTACAGGTGTGAGCTCTTAAAATACAGTTGCTGCAATTTTCCGGATACTTTCCGAACGTCCCATCGAATAGTAATGTAAAACCGGTATTCCGGCGGCTATTAATTCCCGACTTTGGGCAATGCACCATTCGATTCCGATTTCTTTTACGGTTTCATTATCCGCTGCTTTTACCACTTCCATAATCAATTCATCAGGCAAATCCACTTTAAAACGATGTGGAATCTGATTGAGTTGCTTTTTGGTAGAAATTGGTTTTAAACCCGGGATAATCGGCACTTCGATACCTTCTTTCCGGCATTTGGCTACAAAATCGAAAAACTTACGATTATCAAAAAACATTTGGGTAATGATATAATCTGCTCCGTTTTTGATCTTTTGTTTTAGGAAATGAATATCGCTATCCAAGCTCGGTGCTTCCATATGCTTTTCGGGATAACCGGCCACGCCGATACAAAAATTGGTCTTATTGGTATTTTGCAAATCCGCATCCAGATAAATCCCGTTGTTTAGGTTATTGATTTGCGTTACCAGTTCGCTCGCATACTGATTTCCTTCTTTTTCGGGTTTAAAATAGATTTCGCTTTTTACCGCATCGCCGCGTAAAGCCACTACGTTATCGATTCCGAGGAAATCCATGTCAATCAGGAAATTTTCGGTATCTTCTCTGTTAAACCCACCACACAGAATATGCGGAATGGCATCCACCTGATATTTATTCTGAATTGCCGAACAAATTCCAACCGTACCCGGTCGTTTTTTAACGATTTTCTTTTCGAGCAAACCATTAGGCAACTCTTTGTACTCGTATTCTTCCCGGTGATAGGTCACATCTATAAATGGCGGTTTAAATTCCATCAGCGGTTCGATATTATCAAAAATGCACTGAATGTTCTGGCCTTTTAATGGCGGTAATATTTCGAAAGAGAAAAGCGATTTCCCTTTAGCATTGGCTATATGTTGTGTTACTTTCATCGTTTTCGTTTTGTTAGTCGGCTATATTGGGATTGAGCCATTTCTCAGCATAATCATAGGTCACTTTTCGACGTTTGGCATAATCGCGAACCTGATCTTCTTTTATCTTCCCCAGTCCGAAATACTTACTTTCCGGGTTTCCGAAATAATATCCGGATACCGAAGACGCCGGCCACATGGCCAGACTCTCTGTTAACTTCACCCCGATTTGCGTTTCTACGTTCAATAATGACCAGATCGTATTTTTTTCCAGATGATCCGGGCAAGCCGGATAACCGGGCGCCGGACGGATTCCTTTGTACTTTTCGGAAATCAGTTCGTCATTACTCAGCACCTCATCAGAAGCATATCCCCAGATTTCTTTTCGCACTTTTTCGTGCAGGAATTCGGCAAACGCTTCTGCAAACCGGTCGCCCAAAGCCTTGATCATAATTGAGTTATAATCGTCGTGAGCTGCTTCAAATTCAGCCGCTTTTTCATCCACTCCGAAACCGGTAGTAACACAAAAAGCGCCGATATAATCCTGTTTATCACTTTCTTTTGGCGCTATAAAATCGGACAATGCAATGTTTGGTGCTCCTTTTGTTTTTTGCGATTGTTGTCGTAGCGTTAAAAACGTTTCCAATACGTTCCCTTTCTCATCATACACTTCGATATCGTCGTCGTTTACCTGATTAGCCGGAAAAACCCCATAAATACCTTTGGCTTCCAACCAGTTTTCGGTTATAAGTTGCTCTAACATTTTTTGTGCATCCTGAAACAAGATTATTGCCTGTTCTCCTACCACTTCATCTTCTAAAATATCTGGGTATTTTCCATGCAAGTCCCAGGTTCTGAAAAACGGTGTCCAGTCGATATAATCGACCAGTTCTTCCAGTCGAACCGTAATGGTATGTACTCCGGTTTTATACGGCTTTTGTGGTGTAAACTGATCCCAGTCGAGCCTCAGTTTGTTGGCTCGTGCTTCGGCTAATGTCAGGAAGTTTTTATCGCGCGAACGGTTTAAAAAACCTTCCCGTAACTCGTCGTATTCCGAACGTATGGCTTTGGCGTAATCACTTTTTACATTTTGATTGATCAGATTTCCTGCGACGGTAACTGCACGGGATGCATCATTCACATGTACTACTGTTTCGGAATATTCCGGAGCGATCTTTACCGCCGTATGCGCCCGGGAAGTTGTCGCTCCACCGATCATCAGCGGAATTTTTATATTGAGCTTATCCATCTCTTTGGCCAGATACACCATTTCATCCAACGATGGTGTGATCAATCCACTCAGACCGATAATATCTACCTGCTCTTTAACTGCTATTTCGATAATTTTTTCCGGCGGAACCATCACCCCTAAATCGATAATTTCAAAATTATTACACCCTAAAACTACCGAAACAATATTCTTACCGATATCGTGTACATCGCCTTTTACCGTTGCCATCAAAATCTTTCCGGCAGAGCGGGACGCTCCGTCTTTACCCGCTTCGATAAACGGTAACAAATAGGCCACCGCTTTTTTCATTACTCTGGCCGATTTGACCACCTGTGGCAGGAACATTTTTCCACTTCCAAACAAGTCTCCTACAACATTCATTCCGGCCATCAGGTTTATTTCGATCACCTCAATCGGTTTCTGTGCCAATTGGCGTGCTTCTTCCACATCAAGTTCTACAAACTCATCGATTCCTTTTACCAATGCATGTGTGAGTCGTTCCTGTACGGTTCCGTTACGCCATTCCTGATTTTGTTTTTCGATCGTTTTGGCATCGCCTTTTACATTTTCGGCAAATGCCAACAGTCGCTCGGTTGCGTCATCTCTACGATCCAGCAATACGTCTTCTACATGTTCCAGCAAATCTTTTGGAATTTCATCGTATACCTCCAACATCTCCGGATTTACAATCCCCATCGACATTCCGTGCTGAATGGCATGATACAGGAAAGCCGAATGCATCGCTTCGCGCACCCGGTCGTTCCCCCGGAAAGAAAAAGACACATTACTCACTCCACCGCTTACATTAGTATATGGCAGGTTTTCACGAATCCATTTTGTCGCGAGGAAAAAGTCGATCGCGTTCCGGCGGTGTTCTTCCATTCCGGTAGCCACTGGAAAAATATTCGGATCGAAAATGATATCTTCCGCCGGAAATCCCACCTGATCAACCAAAATATCGTAGGAACGCTTACAGATTTCAATCCGACGTTCATACGTGTCTGCTTGTCCGGCTTCATCGAAAGCCATCACAATCACAGCCGCACCATAGCGTTTAATCAATTTAGCATGGTGGATAAATGTCGCTTCACCTTCTTTTAAACTGATGGAATTCACGACACATTTTCCCTGTACAACTTTTAAACCGGCTTCGATGATTTCCCATTTGGAGCTATCAATCATTACCGGTACACGGGAGATATCAGGTTCCGAAGCGACAAGATTCAGGAATCGGGTCATTGCAGCTACACCATCGAGCATCCCTTCATCCATATTAATATCGACAATCTGCGCGCCACCTTCTACCTGAGCGCGGGCAATATCGAGTGCTTCTTCATATTTTTCTTCTTTTATCAGGCGCAAAAATTTCCGTGACCCGGTCACATTGGTGCGCTCCCCTACATTCACGAAAATACTTTCCGGAGTGATAATCAACGGTTCTAATCCTGATAATCGCAAGTATTTTTTACAATCTGCTTCAGCCATTTTCTCTATTCTAAAATTCTGGGTTGGTATTCTTTTGCCACTTCGGCAATCAGGCGGATATGCTCCGGAGTAGTTCCACAGCAGCCGCCAATAATATTGATCAGGTTATCGTCGAGATATTCTTTTATCAAAACCTGCATTTCTTCCGGTGTCTGATCGTATTGTCCAAAAGCGTTGGGCAATCCGGCATTCGGATGCGCCGATATATTAAAAGAAGTATTGTGCGCCAGTCGTTTTAAATACGGTTTTAGCTGATCAGCTCCCAAAGCACAATTAAATCCGACACTTAGTAACGGAATATGCGAAATCGAAATCAGGAAAGCCTCAACCGTTTGTCCGGACAAGGTTCTACCGGAAGCATCCGTAATGGTACCACTTACCATTACCGGGATATCGAGATTGCGTTCTTCTTTTACCTCATCGATGGCAAACAAGGCGGCTTTGGCATTCAATGTATCGAAAATGGTTTCCACCAGTAATATATCACTTCCGCCATCAATAAGTGCTTCCACCTGTTGTTTATAGGCAATCCGCAGATCGTCGAAAGTAACCGCCCGGAACCCGGGATCGTTCACATCGGGCGACATACTGGCCGTACGATTGGTTGGTCCTATAGAACCGGCTACAAAACGTGGTTTATCTGGATTTTGCGCCGTGAATGTATCGGCTACTTCACGGGCAATTTTAGCCGATTCGTAATTGAGTTCGTACACCAGATCTTCCAGATGATAATCGGCCATACCGATAGTAGTTCCCGAAAACGTATTGGTTTCGACGATATCGGCACCCGCGTCAAAATACTGCGCGTGGATTTCGCGAATCGCCTGTGGTTGTGTAATGGAAAGGAGATCGTTGTTCCCTTTTAGCGGATGCGGAAAATCTTTAAATCGGTCTCCCCTGAAATCTTCTTCCGAAAAGTTGTATCGCTGTAACATAGTTCCCATGGCTCCGTCGAGAATCAGGATTCTGTTTTGCAGCGCTTCATTAATCTTTGACATTTTTAGTTTTTTTTTTAGTTTTGGCCAAAGTCAATACGAAAACAGCGCCGAAAGCACTATAAATGTGTTGTCTTAGCTTTTGCCGTTCTGAAAATCAGTGTAAAAATGTCATCCGTAAAGAGAGAAGGAATACCAGAAAAGTATTCTCTTTGTTATCTATCCTAAAAATCAATTTGCCTTGTTTTCGGGTAGAATGTAGCACCTTCTTTAAAGAGTAAAGGGTTGCTAAGGCTTCATCGGGTCTATTCCCTCTGCCTTTCGTGATAACATTTCAGTCTGTATAAGAACAGTGCAAAATAACGCAATTGTTTTATACCAACCAAATTTCCATGCTTAAATTGCTACGCGAGTGCTTGTTCGAGATCGGCAATGATGTCGTTTACACTTTCCAAACCGGCCGAAATCCGTACTAATCCATCGGTAATACTAACCGCCAGGCGTTCCTGTTCCGTGAGTTTACTATGTGTGGTAGACGCCGGATGTGTCACGATCGTACGGGTATCGCCTAAATTTGCCGACAACGAACACAGTTGGATTTTGTCCAGAAACTGTCGCCCGGCTGCGATGCCACCTTTGATTTCGAAGGCGACTATATTTCCACCCAATCGCATTTGTTTTTTGGCAATCTTATATTGCGGATGCGATTTTAAAAAAGGATATTTTACCGTTTGTACGTTGGGATGACGCTCTAAAAAGAGCGCGATCTTCTCGGCATTTTCGCAATGTTTTTCGACCCGAACGGCTAATGTTTCCAAACTTTTTGATAAAACCCAGGCGTTAAACGGAGATAATGCCGGCCCGGTATTTCGCGAAAACAGATAAATCTCCCGGATCAATTCTTCCTTTCCAACCGTTACGCCTCCCAAAACCCGACCTTGACCGTCGATTAATTTGGTTGCCGAATGAATCACCAAATCGGCTCCAAAGGCAATAGGATTCTGAAGATACGGTGTTGCAAAACAATTATCGACAATCAGAATCAGGTTGTATTTTTTAGCAATTTTTCCCAGATATTCCAGATCGAGAATGTCCACGGCGGGATTGGTTGGCGATTCAGCAAACAGAATACGGGTATTGGGTTGGATATAACTTTCGATCGTTTCCGGTTCGGTAATTGAAAAATAGCTGGTTGTGATATTCCATTTTGGAAAATACTTTGTAAAAAGTGTATGGGTCGATCCGAATACACTACTGGCCGACACGATATGATCACCGGCATTTAACAGCGCAGCAAAGGTCGAATACACTGCGGCCATTCCCGTAGCAAAGGCATAACCCGACTCGGCGCCTTCCATTTGACAGATTTTTTCCACGAATTCACTGGTATTTGGATTGGAAAACCGACTGTAAATATTCCGATTTTTTTCTTCGGCAAAAGAAGCCCGCATATCTTCGGCATCTTCAAAAATAAAACTGGACGTCAGGTACAAGGGTACTGAATGTTCCAAATATTGGCTGCGTTCTGTTTGGGTTCGAATGGCCTGCGTTTCGAATCCCAATGTTGAATTGTTCATGGTTTTGTTTGTTTTAAGATAGTTTTATTTCTTTTCCGACAATCGCAGAATATCTCCAAAGACACCTCTTGCGGTTACCGAAGCACCGGCACCGGCGCCCTGAATGATAATGGGTTGATCCCCGTAAGAATCGGTATAGATTTCAAAAATTGAATCGGAACCTTTTAATTGTCCCAAAGCAGAATTCCCCGGAACGGAAACCAGTTTGACATCGAGATTCCCTTTATCCTGTTGTAAGTCGCCCGACAATTCGCCGATGTAGCGCAATACATAACCCGGTTGCTGTTTTTCTTTTACCGACTGATAAAGCGTGTCGAGTTCGGAAATCCGGTTTAAAAACTCCGAAGCACTACCTTGTTGCAATTTTTCAGGGATCAGGTTTTCTATTTTAATTTCTTCAAATTCATTTTGCAGATCAAGTTCCCGAGCCAGAATCAGTAATTTACGCGCCACATCGTTTCCACTAAGATCTTCACGTGGATCGGGTTCGGTAAAACCTTTGTCGACCGCTTCCTGCAACACCACACTAAAAGGTCTGTTTTCGACCGAGAAATGATTAAACAAATAACTTAACGTACCGGAAAAAACGCCTTTTATCTTGGTGATATTCTCCCCGGAAAGATGTAGTAATTTAATGGTGTCGATAAGTGGTAAGCCCGCGCCTACATTGGTTTCGTATAAATAATTTTTCTGATTATCGGCCAGTGTTTTACGGAGTTTTTGATAGAACGCATACCCAACGGTATTGGCTATTTTATTCGACGAAATCAGATCGAAACTTTTTTCAGCCAGCGGAATATAATTTTCGATAAAATCGGCACTGGCCGTATTATCAATCGCAATCAGGTTTTCCAGATGATTTTCTTCCGCATAATCGATCACGTCATCTACACTGTATAATCTCCCACTTTGCTGAATTTCTTCCCGCCAGTTGGTTGTAATTCCGTCTTTATTCAACAGTGCTTTTCTGGAATTTCCAATGGCAAAAATGTTGAGTTTGATTCCTTTTACTTTTTCAATATTCGCTGCGGAAGCCAAAACCTGATCAATCAGTGTTCCGCCAACCAATCCATGTCCGAACACTGCAATATTGATTTTTTTGGCCACCCCGAATATTTCTCCGTGAATCACATTCAGCGCCTTATGGGTTTGCGCCTTTTGG
Organism: Flavobacterium sp. WV_118_3; assembly: GCF_039778605.1. Lineage (NCBI taxonomy): Bacteria > Pseudomonadati > Bacteroidota > Flavobacteriia > Flavobacteriales > Flavobacteriaceae > Flavobacterium > Flavobacterium sp. WV_118_3. Next base: position 46,652 of record NZ_CP156060.1, on the reverse strand, counting down.
ACAACCAAACTCACATTTTTACCGGTTACGGTATTATTAAACAATACCGGTACAATTTTATTTCGGATTAAAGCCGTATAGGGTTTGTGAAACGTACTCAAATCCTGACCAATAATAGAAATCACTGCTACATTATCGTTGGCCGTGATTTTACTTACATCCTTATTATAAAAATCATTTTCAAACTCACGTTCGAGTCCTACGATTGCTTTGGTCACTTTATCGGCAGCCACTATAATTCCGATTCCCCTTTCGGATGATCCCTGTGAAATAATACTCACACTGATCTCATTATCGGCCATCACGCGGAAAATACGGGCATCGATTCCGGTTTTACCCAAAAGACCTCTCCCTTCCAGGTTGATCAATGCAACATTATCCAGTACCGAAAGTGTTTTAATTCCTTCGTTATCCGATATGGCCGTGATCAGTGTTCCTTTATTAAGATGATTAAAAGTATTCAGTACCCGAAGCGGGATATTTTTTTCGATAAGCGGTACGATGGTTTTCGCGTGTAGTATTGTCGCTCCGAAGTTGGCCAGTTCGTTGGCTTCGTTAAACGACAACCGCTCTATTTTTTTAGCGTCTTTTACCAGATCGGGATTGGCAGTATAGATGCCATCCACATGGGTATAATTTTGTAGTTCTTCAGCTTCGAGATAATTTGCAATTAAAGAGGCGGTATAATTACTTCCGTTACGGCCCAGTGTAGTGGTTTCGTCATTGACATTTGATCCGATAAACCCGGTGATGACATTGATGGTGGTGCCGTTATGTTGTTTGAAGTGATTGAGGATGTTCTTTCGTGAAGTTTGTTCCAGCGGTTGTGCATTTCCGAATTTGGTATCGGTCTTGATCAGTAATCGCGTATCGGAAAAATTAGCGTTGAGTCCTTTTTGTTGTAATGCTTCTGTAACGACCTTTGCGGCAATAACTTCGCCCTGAGCCAGTACGTTATCTTTAATTTTAGGGCTGTAATCTCCTAAAAGTGCTACACCTTCGAACAATTTATCGAGTAGGGAAAACTCACTGGAAAGATCGACTGCCGAATTTCCCTGTTGCTCCTTTTTAAAGGTTTCCAATTGTTCAATATAGGATTTGTTTTTTGAAGCGGCTTCCAGTATTTGTTCCAGTTCATTTGTGGCATTTCCGATAGCCGAAACCACTACTGCAATCTTCTCCTGATTTTCAACTTTGTCCTGAATAATACGGAGTACCTTATCGAATCCGCCGTTATAGGCCAGGGATTTTCCTCCAAACTTTAATATTTTCATTGTATTTTTTGTTTTGTAGTTATAAATATGTTTCCCAGTATGGTATTTAACTGTTCGAATTCAATCAGAAAGGCATCGTGCCCGTGAATGGATTGTATTTCGTGATAGCAAACGTTTGTAGTAACTCTTTTCAGAATTTCGTAGGTTTCCCGGTTTTGATCGGCAGTAAAAAAATAATCGCTATCTACGGCTACCAGGTGAATATGCGCTGTCGTTTCTTTTCCGAATTGCAAAAAACTACCACAATGGCTTGCTTCACCTATTGTTTTGAGTAAATGATTCATCAGTTTATAGGATGCCAGCTGAAACCTGTTTTTAAGCTTTTCACCATGATGTAATAACCAGCCTTCTACCTTATATTCTTTATTGGGATCATTCTGTTCCCGGTTAAATTTTTTGTTTAGCGACAAAGGTGTACGATACAATAACATGGCATGCAATCGGGCATCATGAATTGGATTTTCGGAATTGTTCAGAATTTTATCCTGAACCAACACATTAGCAATCAGCCAGTCGGTCGCTTTCCAGTCGGCTGCAATGGGTATCAGGTTTATAATCTGCAAAGGTCTTAAAAATGCCATTTCCCAGGCAATTCCACCGCCAAGGCTACCGCCGATTACCGCGAACAATTTTTGAATTCCGAGGTATTCCAATCCTTCCCAAAAAATTCGGGCAATATCTTTAGTTGTAAAGTCTGTATAAGTAAGAATCAGGTTATCCGGATTTCCGTCATAGCCATTGCCCGGTATATTAAAAGCGATTACGGTATAATAATCGGTATCGATAACCGCCCCGGGACCGATCAGACTTTTCCACCATCCGTTTTCACCGGTTACCTGTGAATTTCCGGTTAACGCATGGTTTACCAATACCACCGGAGCCGTTCCGACGGGTTGTCCGAAATACTGATAATACAATGGAATCCATCTTTTCACCACGGCATTCTCCAGTCTAAAATCAAACAGATCTATTTTATGTATATTACTCATTCCTTTTTCTTTTTTTGAAACTGCCTCTAACGATTGCAGACGTGTCAGAGGCAGTAAAAACAAACAAAACAACTTAATTTTATTTTTGGGTTCGGAACGATCCTTTAGATCACTTCCGATGTGGTATATTCTTTTACCAGTGTAAGTAATACCGAAGACGTATTGAGCAGATTATCGCGAAGCGGGCATCTTTCTTTTACGGTATCGATCCATTGTTTTAGGACAACCAGCGAGGCATCGGTAGTTGGTTTCACAACCACTTCAATGCGTTTTAAACCGGGTCTGTTGTTGGTCTCCAAACCTGCGATTTTACTGGTTTCCAGTTCTCCGGAAATTTCGATCTGAAGTGCTTTCAGCTCCAGTTTAAGCTCTCTGGCAACGATGTGCCCTACGGCGTTGATACTTCCGGCCAGACCTGCGAGTAAAAACGCTATCGGGCTGGGACCGTTCTGATCGCCCAGAACCACATTATTACTTATTCTTACTTTGAAATTCTCTGTTTTAACAACAAATTGTTCGTTGTTTTCAACATATCCTAATACGTTTACTATTTTGGTACTCATGACGTTACTTCTCTTTTTAATTTAACTTTTTCGAATGCTTGTATCAGATCGGCTTTCAGATCTTCCAAATCTTCAAGACCTACCGACAAGCGGACTAAATCTTTAGTTACACCTGTAGCCACCTGCTGTTCGTCGGTTAGCTGTTGGTGTGTGGTACTCGTTGGGTGGATAATCAGTGATTTGGAATCTCCGATATTGGCGAGTAGTGAAAACAATTTTGTTTCATCGGCCACCAATCGTGCGGCATCAAAACCACCTTTTAAGCCAAAGGTTACCACTCCGTTTTGTCCATTTGGCAGGTATTGTTTAGCCAACTCATGATAGCGACTGGATGGTAATCCCGGATAATTCACCCAGGCCACTTCTTCCTGTTGTTCCAGCCATTGTGCCAGTTCCAATGCATTTTCACTGTGTTTTTTCACCCGGATATTCAGTGTTTCTAATCCCTGAATAATCTGAAAAGCATTAAACGGACTTAAAGCAGCTCCAAAATCCCGCAGTCCTTCAATTCGTGTTTTCGCGATAAAGGCGGCATTCCCTAAAGCTTCGTGGTATACGAGTCCGTGGTATCCGGTTGACGGTTCTGTAAATTCCGGGAACTTCCCGTTACTCCAGTCAAAATTTCCGGCATCGATAATGGCACCTCCTAACGAAGTTCCGTTACCGGAGATATATTTTGTTAGCGAGTGAATTACAATATTCGCTCCGTGTTCAATCGGGTTTAACAAATAGGGAGTTGCCACGGTATTGTCCACAATAAACGGCACCTTAAATTGCTGTGCCTGCTTGGAAATCGCCTTGAGATCCAGCACATCCAGCTTTGGATTTCCAAGGCTTTCTGCAAAAAATGCCCGTGTATTTTCCTGAGCTGCTTTTGTAAAATTCTCCGGATCGGAAGGATCTACAAACGTGGTTGTAATTCCCAATCGCGGTAAGGTTACATTCAATAAATTATAGGTTCCGCCATACAAGCTGTTGGAAGCAACGATATGATCGCCGGAGCGCAACAACACCAAAAGCGTTGTGGCGATGGCTGCGGTTCCCGAAGCCGTAACTACAGCTCCGATACCACCTTCCAGAGCAGCCAGACGTTGTTCCAATATGTCGTTGGTTGGATTATTTAATCGGGTATAGATATATCCTGCTTCGGTTAATCCGAACAGATTAGCAGCGTGTTCGGCATTATTAAAAACATAGGATGTTGTTTGATAAATCGGTACCGCACGTGTTCCGGCGTTATTTGATACGTTATGTCCAGCGTGCAATGCGTTTGTTGAAAATTTCTGAGTGCTCATGTTTTTATGGATTTAAAGTTGAATTTTGATTTAAAAAAAAAGTCCTTTTGGCGCTTTACCAAAAGGACTTTACAGTTTGAACTATATAAACTAGACTAAGTCATTCGCTTTTGGCAATAGCAGGGTTTTGCGTACATGGAAATACACATCATTCGTTTCATCATCATTTTTGCGGTTGCCTTCATTTTGTTATTTTTTATGTTTTATTTTTTCGTACTGTTTTTTTCAAATGGCTTTAAATAAAAAAGCCTCTGCGTTTTGCAGAGGCTTTGATGCTATATTTTTAAAATTAAAATCTCAAAATTAAGCAAGAGTACCCTCTGCGGAATGTCTCCACATCATCATACACATATATCGCTTAATTGATTTCATTTTGTTATTTCTATTTGATGGGACAAAATTGAAAACTAATTTTGGATTACACAAGTAAAAAATCAAATTTTAACATTTCTCCTTTTCCAATATACTCTTATAAATCCCAATTTTATTTTTCAAAAAAAGATGGAAAGCATTGTAAACACTCATTTTTAGTTTGCTTCTCGGCTGATTATTTTTGACTTAAAAAAATGCTTTCTTTTCATCTTTATTTTTTTAAAAACCGAGTTGTCGACATCCCATTTTCAGTTAATATCGAAACCAAATACATCCCTGTGGTTAAATCTTCAATGGCAATCTGAGCGTTGGAAGTCATTTTTTCTGATACAATTTTAACGATTCTTCCACTGCAATCAGCAATTTGAACCGACTTTACTTCCGTGTTCTTTTCGGATCTAATATTCAATAATTTTTCAGCCGGATTTGGAAATACCGCAAAATTATCGGCAAAGAAATCCTGTGTACCCAAAGTAGCAGTGGTCACTTTAAAATCGTCTATCATAAAAAGGTACTTATTTTGCGAAACATTATGAATCCCGATTCGTACTGTCTGATTGGCATAGGTATCCAGATTAAATGTTTTCTGCTCCCAATCTGAGGCGGTACTCAATGGTAAAGTATCATCGTTAACGGTAGCAATTAACGTAAAATCATCCGAACTAGTAGGCGTTTCAGAACCCGTATAGATTCCTATGGTATAGTTTTCCGGTACATTTCCATCTTCACCTTTAAATCGTTTTTTTAAAGATTTCACCCAAAAACTCACTTCATTTGCTGAAGCGCCCAACTGTATTTGTGGACTGATCAACCAATCATCATTACGTTTTCTTCCGCCTTCTTTCGGTATGATTGCGCCCCAGGATCCAATATATTTAGTTCCTTCCTTTGCAGAATAAATACCGGGCAGTTTGGTAGCGCTAATTGTATTGGCAGGATTAAAAACAATAAACGCGTGCGGTTTATATCTATTTTGCCAATAAAATTCAGGATCACCCATAGTAGGCGACTTATCCAGGTCGAGGGTTATCCAGCCCCCGATATCGGTAATGCTAAAATCAGTATAGGATTCGAAACTATCTTCAAAAAGTGTCGTAGTTCCTTTTTGCATTTGCGCATTTGCTACGGTCATTGATAGCAACGCCATAAAAAGTAATTGTATTCTCATTATAATATAAATTTAGATATTCGATTTTCGAATTTCCATTAAAATCAGATGAGACAAACAGCACCTGACCTGTATTTACATGATAATGAACCCTTTAAACTGATTTTACATTAAAAAATGCTCTTTTAAACACGCTTTTGTGTTCTAGTTCTTTACGTTATGATCATCATTAAACAACTCAAATAAAGTTGTTCTCCATCTATCGTATTTCTCGCAAACCAATAATCTTCCAAAACAAAAAAGCCCACCCGGATCGGGTAGGCTTGATCAAATATTATAGAATAGTATTAGTTTTTGAAAAACTTAGAAGTAGCAGTACCTTCGTTAGTCTGTACAGATACGAAATACGCTCCTGCTGATAAATCATTGATGTTAATTTGTGCTTCTGGTTGTGTTTGAACCGCAGCCGATTTTACGATTCTTCCGTTTAAATCTGTAATTTGGATACCTTTAATATCCATTCCGTTTTTCGCTGCGATGTTTAACACATCTTTCGCAGGGTTAGGGAAAACTACAAAGTTTTTGGCGAAGAAATCCTGAGTTCCTAAAGGTCTGTCAACAGAGAATGTATCGATTCCGATGATATCCGAGTTTGATCCGTTAGGTCCCCCATTTGTTACAAAATATCTGAAACCGATTTTTACTTCAGTTGGCCCGGTTAATCCGGTTACTGTATACGAATACTGTGTCCAGTTTGTTGGGAAAGCCGATAAGTTTTGCGTTGGGTTAATCTCTACTAATAAGTTTGTAAAATCACCTACAGCAGTTGGTCCTGTAGATGGGTTTACAGTCGCCGCACCATTTGTACTCATACGCACTTGTAAATTATCCGCATAGGAAGCAGCATTGGTAGCCGAATATTTCCCTAAACGGGTATAGAATGAAATAACGTCACCGTTTTGTACCGTTACAACCGGTGAAATTAACCAGTTACTAATGGTTGCACCAGACGTCGCAGTACTTGATGTACTGGTAAAGTTTACCAAAGCAAATGTATTAGGCGTTCCGTCCTGTCCGTTAGGAATTGGACACGTTTGTCCAGTTGTATAGGCTTGCGTTTGGAATGGAGTTGGGTTAACGGTTGCACTTACTACCACCGGAGTATAGCTCGCTACTGTCCATAATGTTGTAGAGGCAGAAGTACTTTGATTGGTTCTTACCCAACCTGCTGTAGTTAAGTCGGCAGTTGTACCGTTAAAACCATAATTGTAAAGATTTTGAGCCTGTCCCATAAGAGGAAGACAAAATAATAAAGAAAGTAATTTTTTCTTCATGTGAAAGTTTTTTAAGAGTTATAATGCGACGAATGTAATAATTTAATTACATACCTTAACGATTTAACAATTGTTAAAATCATACTTTTCACATCTTATGCAACTTTCGTTATTTTTTTTTACTTTTTTTCTTTATTTAAAACGAAGTCTTTTATAAATTTGCAAACAAAAATTTTTAAGAGGAAAAATTTGAACTGATTGCAACCTCTTACCGATAGTAGTATCGGTATTAAAAAAATGCTAAAGCAGTAGTCACTTCTTTATGCGTTTTCTGCACTAGTTTTTCCTCGCTTAATTATAAAAATTAAACTTATGGCTTATTTATTTACGTCAGAATCAGTAAGTGAGGGACATCCGGATAAGATTGCCGATCAGATTTCTGATGCATTAATTGATAATTTTTTAGCTTTCGACCCGGAATCGAAAGTAGCATGTGAAACTTTAGTTACTACCGGACAGGTTATTCTTGCCGGAGAGGTAAAATCGAAAATTTACCTGGACGTACAACAAATTGCACGTGAAGTAATCAAAAAAATCGGTTATACCAAAAGTGAATATATGTTTGAAGCCAACTCTTGTGGGGTACTTTCGGCTATTCACGAACAATCACAAGACATTAATCAGGGTGTAGACCGTTCCAATAAAGAAGATCAGGGTGCTGGTGACCAGGGAATGATGTTTGGTTATGCGACCAACGAAACCGAAGATTTTATGCCGTTGGCGTTGAATCTTTCTCACAAATTATTACAGGAGCTTTCCGAATTGCGAAGAGAGAACAACGAAATCACCTATTTACGTCCGGACGCGAAATCGCAGGTAACACTGGAATACGATAACAATAACAAACCGGTACGTATCGATGCAATTGTAATCTCGACACAACACGATGATTTCGCCGAAGAAGCTACCATGTTGGCTAAAATCAAAAAAGATATTATTGAGATTTTAATTCCGCGTATCATTGCTAAAAACCCGCAATATGCTCACTTGTTTAACGATAAAATCCAGTACCACATTAACCCTACCGGTAAATTTGTTATCGGTGGACCACATGGTGATACCGGATTAACTGGCCGAAAAATCATTGTAGATACTTACGGTGGAAAAGGGGCGCACGGTGGTGGTGCTTTCTCCGGAAAAGATCCAAGTAAAGTAGACCGAAGTGCGGCGTATGCAACGCGTCATATCGCTAAAAACCTTGTCGCTGCCGGTATTGCTGATGAGATCTTGGTTCAGGTATCGTATGCTATCGGTGTTGCAAAACCAATGGGTATTTATATCAATACCTACGGAACCTCGAAAGTAAATCTTACCGATGGTGAAATCGCGAAAAAAGTAGAAAGCATTTTCGATATGCGTCCGTACTTTATCGAACAACGTTTAAAACTAAGAAACCCAATTTACAGCGAAACGGCTGCATACGGTCATATGGGAAGAACTCCGGAAACCGTAACCAAAACGTTTGTCGCTCCGGGCGGAAAAGAAAAAACGGTAACGGTAGAGTTGTTTACATGGGAAAAATTAGACTATGTAGATGCGGTTAAAGAAGCATTCGGTTTATAATAATTGATCAACATATACAAAAAAGGGCTGTCTAAAAAATTAGACAGCCCTTTTTTTATTATTTCTGACCGGTTTTTACCGGAATCAAAACGCTTATAAATTGTATTTCAAGCTAAAGATAATATAACGCGGCTGTACCAGATATTGTGAAAAACTACTCGATCCGCCCAATTGGTTAAAGCTACTATCGTTTAGTGAAGTGGTATTTAACAAGTTTGTCGCTGCCAGTTTGTATTCCCATTTGCTGTCTTTTTTCTGATAGGATAAACTCGCATTCAGGAAATCGTATTCGTTATCGATTGTATTGGCTTTATTTCGGTTGTGATAAAAAGTATAATCCGACGTAAGCGAAAAAGCATCCAGGAAGAAATACTCCAACGTTACCGAAGGGCTATCCACAAAAAACGTATCACTAAAGAAATCATTTTTCGTAAATCCGTAGCCCAATTCCAGATTCGGAAGCTTTTTAAAATTCGTGGCAAACTTCACATTATAATTCTGCGTATACGAATCGGTGGTCTGAATTTCTTCTACGCCATTTTGAAATACCCGAATATTGTTGTTTTTACTCCAGCTAAAATTCCCACCTATCGACGCTTTATAGTAACGTAAGAACGAACGTCCGTAATTGGCATTGGCCGTAAAACTTTCGTCTGCAAAAGCCGACTGCATGTTTACCGAAGACGCTACCTGATTCACACCATCGAAAAGCGCTTTCGATTTTACACCATCCGTTTGTCTGGTATAGGTGATGTTCGCAAAGATATTTTCGAAATTAAACATATTGTATTTAAAATAACGCAGACTATGCACTTGCGACAACGAATTTTCCAGGGTTCTGTTTCCGCTAAACAAACTGTTATAGTTTGAAAACACATAACCTTCGGCCAATTTGTTGATATCGGTAAAATTATTCGTCAGGGAAAAATTATACGTTAGGGTTTCCGATTTTTTGATCTGGTATAAGGCGTAAAAATCCGGTAATACGCGAACAAAATTGTTTTTAAATTCCGATTGCAACTGTTCGTTATTCATTGTATAACTGTGCACACTAAAGCCCGGATTAAACGTAAACTTCCCGGTAATAAATTTATAATGCAAGCCTAAAAAGACATCGTTAAACGTATAATCCACATCGTTGTTATTTTGCGGATCGTTTAGATCGTTCGTATTTCCATTGTCCAGAATCTGGAAAATATGCGAGTTAAAATGCTGGTTTGAAAACGTATTTCCAACGGTTACATTGATATTACTTTTCGGCGTTAGCATATAGTAATAATCAAATTTGGCATCCAACTTATTGGTTCTTACAAAACGATTTTGTGTCAAATCATTTCGGTTTTGCCCCACCACATAACCCGGTAACTGAAACGGTTGCAATTGTAAATTGGCATTATAAAACGGATCTTCTTCCTGATACAAATGTTGCATTTCGAAGGCAAATACGTTTTTCGCGTTTAGCGTATAATAGTAATTCAGATTCTGACTAATTGAAAATGGTTTTTGTTTTTTATTGGTATAGATATCATCCAGCAAGCTAGAGTAAACACTATTCGCTTCTTTTTGATCCGATACTTTGATAAACGCATCATAATCAAAATGCACTTTATCTGATGGCACATAACTGGAACTCAATTTAAACAAGCCCAGGTTTGTTTTTTGACGGGTAAGCTCCTGACGTTCCTCCGTTACCGTAGCGGTAGTTCCATCCGGCAGATTATCAGTCCGCACCGTTCTCGAATTGGTTTCAAGGTCGGTTTTACTGGCTGAAAAAATACCAAATCCGCTTAATGTCCAGGCTTTCGACGGATTATAGCTAAAGTTTGCCGCGCCGAATTGCGTATCGATTTCTTTTGCCCGGTTGTTTCGTAGTCCTAAGATTGCCAAATCGTTTGACGTCACGTTAAATGAGGTTCCGCCTTTTCGCATCATGTTTTTAAAACCACCCGAAAATTTAAAATAATCCTGCATCGTTAGTGGCAATTCCCCGATATTATTCAGGTTCCCGATCACATTGACACTGTATTTCGGATTGTAATAAAACAATTTCGGATTTACAATATGGCGGTCTTCTTTATGTCCTACGCCAATTCCGGCCAACATTTCCCCAAACCAGAAATTTTTCTTTCCTTCTTTCAGTTTGATATTTAGCGCTACGTTTTCCTCGTTATTTTCGAGTCCTTTCAGATTGGACACTTCGTTATAATTCCGTAATACCTGAATTTTATCCAAAGCATCGGCCGGGATATTTTTGGTCGCGATTTTAGTATCGCCGTCAAAGAAATCTTTCCCTTCCACCATTACCTTTTGCACTTTTTTCCCTTCCACCTCGATCTCACCATCGGCATTTACCTCAACACCCGGAAGTTTTTTCAGGACATCGCCCAGCTTTTTTTCGGTACCGTTTTTAAACGAATCGGCATTATATACAATCGTATCACCTTTGATCGTCACCGGCATTTCCTTAACAATCTGCACACCTTGCAAATCGATTCCTTCGTGAAGATGTATCGTTTTATTCATATTCGTTGTTCCGGTTTTCAGATCGGCTTCATAGGCCGAATACCCTACATAACTGGCTTTAATGGTATAGTTGGCATTCGCTTTAAGCGACATTTGAAACTTTCCTGCATCGTTCGTGATCGCATAGGCGTCCATCGCTTTGGTCTCTTTATTGATCGCCATAATGTTTGCCATTTCCAACGGGGCGCCCAACGTGTCTTTGATCACGCCTTCGTAACGGATATTCTGGGAAAAAGCGGTTAGCGACAACAGACAAAATAATAGGTATAGATAGTGCTTCATTACAAGGGTTTTATTTTCTTTTGGAACATTACATCCCAATAAGACTCCGAAAATTGAATTTGGTTCAATCTTTATAGACGTTTTTTTTTGTTTTTTGTTACGGAAATGGGACACTATTTCATTTTCCGATTAACCACCAATACGAATCACGGTTCGTCCTTTTTGATTTGTATTCATTTCCATATTCTCTTCCGATTTTTTCCGAAGGATTTCGTCATACTCTTTTTGCGTCACCACTTTGCCTTTGGTCGGTTCTTTGATCACGGTTTTCTCTTTCGGATTTAGAACAATTTTAGAACACAATATCGTGGTATCGCCATCGTTCACTTCCAGAATCAATCCCGGCAATCCCCAATACTTATCCGGTCCCTGACTTACCGGGATATCCGGCGTATACCAGGCCGTAATACGGATTTCTTTTGGTGCGCTTTCGTCGATATTTAATACTGATTTTTTATCTTTTGAAGCGGGTTCCTGTATTTTTTTCCGAACAGTAGTCGCTTTATAACAGGTATAATCGCCAATCATTTTCGTTTCCGATCCCATTTCCCATTTCCAGTTTGTCAAGGTATCTTTTACCAGAAACTCTTTTCCGAAAATATCGTTTTCGTCCACGTAGCGTTTTTCTTTTACATTTTTATAAAAAAGTCCGCCGCTACTCGAAATCCGAACCCGTACCCCCGGACCGGATGCCAGTAGCGGATTGTCCAATTTTTGTTCTTCTTTATACAGCGATGTCGTTTTATCGAAATCCAGCACAAAGGTTTTCTCCATGCTCTTTTTTAATTGTGCCATCAGGTTTTGTTGCATTTCAGGCGTCATGGAACTTCCCTCCACTTTTAATTTCGAGACATCCCGTTTCGATTCATAAGTCGCTTTCCCGCTAAAGCTTTGTTGGGCGATACTCTCTCCTTTACAAAACAAAAGGAAGAATACCATTACGGCGGTAATACTGTTTTTCATACTGTTATTTTTAGTAATTTCCTGTTACAAATGTATTTTGACGAATCTTAATCGGATTGTAATGAGTGTTAACGAGTGTTAACGCTAAAAAAGCAAACCGAACAGTTACTACTTTTGACAGATGAAATCATTTTTCCGGAACCATATTGTCTATTGGGTTACCTTTACGGTACTGATTACTGTTGGGATACAGATCTATTGGAACATCACCAACTACCGGACCAACAAACAGCGTTTGATCAACACGATTCAGATCGCCTTCGACAACGGAATTGACAGCTATTATAGCGACAAAGCCAAATCGAATATCACTTCACGCGACACCATTAACTTCGCTCCTCCGGCCGATATGCCCAGTTCCGATCCTAAAAAAGAGGTACAGGTATACCGAACCGAAATCAAACGCTATACGTCCAAAGACAAAAAAAACAGGCGGTTTATGTTTAAATACACCTCCGACGAAACCAATCCTTCCGTTTCCGAAATTAAAAATATACAGGTACTGGCTCAGAAAATCATTATCGCCGTACGTCAGGACAGTATCGACCTACCTAAAATGGCGACGTATATCGATCGGGAATTTGCACGAAAACAGCTCGACTTTACATACGGTCTTTTATACACGCGGAACCATCGTACCGTATCCGAATACCAAAACCCGGGTGACAAACAGTATCGTTTTACCACGACATCCAAATCGTCTTATCTGCCACAAGACGGTAAGCTGGAAATATTTTTTCCGGATATCTTTTTTAAAACCTTAAAAGAAGGCCTTGCCGGTATTCTATTGTCATTGATTTTATCGCTGTGTATCATCTTCTCCCTTTTTTATTTGTTGTACATCATCCGGAAACAAAAACAACTGGCTGCCATCAAAAACGATTTTATCAGTAATGTTTCCCACGAACTCAAAACACCGATAGCCGTTGTTACGAGTGCGCTGGAAGGAATTGAGAAATTCAATACCGACAACGAGCCGGAAAAGACCAAAAAATACCTGGCCATTTCCAATCAGCATTTGACCAAACTACATCAGATTGTAGAAAAAATACTGGAGACGTCCATTTTGGAAAGCAATCAGTTACAACTGGAAAAAGAAGTCACCGATCTTACGGAACTGATACGCCATAGCATCGAAAAAATACAAATCAACACCAAAAAAACGATACTGTTCAACCAGCCACAGCTGACGATCATGGCCGCTGTTGATGTATTTCATTTTGAAAATGTGATCAACAATCTGATTGACAATGCGATCAAATATGGCGGCGATCGGATTACAATCGACCTCAATACAACCGATGGAAAAATAATCCTTACTGTTAGCGATACTGGTTCCGGAATTGAAAAATCGCAGCGTCAGAAGATTTTTGATAAATTTTACCGGATTCCGAGTCATAACCGCCATGACGAAAAAGGTTTCGGAATCGGTTTGTATTATGCCCGGACTATTATTGTAAAACACGGTGGTACACTGGAACTGACTCCCGATATACAAACCACTTTTAAAATCACTTTGCCCTATGAATCCTAAGATCACGATATTATTAGCGGAAGACGAAGCGACACTTGGTTTGATCATCAAAGAGAGTCTGGAAACCCGTGATTTTATTGTCACCCATTGCCTAAACGGTGAAGAAGCTTATCAGGCCTTTATAACCCAAAAACCGGATGCCGTGGTATTGGACATTATGATGCCCAAAAAAGATGGTTTTACGCTGGCACAGGAAATTCGGAAAACCGACAAAACCACGCCTTTGTTGTTTTTAAGTGCCAAATCGCAGGTACAGGATGTGGTCGACGGATTTCATTATGGCGGAAACGATTATATCAAAAAACCGTTTAGTATGGAAGAACTCATTGTTCGTATTCATGCGTTACTGGGACGGATTTCCCGACAAAACGCCGACGACGAGAACCGTATTGGTGCCTACGATTTTAACTACAACAAACAAACCTTATCCTACGAAGAACAGGCCTATTTCTTAACCCATCGGGAAGCGCTGGTTTTACAACTGTTACTGGAAAACAAAAATGAAATCCTGGATAAATCGGCGGCTTTACTACGGATCTGGGGAAAAGACGACTTTTTTAACGGCAGAAGTATGGATGTATTTATTTCGAAATTGCGCAAAAAATTAGCCTCCGACCCTTCCATTCAAATCATCAATGTAAGAGGCAGAGGCTATAAACTTATTTGCTAGCAGGAATTAACGGCCAAATCGCATTTGCTGTCCACGGCCTGGACCTTGTCCGCCATTCATTTCGCGCATTTCTTCCATTTTTTTCACTACGATATCATCGTATTCTTTTTGTTTTACGACTTTCCCGTTTTTAGGTGCTTTGATTTCCACTTTCTCTTTGGCATTCATCACCACTTTAGAACAAACAATCACCGTACGGCCATCGTTTACTTCCAGAATCAATCCGGGTAACCCCCAATAACTTTCCGGTCCCTGACTTACCGGGATATCCGGCGTATACCAGGCGGTTATCGTGATCTCTTTCGGCATTTCGAAATCGTCCATAAAGTTGGTTGTTTTTTCTTTTTTAGGCGCTTCTTTTTTATCCGTGTCTTTTTTATCGCTATCCTTTCTTCGTCTGAAATTACGGAAATCCGATTGACTCACCGGTTTTACAGCCGTTGCTTTAAAACAGTTATAATCGCCAATTTTTCGGGTTTCGCCTTCCAATTTCCAACTCAGCTTCGGCAATGAATCGTTGATCAAAAATTCTTTTCCCATAAACTCTTTGTCTACGGTATAGGTCTTGTCTTTGATATTTTTATAGTAGGTTCCACCGGCACCCATCATCGAATTCATCATTCGCCCACCTGGTCCTTGTTGTCCCGGTGCATCGAGTTTTTCTTCTTCTTTATAAATCGAAGCCGATTTGTCGAAATTCATCACAAAGGTTTTTTCCAACATTTTTTTCATACGCTCCTGAATCATTTTCTGCATCTCCGGCGTAATACCATTTCCCTCCATTTTAAATTCCGGAGCCGTTGTTTTTGACTCATAAACGGCCATTCCCTGGAAATTCTGGGCCATAGCCGAGACAGCAAAACCTAAAAATGCTATCCCTGTCAGTATTGTTTTTCTCATCTTGTTGTTTTTGTTTGGCTTTTGAATAAGACTTTTAAAATCCCGTTTTGTTACACGTTATACTTAATTTTATATAAGACACTTTATATTATAAAAGGTTTATTTGTAATTTGCGGCATGATGCAGAAAATTGTCTTTTTCCTGATTCTTATCACCGGTCTTCAGCCCTATGCGCAAACAAAGGACATCCGTCCGGTATTACTTTCGTCAGTACCAACAGAAAGTGTCGTTTTTATTGGTAACGATCCGTTTGGCAATACCTATACGATCAAAGACAATGAATTCCGAAAAACCAACCGAAACCAGCAATTTCAGTACCGAAATCTTTCGTTTGGCACGATCAAACAAGTCGACCTTCAAAACCCATTGCAATTGGTTTTGTATTACAAGACTTTTAATGCTGCGGTTTTACTCGACAACCAGTTAAATGAAATACAAAAGATCAATTTTTCCGAAACCAATCCGGAACTGTTTCCACAAGCCGTGAGTCTGGCTTCGCAAAATCGTTTGTGGTTATTCGATCTGAATTCGCAAAAATTAGGACTATACGATATTTTTAAAAATACTTTCACTGCGATTTCAACGCCAATTAAAGATGCGATACAACAATACCAGTCGGATTACAACTATTTTTACTGGGTCGATGTCCGAAATAATTGTTATGCAGCTACCATTTTCGGAAAAATTAGTTTCCTCGGATCCGTTCCGGCATTTGATCAACTGCAATTTATTTCACCAAAGCAGATTCTCTTTCAAAAAGACAATCGCTTGTTTCTTTATGACTTAGAAAATGCGGCTACTATAAATATAGTAGTACCCGAAAAAAGCCTTGAAAGTTTTTATTATAAAGAGCAAATTTTAGCTACTTTTACCAATAACGAAATCAGAAATTATAAAATTACTTTACCATAATGCATATAGCTGTAGCAGGAAACATTGGTGCTGGAAAAACGACATTAACCCGACTTTTGGCCAAACATTTCAAATGGGAACCACATTTTGAAGATGTGGTTGACAACCCCTATCTGGACGATTTTTACCATCAGATGGACCGTTGGTCTTTTAACCTTCAGATTTACTTCCTGAATAGCCGTTTCCGACAAATATTACAGATTCGCGAAAGTGGAAAAAAGATTATCCAGGACAGAACGATTTATGAGGATGCCCATATTTTCGCGCCCAATTTGCATGCGATGGGATTAATGACCAACCGTGACTTTAGTAACTATACGTCGCTTTTTGAGTTGATGGAAGGTTTGGTCGCACCACCGGATTTATTAATCTATCTGCGTAGTTCGATCCCTAATCTGGTTTCTCAGATTCACAAAAGAGGCCGGGAATATGAAAACACGATTTCCATTGATTATTTAAGCCGACTTAACGAACGTTATGAAGCCTGGATTCAGACGTATACCAAAGGAAAATTACTGATCATCGATGTAGACAATATCAACTTTGTGGACAATCCGGAAGATTTAGGAAATATCATTAACCGTATTGATGCTGAAATCAACGGATTATTTTAAAATAGATAAGGCTACCAAATGGTAGCCTTTTTATTTACCGGTCGCTTAGACCTGACCCGTTTTGAAAACCTGTCAGGTCTAGACTTCAGCCAGATTCTTTCTTAACGCTTTTACCTCATCGATAGCGGCGATTCCACTGGTATCGGTTATGGCCGACGAATGGTAAAATCCGGCATTGGTTCGTGTTGCAATTCTGAAAATATTCGTCGATCGCAATCCGCCTCCGGGCATAATGGCAATACGTTTGCCGGCATAAGCAACCAATTCCATCAAGGTTCGTTCTCCTTCGTCCACATTGGCGTGTCCACCGGACGTAAGGATGGTCGAAAAACCACAACGCACCAAATCGTCTATGGCCTGTTCCAAATCCGGGATTTCATCAAACGCACGGTGAAACGTACAAGTCAGCGGACTTGCCAATTGTACCAATTCTGTATTTTCTTTAATCGCAACGGCATTCTGCTGATCCAACACACCAAAAACAAATCCTTTTACCGGGAGTGTTTTCATTCGTATAATATCGGCTTTCATTTGCTCCAGTTCCTCCGGAGTATACTGAAAATTGCCTCCTCTTGGACGAATCATCACATATACATCGATCTTTATCCGATTACAGGCTTCGCGAATCATTTCAAAACCGGGTGTTGTCCCGCCCAAAAGTTGGTTTTCGCACAATTCAATCCGATCGGCCCCACCTTGTTCGGCAATTAGCGCCGATTCGAGGTTAAAGCAAGCTATTTCCAGTTGTCTCATCTTATTTTAAAAAGTAATTGGCATCAAGTAAGTTATTACCGGTTTCATCGCATTTGGCATAATTAAATCCCTTTTGAATACAATAGGCACCGTGTTCGCCTTTTTTATTGAGAGCGATAAATCCGACCTGAATATCGTTAAGATCTTTATTCCGGTATTTTGTGAGCTTGATAATACGACCTACCGCTTCCTCACAGGCTTTTTGCGGTGATTTCCCTTGTCGCATCAACTCCACCACCAAATGGCAACCCGCAATCCGAATGACCTCTTCACCATGACCGGTAGCCGTTGCCGCGCCAATTTCATTATCGACATACAAACCCGAGCCGATTATAGGTGAATCACCCACTCTACCGTGCATTTTATACGCCATCCCACTGGTTGTACAGGCTCCTGAAAGATTGCCGTTGCTATCCATCGCGATCATTCCGATCGTATCGTGGTTTTCGATATTTACAATCGGTTTATAATTACTGCTTTCCAACCATTCCCGCCATTCTTTTTCGGATGCTTCCGTTAGCAGGTTTTCTTTTTTATGTCCTTGTAACAATGCAAACTGAAGCGCTCCTTCAGCAACCAACATCACATGTGGTGTTTTTTCCATTACTGCCCGCGCCACCGAAATCGGATGTTTGATATGCTCCAGACAGGCTACAGATCCGATATTGGAATATTCATCCATAATACAGGCGTCGAGTGTTACTCGTCCGTCGCGATCCGGACGTCCGCCATAACCGACACTTCTTTCATTAGGATCGCCTTCGGGAACCCGAACACCGGCTTCGACAGCATCGAGTGCGCGCCCTTTATTTTTCAGCACTTCCCAGGCGGCTTCATTTGCCGGAATTCCAAAACGCCAGGTCGACAGTACGATTGGTTTGCGAATCGTACCTTTGGGAACCAACGCCGTTTCCGGCTCTTCTTTTTTTCCGAATGCATTTAATGCGACAGCCACCGAAGCGATCGCTGTTGTTTTGATAAAGTTTCTTCTGTTTGCCATAGTTTAGATCGCGGTTATCTTTAAACAAAAAACACAAACCGGTTTCGCTTGTGTTTATGATCCTGATAAAGTTACTTAAAATCCATAAAAAAAAGCCTCATTTACATGAGGCTTTTGATATTATAATTTAATCGAATAGCTGTCTTTTTTTGCCTGATCCAATTCCTGGAAACGTTTTGAACATTCTTCGATCATGGCTTGTGCTTCTTTCACATCGCCCCATCCTTGTACATCAACTTGTTTGTTTTCTAAATCTTTGTACACTGCGAAGAAATGCTCAATTTCTTTTACCGTATGAATATTGATATCGGAGATATCTTTTAATTTATTCATAATCGGATCGGATACCGGTACACAAACGATTTTCTCATCCGGACCTTTATCATCTGCCATTTTAAAAACAGCGATTGGTTTTACCTCAACCAAACATCCCGGAACAGAAGGCTCCGTAAACAACACCAAAACATCAAGCGGATCACCGTCCAACGCTAATGTTTCTGGAATAAATCCGTAATCTGCCGGGTAAAACATGGCCGAATATAACATTCTGTCAAAACGGATTCTCTTTTGTTCAAAGTCGTATTCGTATTTATTTCTGCTTCCTCTTGGGATTTCGATAAATGCATCGAATGATTCAATAGTAAGTGTACTCATTTTTATACTTTTTGTTCTAAATTAAGCGACTGCAAAGGTATAATAAAATTGATTTTTCACAAGTTTAATTCCATTTAATGCATTGCTTTTGATATGCTTTAGCTTAAATTCTTACAATACTGCTAGAATTCCGGGATAAAGCCGAAACGCACACCAAAGCCCGGTGATTGTTTTCCATTAACAGCGGTAAAATCGTTTCTCCAGATAAAGTCCACCCGGAATGGCCGGAAGTTTCCGTAACCGATATTTTCGAATCCGAATCCATATTCGCTATATACTTTATCCGACGGTGCCTGATAGGCAATAAACGAGCGGTTCATATCGATATTTTTCTGAGAGATGCTACCGTAGGCAAATCGGTAAAAAATCAAACTTCTCCATTTTAGTTTTTTGAGCAACGGAATACGGTTCATGATAAGCCCGTTAAAATGATGTTCAAAATGAGCGGTCAGATAGGTATCGGTCACAAAATCGTAATAGTTTAATAAGGAGAACGAATTCGGCACTACGGAAAACGTCTGATCGGCAGTAACCGGGTTTAGCAAAGGTAATGGAACCGCTTCGAATACTTTTCCGAACTCCACATTGGTTTTTAAGGTTCCGAAATTACTCAGGAATATCGGTTTGTTAACCGACATCTGAATTTTGTTATAGTCAAAATCACCACCGAAAACGCCTTTGTTTCCGCGAATGTATTTTAAAATAATCGTAGGGTATAAGGTCGTTCCAAATTTCTGATCGACTCCAAAACCATAGACATAACGTCCCGGTGTAAAGATTAACGAAATATTACTGGTATAATCGGTTAGCGCACTTACGTTTTGTCCGGTAAGCGGATCGGCATAGTCGATGGAAAAATGTGTCGGATCGGCCGCTTTGATCTGTTGATGAACAGAAGAAACATTCAGATGCAGATTATTACTAAATGCGAAATCAAAATTAACCGAAGTTCGTTTTACCCGTGACAGGAAGTAATTTTCTCCACGTCCGATGATGACATTGGTATTCAGGTTTTTCGGCAATAATTCGTCGGTTTCAATTAGTTTACCGCCCAATTGCAGGTTATCGTCGAGATGGGAAGCCCCCACTACGATACGCGGTTTAAAACTCAACAGGTATTTGGCTTCTGCACCGTATTTAAACTTTTTATCTTTGGTTCCGTAGGCGCCATATACCATCGCACGGAAGCGGTCATTATCGGATTTATAGGTTCGCAAACCGGCTCTTATCCGTAGCCCTTCCACATTGTTATTGGAAAGCAACTGCCATAAAAACCCAACCTGAACACCATCGAACAAGCCCATATAGCCCGACGACAATACCGTGATAATATCGGTAACACTTCGCACTTTTCTATTCGATTTCAAATCCTGGATTACCTTACGTGTTTCTTCGGTTTTAAGTTCGGAAGCCCGAAGCGATTTCCAGTATTGATCTTCTTTATCAAACTGATCACCTCTGGTCTGAACAATCTTACCGTCGTAGAACGCATCGTCTTTTGGCTGATTGAGAACATAATCACTATAAACGAGATTCTTTTTGACATAGAATCCTTTTTCATCGTCGTTTTTTGTAAACAACGTAAAATCGCCTTCATAATAATCCCGGGTAGGTAAATACATCGTATCATTAACCGTTTCGAAATACTTTTCGAAATACAGATTTCGCACCAGACTCAGGTTAATATTTTTATTCGTCCGCATTGAAATTTCGGTCAATGCAAAGTTTTTATCGGTTACTTTAAAACTTCCTTCAAAAACCAGATCGGCCGATTCTCTTGGGAAGAAATAAATATGGTATGTTTTTTTTCCGCCTTCGACGATACTATCTTTTAACAGGTATTCGTAAACGCCATAACCCCGGGTAGAAATCGGGCTCACAAACGCTTTGTTCAGAATCACAATATCGTCTTCATATACATCAATCGTTGTAAAAGTATTACTGATCCGGTCGAAGATAAATCCACGCTGATTCAGCCCGGTACTTCTTTCGGCTTCCATATCGATTCGCTCCTTATCCAGCTGATTGTTCCCGTATACATGCTCGTTGGTTTCTTTCATGTATACCGGTACGACAAATTTATTCTGACGGCGTTCTTCTTTTACGATAGCCGCAACAGAATCGTAACCATTTCCGACAATCTTACGCAAGAAAACACTATCGAGATTACTCAAACCAAGACTAATGGAAGAATAACGCTCGTAATCGTAAGCCTTCGCCAGTTTGACACCATTTTTCTTTTTATTCGCCCAGATCCCCTGTAGAATTCGATAGGCCGGGTTTTCCTTTTTGGACAAGTGTTTTTTAGGTTTGTTCACAATGACTACTTCCTGTAACTCCTGCCCTATCGTTAGTTTGACTTTTACGTTTTCGGTTACTTCGTTTTTCAGGACAACTTCCTGGTTATTATACCCTACAAAAGAGACCACCAACACTTTTTGGGTGGTATCCGAGGATAAAGTAAACTTTCCATTTTCGTTGGTTGTAACACCAATTGTAGTTCCTTTAAAATAGACACTTGCAAACGGCATTGGTTCGTTCATTTCGTCATAAACGGTACCGGTCACCTTGGTCTGTGCCTGTAATCCAATGGAAAAGATAAAAATTAAATATAGTGCGTAAGATAATTTCCTCATAAGCAAAAAAAAAGCTTCATCTGTTTTTACAGATGAAGCTTCAAATATAAATTATATTTTCTTATTTATAGGTAACTTTCTTCACTGCTTTTACAACATCAGTAGCATTAGGCAACCATTCTTTTAAAAGCACAGGAGAATACGGTGCCGGTGTATCGGCTGTAGTAATTCTCTGAATAGGAGCATCCAGGTAATCGAATGCTTTTTCCTGAACCATATAGGTAATTTCCGAAGCCACACTACCAAACGGCCATGCTTCTTCCAACACCACCAAACGGTTGGTTTTTTTAACCGATTTCAGGATCGATTCGTAATCCATCGGACGAACAGTTCTTAAATCGATGATTTCACAAGAGATACCTTCTTTAGCCAATTCATCAGCAGCGATATAGGCTTCTTTGATAATTTTACCAAATGAAACAATTGTCACGTCGGTTCCTTCGCGTTTAATTTCGGCCACTCCCAATGGAATAGTATATTCTCCTTCCGGCACCTCACCTTTATCACCGTACATTTGTTCGGATTCCATAAAGATTACCGGATCGTTATCGCGGATTGCCGATTTTAACAACCCTTTAGCATCGTATGGATTGGAAGGCACCACTACTTTTAATCCTGGCGTATTGGCAAACCAGTTTTCGAAAGCCTGCGAGTGCGTTGCTGCCAATTGACCGGCAGAAGCTGTAGGACCACGGAATACGATAGGCATTGAGAATTGTCCGGCAGACATCTGGCGCATTTTTGCCGCATTGTTGATGATTTGATCAATTCCCACCAATGAAAAGTTAAACGTCATGAATTCCACAATCGGGCGGTTACCATTCATGGCAGAACCTACCGCGATTCCGGCAAAACCTAGTTCGGCGATAGGCGTATCGATAACTCGTTTCGGACCAAATTCATCCAGCATTCCTTTGGAAGCTTTATAGGCCCCGTTATATTCGGCTACCTCTTCACCCATTAAATATATCGATTCGTCGCGACGCATTTCTTCGCTCATCGCTTCACAAATCGCTTCTCTAAACTGTATCGTTCTCATTTATTTTGATTTTCCTTGTTTATTCAATTGGCAAAAGTAAAAATTTTAAATCACTTAGCCGCGTTTCACCGACAATTATAACATTCTCTTGTTATAAAGACAAAAAAGTTTTGATTTCGCAAAAAAGCTTTTCTTTTCAGAACCTTTTTAAAATTATTAAGAATTTATCCTTTAGTTCGTTGAAAAAAAGGTATTTATTATGCATGCATAGCATTTTATTGAAATAAAATCACTACTTTCGTTGCTCAAAAATTAATCAACTTTAACTTTAATTAAAATGAAAATATTAGTTTGCATCAGTCATGTGCCTGATACTACTTCAAAAATTAACTTTGTTAATGGCGATTCAGAATTTGACACAAACGGTGTACAATTCGTAATTAATCCGAATGATGAATTTGGTTTAACCAGAGCCATTTGGTTTAAAGAGCAACAAGGAGCAAATGTAACGGTGGTGAATGTTGGCGGACCTGATGCAGAAGCGACCTTACGTAAAGCATTAGCTATTGGTGCCGATGAAGCTATTCGTGTGAACGCAGTTCCTACCGATGGTTTCTTCGTAGCAAAACAATTGGCTGAAGTGGTTAAAAACGGAAACTACGACTTGGTAATTGCCGGAAAAGAATCATTAGACTACAACGGTGGAATGGTACCTGGAATGTTGGCTGCCTTAACCGGATCAGATTTTATCAACTCTTGCATCGGTATTGAAGTAAACGGAACCAGCGTAAAAGCGGTACGTGAAATCGACGGAGGAAAAGAAACCCTTAGCGCCAGCCTTCCTTTAGTAGTAGGAGGACAAAAAGGTATCGTTGAAGAGAAAGACCTACGTATTCCGAACATGAGAGGAATTATGACGGCTCGTACAAAAGCGTTGACAATTTTAGAGCCCGTTGCAGCAGAGAATAACACAAAAGCTGTAAAATTCGAAAAACCAGCTCCGAAAACAGCTGTAAAATTAGTAAGTCCGGATAATCTGGACGAACTGATTAACCTTTTACATAACGAAGCAAAAGTTATCTAATTTTTCATCTTTTAATTTTAAACAACGAAAATCATGTCAATTTTAATATATGCTGAATCAGCAGAAGGAAAATTTAAAAAAGTAGCTTTCGAGTTGGCTTCTTATGCTAAGAAAGTTGCCGAGAAAATGGGAACAACTGTTACCGCTGTAACGGTAAACGCGAGCGATGTTAGCGCCCTTTCCAAATACGGAGTAGACAAAGTATTAAAAGTAAACAACGATAAACTGGCTGCGTTTAACGCAAAGGCTTATGCTGATGTGATCAAACAAGCCGCACAAAAAGAAGGAACGAAAGTAGTGGTTTTATCATCGACTACCGACAGTTTATATTTAGCACCATTGGTAGCCGTAGGTTTAAATGCCGGATACGCATCCAATGTGGTAGCGTTACCAGAAAGCACTTCTCCTTTCATTGTAAAAAGAAATGCATTCTCTAACAAAGCCTTCAATGTTACAGAAGTTACTACCGATGTAAAAGTAATCGGATTAGCGAAAAACTCATACGGATTGGTAGAATCGGCTTCATCAGCGACAGAAGAAGATTTCGCACCATCATTAAACGATGCGGATTTCTCCATCAAAGTTGAAAACGTAGAAAAAGTAACCGGAAAAGTAACCATTGCCGATGCTGAGATTGTAGTTTCTGCAGGACGTGGTTTAAAAGGACCAGAAAACTGGGGCATGATCGAAGATCTAGCGGCTGTTTTAGGCGCTGCAACAGCTTGTTCAAAACCGGTATCCGATTTAGGATGGAGACCTCATAGCGAGCACGTAGGGCAAACCGGAAAACCGGTAGCGGCCAACCTATATATCGCAATCGGTATTTCCGGAGCGATCCAGCACATTGCCGGAATCAACTCTTCAAAAGTAAAAGTAGTAATCAACCCGGATGCAGATGCACCATTCTTTAAAGTTGCCGATTACGGAGTAGTAGGTGACGCATTCGATGTTGTACCAAAATTAGTAGCGAAATTAAAAGAATTTAAAGCACACAATTCTTAACTTTCAAACAACAGTACCAAACGGGCTTTCTAATCTAAAGATTTAGTATCTTTGTTAGTAAGCCCGTTTTTTTTTATTTTTAAAAGCGGAAATTTTAGGTTTACTTTGCAAACCTTTTTACGACACCCGGAGACTTTTAAACCCGAAGTATTGTAAAAAGACGGCAAAGCCAAAGTACTGCCGTTCAAAAAGAATAATGTAGCAACCTCCAGATGAGCTTAGTAAAATTAACGATAAAAGGAATTTCATACAGTCAGACGCAAAACGGTGCGTACGCTTTAATTTTGAACGAGGTAGACGGTGAGCGAAAATTACCCATCGTAATTGGTGCTTTTGAAGCCCAATCGATCGCCATCGCTTTAGAAAAAGAGATCAAACCCCCTCGACCATTAACCCATGATTTGTTTAAAAATTTTGCCGACCGTTTCGACATCGTCGTAAAACAGGTCATCATCCACAAACTGGTAGATGGTGTATTCTTTTCGAGCATTATTTGCGAGAGAGACCGTATTGAAGAAATTATCGATGCCCGTACTTCTGATGCCATCGCTTTGGCACTTCGTTTTAACGCCCCTATTTTCACCTATAAAAACATCCTCGACAAAGCCGGCATTTATTTAAAAGTCAGCCCGATCGATGAGAACAGTAAAAAAGAAGAAGGCGACGATCCTCTGAGTAATCCGGAGACATTTGGTCTTACCGATGATGAAACCGTTACCGGAGAAACCTATTTCCAATACAGCCTTGCCGAATTATACGATTTACTGGAAAGTGCCGTTCAGAATGAAGATTATGAAAAGGCCGCCAAAATACGCGACGAAATTTCCAAAAAAGAATCCTAATCCCAAGCATAGCCCACCCCATCATGAGACAATATTTAGACTTAGTACAGCACGTTTTAGACAACGGAAGTCAGAAAGGTGACCGAACCGGAACCGGAACCAAAAGTGTTTTCGGTTATCAGATGCGTTTTGACCTAAGCGAAGGTTTCCCATTGGTAACCACAAAGAAAGTACACCTAAAATCTATTGTTCACGAATTGCTTTGGTTTTTAAAAGGCGACACCAACATTGCTTATTTAAAAGAAAACGGCGTAAAAATCTGGGACGAATGGGCCGATGCAAATGGCGATTTAGGACCAATTTATGGTCATCAGTGGCGCAACTGGAATGACGAAGAAATTGATCAAATAACCGAACTAATCGATACCCTGAAAAACAATCCGAACAGCCGACGTATGTTGGTTTCGGCGTGGAATCCAAGTGTATTACCCGACACCTCCAAATCGTTTGCCGACAATGTAGCCAACGGAAAAGCCGCACTTCCTCCTTGTCATGCTTTTTTCCAGTTTTACGTATCCGACGGAAAATTATCCTGCCAATTATACCAGCGCAGTGCTGACGTATTCTTAGGCGTCCCGTTTAACATCGCTTCTTACGCTTTGTTCACGATGATGATTGCACAGGTATGTGATTTAGCACCGGGTGATTTTATTCACACGTTCGGAGACGTACACATTTACAACAACCATATCGAACAAGTTCAATTACAATTGACGCGCGAACCGCATTCGTTACCAAAAATGATCCTGAATCCGGAGGTCAAAAATATTTTCGATTTTACATTTGAAGACTTTACCTTAACCGATTACGATCCGCATCCGGCTATTAAAGGCAGTGTTTCTGTTTAATTTTTAAAAGAAATTACTTATCTTTATTTCCATAAAAACAATTCTATGATGGAAATAAACCAACACGAACTGTATGAATATGCCAGACAACGCTTAAAACAAAAAAAGCGTCTCTATTTTCATTTTGTCCTGTTTTTCCTGGGAAGCATATTCTGTATTATAGCCAATAAGCTATTGAATGTTAAACCGGAAATGGACTGGTACTTATGGGTGATCACCATATGGTTTTTTATTTTTGTACTGCATTTTATCCGTGTGTTTATTACCGATAGTTTTATGAATAAAAAATGGGAACGCGCTCAGATTGACAAACTCATGTTACAACAGGAACGTAAAATAGAGCAACTTCAAAAAGACATCGACAAAAAGAACAACACAGCACAATAACAACATGATTACGATTATCGCTGCGGCGGCAGAAAACAATGCATTGGGTATAAACAACCAGATGATTTGGCATTTACCGGATGATTTTAAACGTTTCCGAACATTAACAACCGGGCATTATATTATTATGGGTCGGAAGACATTCGAAAGTCTACCGAAACTATTGCCCAACCGGACGCATGTGATCATTACCCGCCAACAGGATTATCCGGTTCCGGAAGGTTGCATCCGTGTTAACTCCCTTGAAGAGGCGATTAAAGCCTGTCCGCAAGACGAAACTATTTTTATTATCGGTGGCGGAGAAATCTACAAACAATCTATGGCTATCGCCGATACGATCGAACTAACCCGTGTTTATACCAATCCGGAAGCGGATGCTTATTTCCCGGAAATCAATCCCCATGAATGGCAACTGATTTCGGACGAATTCCATCCAAAAGACGACAAACACGCGTTTGATTTTAGTTTTCAGACGTTTACAAAAATAAAATAGCAACACTACATAAAAAAAACATCCCGATGTTACCATCAGGATGTTTTATAAATAAGCTCACTATCAAAAGTTATTCGGTTTTATTCGAGTGAAAGCACCTGATAACATAAAATAAAGATTGCCACTGTTAGCAATAATCCGGAGATAAAAATAATAACATTGGCGAATCGCTGAGAATACATCTCAAAAAAGCCTTTAATACCAAATACCACAAAAGTACTAAAGACAAAAAAAACTAAAATTTCCAAAAACAAATTTAACCCAAAGAACGTTTGCGGTACCCCATATTCAGTGGGATTAAAATTAAACCCACTGTTGATACTCTCTACCAGAATCAATGTGACGACCAGTACCAATAGCATCCATTTCAATTCCGAAAAAAATAATTTTGATAGCATAGCTCATTTCTTTTATACACTGTAAATTTCTCAATAATAACAACGCCAGACAATCGCCAAATCTTTGTATTTTTCGCCTCACTAAATTTAGTGAGCCTCATCTAACCAAATATTGTCTATAACAAAACGATTCTTTTCAAATACGGCACTTTTCTATTATCTTTGCTCTAAATTTCTCATAGAATGTCAAAAAACATCACGCCTTATAAAGATTCCGAACTCGGAAAAAAAGAACAAGTAACCCAAATGTTTGATACGATTTCCGGGAAGTACGACAATTTAAATCGTGTTATTTCTTTTGGTATCGATATTAAATGGCGCAATAAGGTTTTAAAAATTGTTTCCGACAAAAAGCCGCAAACCGTTTTGGATATTGCCACCGGAACCGGTGATTTAGCTATTTTGATGACCAAAACCAGTGCGACTAAAATTATCGGATTGGATATTTCATCCGGAATGCTTGAAGTGGGGAAACAAAAAATTGAACACCTCAACCTTAGCAACAAAATCGAAATGGTTTTAGGCGATTCTGAAAATATTCCCTATTCCGATAATTATTTTGACGCCATCACCGTTGCCTTTGGCGTGCGAAATTTTGAAACTCTGGAAAAAGGATTATCCGAAATTCTACGAGTATTAAAGCCAGGTGGTGTTTTTGTGATTCTGGAAACTTCGGTACCCACCCGTTTCCCTTTTAAACAGGGCTATTACTTCTACACGAAAAACATTTTACCGTTAATCGGAAAGCTGTTTTCGAAAGATAAAGTAGCCTATTCCTACCTATCCGAATCGGCTTCCGTTTTCCCACATGGCGAAGCGTTAAACAATATTTTGCGAAAAGTTGGGTTTATAGATGTGAAACATGCTCCTCAGACATTCGGAGCGGCAACGATATATTCAGCGTCAAAAAAATAATATGAGAAAATTCATCCTTATTTCCTTATTACTTCTGTCACTAAACTGCTTTTCACAGTCGATGTTTAGTAAAAATCCGGTTATTAACCTGGAAAACTTTGACAAGCAGCGCGTACACTGGGGCTATTTTTTAGGATTCAGCAGCTACGATTTTAAGTTTGATTATATCAAACCCG
This sequence comes from Flavobacterium sp. WV_118_3, assembly GCF_039778605.1. Classification (NCBI taxonomy): domain Bacteria; kingdom Pseudomonadati; phylum Bacteroidota; class Flavobacteriia; order Flavobacteriales; family Flavobacteriaceae; genus Flavobacterium; species Flavobacterium sp. WV_118_3. The sequence goes on along the minus strand of NZ_CP156060.1, from coordinate 17,589 downwards.
GCGTTGACATTGAAGTAAAAGGAACCACCGGATTTAACGTTGGTTTGGTTGGAAATTTAAGGATAATGGAACATTTGGATCTTCGTTTCGAACCCGGATTGTATTATACCCAGCGGGATCTAACCTTCCACGACCCGAGTCTGACCCGACCGGTAGATCAATTGCGAGAAGTTAAATCGACCTATATTCATTTCCCATTATTACTGAAATTTTCGTCCCAGCGCTTTGGGAATGTACGTCCGTATGTAGTTGGTGGATTCTCGAAATCACTCAATTTGGGTAGTAACTACGATGCTACCGACGACAACTACGCCTACCGTTTTCGTATGACGCGTTGGTCGACCAACTATGAATTAGGATTGGGTATCGATTTCTATCTGGAATACTTTAAATTTTCACCGTCCATCCGTGGTGTATTCGGCATTAACGACGAATTAATTCGCGACAACAACCCGAACAGTCCGTGGACCGGAAATGTAGAATCGATGAAAACCCGTGGGATTTTCATCAACTTTACCTTCCACTAAAAAGTCCTCTTTTACATTCACTTAGAATAATAGCGGTTGCCGTGGCCACATTCAGGCTTTCGGTAAGCTGTAAATTTCCAAAGCGCGGAATAGAAAGTCGTTCTGTTGTTCGTTTTTCTATGGATTCCGAAATACCATTGGCTTCATTACCCATAACAATAATTCCGTTTTCCGGAAGTTTTTGTTCATAAATATTAGCACCATCCATAAACGTTCCGAAAACCGGCAATTTCGTTTGATCCAGAAATGCTTCCAGATCGGTATAGATTACATTCACCCGCGAGATCGAGCCCATGGTCGCCTGAATCACTTTCGGATTATAAATATCAACGGTTTCGTTCGAACATACGACATCTGAAATTCCAAACCAGTCACTCAGTCGTAAAATCGTTCCGAGATTCCCCGGATCGCGGATATCGTCTAAGGCCAGAATCAATCCGGATTCGACAACCGGTTTTTCCTCCGGAATACGAAACAACGCCAAACAAGTATTCGGTGTCGTTAGCGCACTAATTTTCTTGAGTTCTGCCTCCGAAATCAATGTTACTTTATTTTGCGGAAGCGAATCAAAAATAGCCTCAACCGAAAACAAATGATACAGTTCAAAATTGGAATTCAGTAATTCTTGAATTACCTTTATACCTTCGGCAAAGAATAATTCATGCTGTTTTCTATATTTTTTTTGCTGTAAACTCGTTATTAGTTTGATTTGGTTTTTACTAACCATAAAAAAATGTATTTTTGACTTACTATTGTAATCGATTTGAAAAATAATTTATCAAAAATAGCACTATTTCTCTTATTAGGTGCAATTTTATACTCTTGTTCTCTTGTTAAAAGAGTACCCGAAGGACAGCACCTTTTAATCGAGAACACGGTAATGGTGGACGGTAAGAAAGAAAAAAGCGAGACGATTTTAAATCAGCTTTATCAAAAACCGAATAGTTCCATTCTGGGTTACCGCCTGCGATTACAGATGTATAACCTGGCACGAAAAAGCCCGGAAGCCGATTATCAGTTATGGCTGGAAAAGAAACCCAAACGTCATAAATTCCTAACCGACCTGTTATCCGAAAAACAAGTACAGCGATTGGGGCAATCCTTTTTTGTATCGGGTGCCAGTACGTTTCTAAAAAAAACGGGAGAAGCTCCGGTAATAATCGATTCCACAAAAGTACAGAAATCCAGAAACCGTATGTTGTCGTACTATTTCAACGCCGGTTATTTCAACAATAAAATCACGTATAAAATCGACACCTTACCCGACAAACGCGGTAAAGTGAACTACGAGGTTAAACTGGGCGCGCCTTATATTGTCGACAGCATTACCACCTCGATCAAAACAGCGGCTTTGGATTCGTTATTTGAACGCACCAAAAACCAATCGTTAATTGTAAAAGGCAAACAATACAATTCGCAGTATTTTAGTGATGAAAGAAAACGAATTGCCACGCATTTCCGCAATAACGGAGCGTATTATTTCCAGGAAACCAATATCGAATATGATGTTGATACGGTAGCGACCAACCACAAAGCTCATGTCGATATCCTGATTGACGACCGAACCGTTAAAAAAGGAGATTCCCTGATAAAGGTTCCCTTTAAACTGTATACCATTAGTGAGGTTAATATTTTCACCGGAAATACCAATAACAAAAACAAGCAAAAAGTAGCCGACAGTACCAGCTATAACAACTTTAACATTTATAGTTCCGACAAACTAAAATACCGTCCCAAAGCGATAACCGACGCGATATTTATTACCAAAGGCAGTAAATTCAGTGATTTCAGACGACAGTTAACCTCGCGTTCTTTGAGCAACCTGCGGGTGTTTAACTATCCGAATATCGAATATGAAGAAGACAAAAACGACACTACCGGAACGTCACTAATTGCCAACATTATCTTATCGCCGCGTAAAAAATTCAACTTTAATGCGACGGCCGATTTTATGCATTCCAACATTCAGGATTTTGGTATTCTGGGAAGTGCGGCACTTTCGATTCGTAACATTTTCAGAGGAGCCGAGATTCTCGAAATTGCCTTACGCGGCAATATCGGTTCGTCTCAGGATCTTGCCAATCCGAATAACGTATTTTTTAATATTTCGGAATATGGAGCCGATGTCAAACTTTCGTTTCCACGAATCTTTTTCCCGCTAAATACCGATAAGATCATTCCGAAAAACACCCTTCCAACCACACAGATGAGTATTGGTCTTTCGCGTCAGCAAAACATCGGTTTGGACAAAGAAAGTTTTACCGGTATTCTCAACTACAACTGGAATCCGAAACGAAACACGAATATCCGTTTCGATTTGGTCAACTTACAATACGTTCGTAACGTAAACCCGGGTAATTATTTTAGTGTGTACCACTCGTCATACGACCGTCTGAATGGTTTAGCACAGGTTTATAATACCGATCCGACCAATCTGGACGAAGAAGGCAATCTTTCCATTCCGCAGGGAACCACCGGTTTTATCAACGAAGTTTTGGGCGGACAAACGAGTCTTACACCAAATGACAACGATTATTACGCCATTCGGAGTATTGAGGAAAGAAGGTTACGTCTAACCGAGAACAACCTTATCCTTGCGACCAACGTCACGTACACCAAATCCAGTCGTACCAACATTAACGACAACGATTTTTACACCTTTAAAACCAAACTGGAATCGGCCGGGAACGTCCTGAGTCTGATTTCCAAAATCGAAAACCAGGAAGCAGATATTTACGGTCGTAAAAAGTTTTTTAACGTCGAATATTCCCAATACATCAAAGGCGAAATCGACCTCATCAAAAACTGGGATTTAGGCGGCAAGCAGGTTATTGCGGCACGGGCTTTTACCGGACTGGCGATTCCGTATGGAAACTCCAATTCGATTCCGTTTTCGCGAAGTTACTTTGGCGGTGGATCGAACGACAACCGGGCATGGCAGTCCTATAGTTTAGGTCCGGGTCGAAGTGGCGGTTTGAACGACTTTAACGAGGCCAACTTTAAAATTGCACTGAGTGCCGAATATCGTTTTAATATTTTTAACAAACTAAACGGTGCCCTTTTTGCCGACGCCGGAAACATCTGGAACGTTTTTGATAACGTAACCGATGAAGAAAGTGTTTTCGAAGGCTTTAAATCGTTACAGGATCTCGCATTAGGTACCGGAATTGGTTTCCGCTACGATTTAAACTTCTTTGTAATCCGTTTGGATATTGGTTTTAAAACCTACAACCCGGCCAAAGAAATGAAGGAAAGATGGTTCCGCGATATCGTACCGAATCGAGCCGTCTTAAATATTGGAATTAATTATCCTTTCTAATTTTAGAAATTATTATTTTTGTCAAAATAAATTAAAAACAACAACACAATGGCTCATACAATAAAACCAGGTGTAGCAACCGGCGATCAAGTACAGGAAATCTTTCGATATGCAAAAGAAAAAGGCTTTGCCTTACCCGCAGTAAACGTTACGGGATCAAGCACTATCAACGGTGTTCTGGAAACTGCTGCCAAATTAAATGCCCCTGTTATTATCCAGTTTTCTAACGGAGGTGCTTCGTTTAATGCTGGAAAAGGACTTTCCAACGACGGTCAGAAATCAGCTATTTTGGGTGCTATTGCCGGAGCAAAACACATCCATACGCTGGCAGAAGCCTATGGTGCTACCGTGATTTTACACACCGACCATTGTGCAAAAAATTTATTACCGTGGATCGACGGTCTGCTGGATGCCAGTGAAGAACACTTTAAGCAAACCGGAAAACCATTGTTCAGTTCCCACATGATCGATCTTTCCGAAGAGCCGATTGAAGAGAATCTGGAGATTTCCAAAAAATATTTGGAGCGTATGAGCAAAATGGGAATGACGTTGGAAATTGAATTGGGAATCACAGGTGGTGAAGAAGACGGTGTAGACAATTCGGATGTAGACAGCTCTAAATTATATACACAACCGGAAGAAGTAGCGTATGCTTATGAGGAATTGATGAAAATCAGTCCACGTTTTACAGTTGCCGCAGCTTTCGGAAACGTTCACGGGGTTTACAAACCGGGTAACGTAAAACTAACACCAAAAATCCTTAGAAACTCTCAGGAATACGTTCAGAACAAATTCAGCACCGGACACAACCCGGTTGATTTTGTATTCCATGGTGGATCCGGTTCGACATTGGAAGAGATCCGGGAAGCGATTTCATATGGCGTGATCAAAATGAATATTGACACCGACCTTCAGTTTGCTTTTACCGAAGGGGTTCGTGACTATATGGTATCAAAAATTGACTATTTAAGAACACAGATCGGAAATCCGGAAGGAGCCGATGTTCCGAATAAAAAACACTACGACCCTAGAAAATGGGTTCGCGAGGGAGAAATTACGTTTAACACACGTCTGGAACAGGCGTTTAAAGACCTGAATAACGTTAATACATTATAATGTAGTAACATTCAGATTAATTCAAATTTAAAACTATGGCTTGGTTTAAAAGAACAGCAAAAGGGATTCAAACCGCAACTGAAGATAAAAAAGATGTACCAAAAGGACTTTGGTACAAATCACCGACAGGAAAAATCATTGATGCTGAAGAATTAGCAAAAAATCTTTGGGTAAGCCCGGAAGACGGCTATCACGTTCGCATTGGCAGTAAAGAATATTTTGAGATTTTATTCGACAACAACGAATTTAAAGAACTGGATGCCAACATGACTTCCAAGGATCCGCTTAAATTTGTGGATACTAAAAAGTACAGCGATCGTTTAAAAGACGCTATCGACAAAACCAAATTAAAAGATGCGGTTCGTACAGCAGTAGGAAAATCCAAAGGGAAAGACCTGGTTGTTGCTTCAATGGATTTTGCGTTTATCGGAGGATCAATGGGAGCTGTTGTAGGGGAAAAAATTGCCCGTGCAATCGATTATTCCATCAAGCATAAAGTACCTTTTGTAATGATTTCCAAATCGGGTGGTGCCCGTATGATGGAAGCGGCATACTCCTTAATGCAGTTAGCCAAAACATCTGCAAAACTGGCGCAATTGGCCGATGCAAAAATCCCGTATATCTCCTTATGTACCGATCCGACAACCGGAGGAACTACAGCATCCTATGCGATGTTAGGTGATATTAACATTGCCGAGCCGGGAGCTTTGATCGGTTTTGCCGGACCACGTGTCGTAAAAGACACCACCGGAAAAGACCTTCCGGAAGGATTCCAAACATCGGAATTTGTTTTAGAACACGGTTTCCTTGACTTTATCACGCCTCGTAAAGAGCTAAAAGACAAAATCAACTTATACCTGGACTTGATTTTAAATCAACCGGTACGCTAATAAAAATCCCGACTATAAGTCGGGATTTTTATTATATATTTCGAACTTTCTGTTCCCATTTCCAGGCCGAATGTAGTGCCTGTTCCAATGTTAATTCCGCTTTCCAACCCAACACCTGATTTGCCCTGTCGGTATTTGCATAGGCTTCGATTATATCACCTTCGCGTCGGCCTACAATTTTATACGGTAAGAGTTTCCCACTCACCTTTTCGAAGGTGCGGATCACTTCCAATACCGAACTTCCTTTTCCGGTTCCAACATTAAACACCTCCACCTTACTTTCGTTTTTATGATCGATTAGTCGTTGTAGCGCCACCACATGTGCTTTAGCCAGATCAACTACATGAATATAATCGCGGATACAGGTTCCGTCAGCTGTTGGATAATCGTCGCCATACACCGATAATTCCTTACGGATACCAATAGCGGTTTGCGTAATAAACGGCACCAGATTTTGCGGTACGCCTACTGGAAGTTCACCAATTTCGGCGGTTTCGTGAGCGCCAATCGGATTAAAATAACGCAACAAAATCGCATTGATTCCGGAAACTTTAGCTACATCATTAATAATTTCTTCTCCAATCCTTTTTGTATTCCCATACGGAGACATTGCCGGTTGTACCGAAGCACACTCCGTGATCGGCATATTTTCGGCCTGACCGTATACGGTACACGAAGAGCTGAAAATAAAATACGCTTCTTTTTTCTTTTGTAATTCCTGTAACAGGTAAACTAAGGACGCAATATTATTTTCATAATACAGTAATGGATTTTCCACACTTTCGCCCACTGCTTTTGAAGCGGCAAAATGAATAACACCAATACTATCGTTGTGTTTTTCAAAAAAAGCAGTTACAACAGCTTTATCGCGCAGATCAATCTGCTCAAATACCGGTTTCACCCCGATTATTTTTTCAATACCTGTTAAAACATCGATAGATGAATTCGACAGATTATCGACAATAACCACTTCAAACCCCTGACGGTATAATTCCACTACAGTATGGGATCCGATAAAACCTAAACCTCCGGTAACAACTACTTTCATTTATTTTTGAATATGAACACGAATATACGTGAAAAGGTTTATTTTAAAAATTCCAGAATACTATCGGTAATAAATTTAATCTGTTCGTCATCCAGTTCGGTATGCATTGGTAATGAAATCACTTCATTCACCAATTGATTTGTTACCGGGAAATCGGCTTCATTATAACGGCTATCAGCATACGCTTTCTGACTGTGTAACGGAATCGGATAATAAATGGCACATGGAATCCCTTTATCGATCAGGTGCTGCATTAACGCATTGCGATCGGCATTTAGAATTCGCAACGTATATTGATGAAACACATGGCTTCCTTTATCGCCTTTTACAACCGGAGTTACAATATTCGCATGTCCGGCAAGAGCCGCATCATATTTTTGAGCTGCCAACTGACGCGCGTCGTTATACACATCCAATCTTGGCAACTTCGCGTTTAAAACCGCCGCCTGCATACTATCCAAACGGGAATTCACACCCACTACATCGTGATGGTAACGTACGTACATTCCGTGGTTTACGATTCCGCGTAATTTATAAGCCAGTTCGTCATCGTTGGTAAAAATGGCACCACCATCACCATAACATCCTAAGTTTTTAGACGGGAAAAATGAGGTCGACGCCACATGTCCAATCGTTCCCACTTTCTTTTTACTACCATCGGCATATTCATAATCGGCTCCGATTGCCTGCGCATTATCTTCGATCACAAACAGATTGTATTCCTTTGCAACCGCCATGATGGCTTCCATATTCGCCGCCTGTCCGAACATATGTACCGGAACAATGGCTTTTGTTTTTGGCGTGATCGCTTTTTTAATGGCGTCCACCGAAATATTAAACGTATCCGGATCCACATCAACCAAAACCGGAGTCAGTTGCAACAAGGCAATCACCTCAACGGTAGCGGCAAACGTAAAATCGGCTGTAATCACCTCATCACCGGGTTGCAATCCCAATCCCATCATGGCGATCTGAAGGGCATCGGTACCATTCGCACACGGAATTACGTGTTTCACATCCAGATATTCCTCCAATGATTTTTGGAATTGATGTACCTGCGGCCCGTTGATAAATGTTGTGGTATCCAGTACTTCCTGGATTGACTGGTTAACCTGCTCTTTTATTTGTTCGTATTGACCCTTAAGATCAACCATTTGTATTTTTCTCATGTGCTTTCTAAATTGCTTTGTAACGATTTGAAATTCCTTTTGGAAAAGGAATTAAAACAAGCAAAAATACTCATTTAATGACGTTACACCAATCAAATTAACGTAAAGAACCGTAATTTAGCGACACAAATTTTCGCCTATGTTTTTTTTATACGATTTACTGGTTCGGATAGCTGGTTTTCTGATCCGTTTTATTGCTATGGTAAGCCCTAAAATTAAGCTGTTTACCGAAGGACGGAAAAATGTTTTTACCACATTGGAATCCGCCATACAACCTACCGATAAAACCATCTGGTTCCATGCCGCGTCACTGGGCGAATACGAACAAGGGCTTCCGGTAATGGAACAAATCAAAGCCCATTATCCATCGCATAAAATTGTACTGACCTTTTTTTCCCCATCGGGTTATGAGGTTCGAAAAAACAATACCATAGCCGATGTCACCGTATATTTACCGTTGGACACCCGATTGAATGCCGTCCGTTTTATCAAAGCCGTTCATCCCGATCTTGTATTTTTTATCAAATACGAATACTGGCCGAATTATCTGGATGTTTTACAACAACACCAAATTCCGACCTATCTGGTTTCGGGAATTTTCCGCGAAAAACAATCGTTTTTTAAATGGTATGGTTCGTTTTACCGAAACGCGCTAAAAAGCTTTCGTTACTTTTTTGTTCAGAATGAAAAATCGAAACAGCTTTTACAAAGCATCGGATTTCACAATGTAAAAGTGAGCGGTGACACCCGATTTGACCGGGTATCGGCTATTTTGGAACGCGACAACACTTTGGATTTTATCGAAAACTTTAAAGCCGATACGACCACTATCGTCATTGGCAGCTCCTGGCCAAAAGACGAAACACTACTTGTGGACTATATTAACCGTTGTACCGATCCGGTAAAGTTTATCATTGCGCCACACAATATCAAAACCGAACAAATTCAGGAACTCCAAAAAAGCATTTCCCGAAAAACGGTTTTATTTTCCAAAAAAAATTCCGTTTCCGATTTAAGCGATTACGATGTTTTTATTATCGACACCATTGGCATCCTGACCAAGATCTACAGTTATGCCGACATTGCCTATGTAGGCGGCGGTTTTGGCAAACCGGGTGTTCACAATATATTGGAACCAGCCACCTTTGGCGTACCGATTGTAATTGGCCCTAATTTTTCCCATTTTGCCGAAGCCATAGCGCTGGTTAACATGGAAGGCTGTATTTCCATTTCAAACCAAAAAGAACTTGACGAAGCCTTTTCCAATCTGATTCAAAACGAAGACATCCGTTTCGAAAAAGGTCATATTTGCAGCACTTTCGTACAAATGAATCAAAATGCCACTAAGAGCATTGTAAACCATATCAAAAATGAATACGCAGTTTAAACCTTTGGACCATCAGCATATTCCCGACATCATTACGATGATGCAGGATTTCTATGCGATCGACAACTACCCTATCGATATCCCGACTACCGAATCGCTTTTTGAAACATTTATAAACGATGAAAATCTGGGAAAAGCCTGGCTGATTTATTCAGACGATATTCTGGTAGGCTATGTGATTCTTACTTTTATTTTTAGTTTTGAATACAAAGGCCGTTATGCTTTTTTAGACGAATTGTATCTTTCTGAAAAAGCCCGCGGTAAAGGAATTGGCAAGCAAGCCATCCATTTTATCCAATCGGAAGCTCTTAAATTAAAGTTAAAAGTTCTCTACCTGGAAGTTGAAAACCATAACGAAAAGGCTCAAAAATTGTATCTTGCCCAGAATTTTACCGATCACAACCGTAAAATCATGAAATACAAAGTCGTATAACCAAAATAATCAAATAAAAACAATCCAATGAAACTTTTAAGACTACTTGTCCTATTGTTCGTTTTACCGGTTTCCGCGCAACAGGGCGGAATGTGGATTCCTTCGCTTTTAAAAGGAATGAACGAAAAAGAGATGAAAACCTTAGGAATGAAAATATCGGCTGCCGATATTTATGATGTCAACAAATCCAGTTTAAAAGATGCTGTACCGCATTTTAACGGTGGTTGTACCTCAGAAGTCATTTCCTCCAAAGGTTTATTATTAACCAACCATCACTGTGGATATGGCGAAATCCAATCCCACTCAACTGTTGATCATGACTATTTGACCAACGGATTCTGGGCGATGAAACAAGAAGACGAACTACCGAACAAAGATCTGGAAGTAACTTTTATTGTAAAAATTGAAGATGTAACCAATAAAGTACTGGAAGGTGTTGCCGCACTGACAAGTGAAGCTGACAAACAAAAGAAAATCCAGGAAAACATCAGTACCCTAAGCCGTACGTTACCAAAGGAATCCTGGCAGGAAAACAAAATCCGTACTTTTTATGACGGAAACCAGTATATCCTATTCCTAACGGAAACCTATAGCGATGTTCGTTTGGTTGGTGCTCCGCCATCATCAATCGGGAAATTCGGATCGGATACCGACAACTGGGTTTGGCCACGCCATACCGGAGATTTTTCTTTATTCCGAATCTACGCTGATAAAAACAACCGCCCGGCTGCATATTCCAAAGATAACGTACCCTACAAACCGAAACATTTCTTCCCGGTTTCTATAAAAGGCGTTAAAGAAAACGATTTTACCATGGTAATGGGTTACCCGGGTCGTACTCAGGAATACCTTCCGTCGTATGCTGTGGCACAAATTGTAAACGATCTGAATCCGGCAAAAATCGAAGTGCGTGATGCAGCTTTAAAAGTTCAGGACGGATTTATGCGTAAAGACAACGCGATCAAAATTCAATATGCTTCCAAATATGCCAGCATTGCGAACTACTGGAAAAAATGGATCGGCGAAACCAAAGGTTTAAAAAAATCAAACGCTTTGGCCATCAAACAAAAGTTTGAGCAGGAATTCCAGGAGAAAGTGGTAAAATCCGGAAAACAGGCCGAATATGGCAATCTGTTAGCCGACTTTAAAAAGAACTACACCGAAATCGCTCCGTATGCCCTGAGCCGTGATTATTATACCGAAGTGGTTTTACGAAATACCGAATTATTGAGTTTCGGATACCGTTTATTCCAATTGGAACAGGTTTACAATGCTAAAGGTGAACAAGCTTTTAACGATCGTAAAAACAACCTGATTGCCGGTTTTGAAGATTTATACAAAGATTTTAACGCGAATGTAGACGAAAAAGTTTTTGAACAACTAATCGCCTTATACGTTACTAAGTCGCCAAAACAGTTTTTACCGGCGAGTTTGACAAATGTTGACACTAAAAAATTAACCGAAGAAGTATACAGTCAGTCCAAACTAACCAGCTATAACAATTTAAAAGAATTGTTGAATGGCGATGCTAAAACGGTAATAGAGCGCATCAACAAGGACAAAGGTTTCCAGTTGGTAAAATCGATGGCTGATAGTTACCTTAAAAATGTAGCTCCAAAATACGACGAACTGAACCTTAAAAACATCGCGTTACAACGTACCTATATGAAAGCTATTCTGGAATTATTCCCGAATAACCGTATTTTCCCGGATGCCAACAGCACCTTACGTGTTACCTACGGAAAAGTAAAAGGTTACAGTCCTAGCGATGCGGTGATCTATGAACCGATGACGTATCTGGATGGTGTGATCGAAAAATACGTACCGGGTGATTATGAATTTGACGTACCTGCCAAACTAATCTCTTTATACAATACTAAAGATTACGGACAATATGCCGAAAAAGGACGTATGCCGGTATGTTTTATCGGAACAAATCATACAACGGGTGGTAACTCCGGAAGCCCTGCGTTGGATGCGGAAGGCAACCTGATCGGGTTAAATTTCGACCGTGTTTGGGAAGGAACCATGAGCGATATTCACTACGATCCGGCGATTTGCCGCAATATTATGGTCGATATTCGCTATGTTTTGTTTATAATTGACAAATATGCAGGGGCAAAACACCTGGTTGACGAGATGAAAATCGTTCAAAACAAGAAAAAATAACACATTTTTAACCTCAACACAAAATAGTAGAAAACAGATAGTTACAATCGAAAACCCAACAAAACAGGGCATTTTATAAACGAGCTATCTGTTTTTCAAAAAAAAAACATAATCCGGGAGCAAAAAATATTTTAGTAAATATTATTACGTATCAAAAATTTTATATCTTTGCTCCGAATTAATAATTAACCTTTATAATTTAGTAAGATGAAAAAAGTTGTTTTAAGCTTAGCATTAGTAGCTATGATGAGTGTTTCTTTCGTTTCTTGTAAAGAAACTAAAACTGAAGAGCCTGTAACTGAAGAAGTTGCTGCTCCTGCTGAAGAGGCTGTAGAAGCTGCTGCTACTACTGTTGACTCTGCTGCTGCTACTACTGAGGCTGCTCCAGCTACTGAGGCTGCTCCAGCTACAGAAACTGCTGCTCCAGCTGCTGACGCTGCAAAAAAATAATTAGAACTTTCTAAGAATTTTAAAACCTCGCAATTGCGAGGTTTTTTTATGCCGTTTTAGTAGCTTTTTGAATTAACACATCCGATTTTTCTATCTTTTTGATATCGGTATCACATCGTCGCGGACCACACCCTAACCGTTTGGGCCCACAGGAAACCAAAAGGATCCCTGCTACTATAAAAACAATCCGTTTTTTCATAATCAGTCTATTTGAATATATTGTAAAGCCTTAAGTCGGTCCAGGTATTCCCGGCTATTCGACAGTCGCGGAATTTTATGTTGTCCGCCCAGTTTATCCTGCTCTTTCAGCCAGTCGTAAAACAGATTGGTTCGCGCAACATTCAACACTAACGGATTCAATGTCATATTATTGTATCGTTTTGCCTCATAATCAGAGTTTACCGTTTGCAATGCTTCGTCCAGTTTTTTACGGAAAAGTTCGATATTTTCCGGTTTTCTACGGAATTCAATCATCCATTCGTGTGCTCCTTTTTCGCGACCTTTCATAAAAATTGGCGCTACCGTATAATCAATTACCTCGGAATTGGTTTCCTGACAGGCTTTAGAAATGGCTTTATCGGTATTTTCAACCATCAACTCTTCACCAAATACATTGATATGGTGTTTTGTTCTTCCCGTCACTTTAATACGATACGGGTTTAATGAGGTAAACCGCACCGTATCTCCTATCAGATAACGCCACAACCCGGAATTGGTTGTAATCACCACCGCATAGTTTTTATTCAACTCCACTTCCGACAGACGGATCACTTTCTGTTCCGGTGTTCCAAAAGCATCCATCGGAATAAATTCGTAGAAAATTCCGTAATCCAGCATCAACAACAGATCATTGGAATTATTCAGATCCTGAATCGCAAAAAAACCTTCAGAAGCATTATAAATTTCGTAATAGCGGAAATCCTCTTTTGGCAATAATCGTTTATATTGCTCGCGATACGGTTCAAAACTAACCCCTCCATGGAAATACACCTCAACATTAGGCCATAATTCGGCCAGATTATTTTTCCCGGTTTCTTCCAAAACCCGGTTTAACAATACTAACATCCAGGAAGGCACACCGGCAAAACTGGTTACATTTTCCATAACCGTCTCCTGTATGATCGCCTGAATTTTAGATTCCCATTCACTCATTAACGACACCTTATTACTTGGAGTACTACTAAATTCTGCCCAGAAAGGCATATTATCGATCAGGATCGCCGACAAATCGCCAAAAAAGGTATTGTTATCTTCATACAATTGCTTACTTCCTCCCAAGCGAAGGCTCTTACCTGTAAACAACTGTGAATTTTCATTATTATTCAGATACAAACACAGTAAATCTTTACTGGCTTTATAATGACAATCCTCCAAAGCTTCACTACTCACCGGGATAAACTTACTTTTGGCATTGGTTGTTCCGCTGGATTTTGCAAACCATTTGATTGGTGTATTCCAAAACACATTTTGCTCCCCTTTTCGGGTTCTTTCGATCAATGGTTCGAGTTCTTCATAGGTCGATACCGGAACGCGCTCTGTAAACGTCTTATAACTTCTGATGGACGAAAATTCATATTTCTGACCAATAATAGTAGGTTCTGCCGTACGCAATAAGCTAAACAGCAGTTCTTCCTGTACTTCATTGGGGTATTTCAGAAACAACTCCATTTGATGAATTCGTTTTTTTAGTATCCAGGAAGCAATCGAGTTAATTATTGTCAGGGCCATATTTTAGTATATTCCGGTTAAAAAGATTTGTTTTGGCATTATTCAAACCAAAGTTTGTACTTTTACATCATTACCAAAAATAAGAAAAAAACAGCAGGAAACACTCGGCTTCACTGCAAATCCTAATACTTAAACCTGAAATTTACAAAATGCAATACGACGGTGTACTGACTAAGATGCAAACGGAAATCGGGAATCCGATACAATATTACCTTGTTTTTGAAAACAGCTTTTTGAATGTCAACCAATTACTAAATAAAGAATTGGAAATCGCTTTTCAGGGCTACCAGTGCCTGAACTGTGGCAAGAAAAAGAAGATTTTCCGACAGGGATTCTGTTATGATTGCTTTATGTCGAGCGCTTCGGCTGGCGACTGGATTATGAAACCGGAACTCAGCACCGCACATCTTGACATAGAAGACCGGGATTTGGAATATGAAAAAAGAGTTCAATTACAACCCCACATTGTATACCTCGCCCTATCCAGCGAAGTCAAAGTAGGCGTTACCCGTAAAACCCAGGTTCCGACGCGTTGGATTGATCAGGGTGCTATAGAAGCCGTTCCGATCGTAGAAGTTCCGAATCGTTATCTGGCCGGAATCGCCGAGGTCGCACTAAAAGATCATTTTTCAGACAAAACCAACTGGCGAAAAATGCTGCAAAATGAAGTCCCGTCCATTGATATCGTATCCGAACGCAATAAACTGGAATCGTTATTACCGGACGAAGTAAAACCGTATTTCGCACCAACACCCGAAAAGCTATACCATCTGGACTATCCGGTTCTTCAATACCCGAAGAAAGTCAACAGCCTGAGTCTGGATAAAACACCGGTTTTTAACGGCCGACTAACCGGAATTAAAGGCCAGTACCTGATTTTTGAAGACGGTACCGTTTTTAACATCCGAACCTTTGAGGGTTATGTAGTTAAAATCACAATGTAAAATTTAGTTATAACACCTGACCGGTTTTAAAAGCCGGTCAGGTGTAAAATAAAAAGATATAAAGAAGGCTATCCGTTTGGATAGCCTTCTTTTATTCTTCTTTTTTCTTTTTCCCAAAGAGCCCCTTTATGGCATTCGCAGCTGTATTTTTAATATCGTCTTTCGGTTTGGTTTTGGTTGTATCGGCCGTTGTTCCGGTTCCGGTATTCTTTTTACCACCGCCCAAAAGATTCTCCAATGCTCCGGTTCCCTGATTGATCAGTTTGTCTTTTTGTTGTTGGATCAACTGATTTGAGATATTGGTTACCGCCTGGTTTAAATCGGTAGAAACCTTAGGATTTTTAAAGCTTCCGGTTAAAATTGCATTGACCGGTATATTCTGTAATTTATTCGCATCGGATGGCGACAACTTCGCTAACAACTTATTCACATCCGATCCCAGATATTTCGCCGGTACATCAAATTTCAGATTGTAATTCATTGATTGATCAAACCCGTGTTGCCCACCAACCGTCACTTTGATATCCTGATATTTGATATCAAATGGTTTTACATTTACCTTTCCATTATCGAACGACAAATGCGCTTTCAGGTTGTTCAGATTTAACTTATCCAAATCGATAAACTTCAGGCTTCCATCCAAAGCATTCAATAAATTCGAATTCTTCGCATTGATTGATGTCGACAATAACTGTCCTAATAAATCTCCGGAAATCGTTTTCAGATCCGGCGTCATTTCTTTGGCATCCAGATTTCCGGACAACTTGATTGTCGAATTCAATTTTCCATTGATCACACCAGCAATCGGCGCAATCGATTTCAACATATCCAATTGTGTAAACGACTTCGCGATATCGACAGCATTTAAGCCCAGATTCATATCAAACTTCGGCACCGCACCTTTTGTCGACACCATACCATCTACCCCAATCTGACCGTCGAACATATTGGTTTTTACATTTTCCAGTTTTACCGCCTCATCTTTAATAATCATTTTACCCGAAACCGCTTTTAATGTCAGGTTATCATACACCACCGTATTGGCTTTGGCTGTAATCGTACAATCCAAAAATGCTGGAATTTTAACCGCTTCCTTAGGCGTAGCCGTTTTCGTTTTTGTTGCTTCCGGTACCGATGGCGTCATAAAATCCGACACCAACAACTGGTTCGAACTCATATCGAAATTCCCTTTCAGGACCTGTTTTTTAAAGACAAATCCGTAGAAATTATCCAGCGTTCCTGCTACTTTAATATCCGATTTCCCGGTCACGGCATCCAATTGATTCAATCGGATCTGATTTGGATTAAAGGCTACTGTAGCCTGTTTGATCTGGATCGGTTTCGCTAATTCCGGACCGGCATAATTAAACCCGGTCAGACTGATATTTCCGGAATTTTGTATATTCTGATACTGACTTGTTTCCACCGATTTCATATCAAACTTCGTGACCACATTAGCTTTTAAGATTCCCGATAGCGGTTTTTCCAGTTTTACCGGATACGCTTTGGTTACATTTGCCAGATTGATCACCCCTTTTAATTCGGCATCAACCAACGCATTTTGTGTAATATTTTTGATATTGGCTTTCGCATTAAATACATCCTGATCAATACGGAACGACAACTTATCCAGATTGACATAGGTATCATTCATCAACCCTGTTTCGTTTACAATATAAGTATCGATCACGATATTCTGCACCGATTTCGGTAAGTCCGGATATTGGAACGATGCATTATCGGATGCAATTTCAATTTTAAATTTCGGAATTGTTGTATCCGTAAGCACTCCCTTAACCGTACCATCCACTTTAAAATCGCCGGTTGTTTTAACCGTGTTCAGATTTCCGGCATAGGCTTCCGGCACTAACCCCAGGAAGTTTTTAAACGAAGACGTTGGCGTTTTAAATTTAAGATCATACACCTGACCTTTTTCCACCATTTGAATAAACCCATCAAACTCCAGCGGCAACTGATTGATCAGTGCTTTATTCTCCTTAAAAGTATATTTTTGTTTTTCTAAGTCAATTCCTAAAACCGCATCCAGGTTAAGCGATACGTTTTTCATATATTTCACCTTATCCATATCCAACGACAATCTGGCCGATGATTTCGTTACCAAATCCAATTTCTGAGCGGCAAAATTTCCCGTTCCTTCGTGATTCAGACTATCCACCACCATTTTGATTTTGGACTTTTCATCGCTATAGGTAAAACGCAGATTTTCGATCTCGTATTTTTTCAGATTCAACGCAAACGGCTTACTGTCGGATGGCTTGTCTTCTTTCTGATCTTTTAACGCAATGTCAAAATTCCCAAGGCCGTCTTTATTAAAGATGATATTCACTACACCGTCTTTCGAGTAAAAACCGTCGATTTTCATCGCTTCGCCGTCTTTTTTAAACAACT